>CAYSSE010000023.1:0-28623 GCA_964433355.1 uncultured Desulfocicer sp.
AGGTATCCACCTGGGTGGCGGAAAACATGAACTCCATTTCCGCATGACAGGCGTTTCGGGGAAGATCTGCCATACACAGACAGGGATCTGCCCCAGGGTCCAGGTGCAGGGGGGTTACGAGCAATTGATGAAACCAGTTTGCCAGGGTCTCCACCCACTCTTCCCAACCATGGCGGGGACATACCAGGGCAAGGTGTTCCTGGATGGCCCCGGGATTTTTGGCAACGGTGTCAAAACCCTGGTCCGCTGCCCATTCAAACAGATCATGGAGAAAGGTTCCAGGTTCCGGCCCCCGGGCAAAGGTGTGGATGGACCGGGCAGGAGAGATGATGGTTGAATCGGTGACAGGTTCAAATTCCGCCTCCATGAGCTGATCAGCCCGGGCTGAATCCGGAGAATCAGCCAGGATCTGAATAGTTGCAACGGATGATTCTGGGTCCATGGACGAGTCATCTCCATTATCCCTATCTGGATTGGGTTCTTTTTCAACAGACCCCGGGGTTTTCACCAGATTCGGAGGCGTATCCATCTCCACCAGAGTATTTGTAAAAGAGGCTCCCATGGAAGATTTTTTTCCGGGCAAATCCGATAAAGCCGCCATGGCACCTGCCCCCCCTTGCACATGGATGTCCGGCATGGTGGCCCCGTCGGCAATGCCGCTGTAACTGGTGATAAACCACCGTTGCCATCCGGGATGGGAAAAATGCCGTGCCGGGGCAAAAAAAGCGCTGTTATCCTCGGGTGTTCCAAGCATATCCGGACATTCCGGAGCCAGTGTGACACAAATTTCGCTGCACTCGTCCCCCATGTTATCCAGCAATTGAAGAATATCCCGGGTGGAATGTTCATCCCCCCCGGTGATCACATGGCCAATGCCAGAGCAATGGAACTCATTGGTTTCGCCCTTTTTTAACATCCGCCCCATGACCCCCATACCCAAAAAGCAGGCATGGCAGGCCCGGGTCATGGCCACATAAAGAAGCCTTAAATCCTCGGCCAGGGCCTCCTGGGCTGCCAGGGCCAGGGCCGTTTCTCCGGGATTGATCCCCACTTGACGATGGCCCTGTTCATCGTGCCAGGCCACCGGGGATTTACCCTTAGGGGCCTTTCTATGGCTACAGATAAAGGGCAGAAACACCAGGGGATATTCAAGGCCCTTGGATTTATGGATGGTCACCACCTTTACCAGCTTTTCATCACTTTCCAGGCGGATAATACCCTCATCAGAAATGCTATCCGGTGTTTCCAGCTGCCGGGTGAACCATCGTATTACGGCATGCTCCCCATCCAGGGACATGGCCTTTTCCTGGATCAGTTCCGCCAGATGCAGCACATTGGTAAGACGCCGCTCGCCCATGGAGGAGGCCAATAAACGAGTGGGGACCTTAAAGTCACGCAGCAGTGCCCGGACCATGGGAAGCACCCCGTTGTGGTACCAGATAAGATGATAATGCCGAAACCGTTCCCCCTCGGCCTCCCAGGCCAATTCATCCATACTCAAATTATCCAGAAAGGCAAAGGAGAGATCCAGCAAGGCCGTCCCCAGGGCCACCTTGATGTATCCGGCATTCCCCGGAAAGGCACAAGCCCGTAAAAGATACAGCAGATCCAGGGCTTCCGGGGAATCAAACACCGAGCGTTTGTCAGACAGATACACCGTGCGGACTCCCCGATTATCCAGGGCCTGGCGCACGGCTGCGGCTTCTGTTTTGTTGCGTACCAGAATGGCCATGTCCGCCGGGGTTAAGGGGGTTATGGTGTCATCCGGGTCTTTAAACCCGCATTGGGGGGGGGACAGGCTGGCCAGATTCAAGAGACGCACCATTTCCCCGGCACACACCTCGGCCATGTGGTGGATATACCCCTTATCTCCTGTTTTAATCATGGGCACTTCCTGGTCCTCTTTCCACAGGGTCAGGGGCAAGGGGAATTCCTCTTGAACAAAAAAACGATCCGCCCTTCCCCGGGCATGTACCGGTGTAAAGGGGATCTCATCGTTAAATAAAAACGGCCCTTGTTCATGGGGGATGGCCAGGCCAAAAAAATAGTTCACCGCCGACACCATATCCCCGGCGGATCGATAATTGGTGTCCAGGGTGTAAAGATGGTCTGCCGCATCCTTCCGGGCCGACAGATAGGTGTGGATATCGGCCCCGCGAAAGGCGTAAATGGCCTGTTTGGGATCGCCGATCATGAAAAAACCCGTGCCCGGCTGATTGAGATAAATGGTGCCCAGGGTGCCATATTGTATGGGATCTGTATCCTGGAACTCATCCACCAGGGCCACGGGGAACTGCTGTCTTATCATCTGGGCTAGCTGATCATTTCCCGGACGGTGAATGGCCTGTTCCAGGTGGGTGAGCAGATCGTCAAATCCCACCAGGGCTTGACGAAGCTTTTCCTGCTCCACCCGGGCCTTGATTTGACTGGCCCCATGGATATAAAGAGCGCTCTCCAGATCCAGCTCTTCCAGGGCCGTGTTCAGCTCATCCAGGGCATCAAAGGCCGCATGTTCCGGAGGCACCCCTTTTTTACTCTTCCCTGCTTCCAGGCCAGAACGAGACAATTGTACCAGGGCTTTTTCATCGGGCAATTCGCAGCCCCCGGCAATCCAGGTTTCCATCTCTTTAAGCCATTTTTCCAGGGAAGCTTCCCGGTATTTATTACCGTTTAAATGCTTTTCGGCCCTGGCCCGGCGCACCAGATCCGCCACATGGGTAAAATCAGCGGCCCAGCATTGCCGGGCCGTTGCAATGGCCTTTTCCCTTTGTTCCAGAAGTGCCTGGGGCTCCAGGGGGGATACAGTATGACGCACCCCCATGAAAGGTCGAACCTTTTTTAAAAGCGCCTGGGGGGTGCTGACCGAAAAGGTATTTAACACCATGGCAAGCTGGGAGGCAGGTAAAGGATAGAAGGTGGCCCGCCAATAATCACAGGCCGCCTGCTCCAAAAGTTGATCCTCCCCCGGGGAAAGCTCCAGATCAAACAGACTGCCACTGCCAAAGGCGTAACGCTTTAGCATGCGCTGGCTCCAGGAGTGAATGGTGAAGATGGCGGCCTCATCCATCCATTGGGCCGCCTGATCCAGAAGCCGGGCGTTCCCTGGCCATGCCTCCACATCACAGCTATGACCAAGGGTGACCAGAAAGTCGTCGCCGGGGCCCTGGTGTCTGAAAAAAGCGGCCGCCTGGGTCAGTCGGCTTCTGATGCGGTCCCGGAGCTCCTGGGTGGCGGCATTGGTAAAGGTGACCACCAGAATTTCCGGCGGGGTCAAGGGTCGCATAAAGGCGTTTTCGCCCCCGTGCCCCAGCACCAGGCGTACATAAAGGGCTGCAATGGTATAGGTTTTACCCGTACCGGCACTGGCCTCTATCAACCGGGTGCCATGAAGCGGAAAGGTCAGGGGATTTAAAGGGTGTGCCATGTTAGGATGTTCCTTAGTCTGGTGCTTAGTCTGGTGGAGTGCTGGGTTCGCCGATCAATGTTCGATATCATACATCACCTTGTGCTGACGGGGATGCAGAGGGTGGGTGACCCTTAACAACCTCTCTGTTTGTGGAAGATGTTTCCGACCGTGGGGCTTATTTCAGATTTTTCAGGCAAAGACTCGTTCGCTTTTAAAACCCCTTATTTTGATTCCTCGTCAGTCCTAAGTTCTATGCATGTTGTGTATGGAGGTTTGCTAACCTCTTGAAATTATTGAGCCTGTGCCTTAAAGTTTGATTTTATAGGCATTAATGATTTCAATGAGTTATGGGAACTTAGGACTCTTGAGTTGATTCAATCCAGTTTTCTAATCGCAAGCCTTCGACTCTCACAAACTCCCTCATGTTATTTGTGACCAGGATCAAAGATTCACTTCGGGCATGACCGGCAATGTGCAAATCATTGACCCCTATAGGAGTGCCTTTCTTTTCTAAATCCGCTCTGATATTCCCATAGTGGGCAGCGGCATTATTGTCATAGGGCAAGACCTCCAAACGGGAGACAAAGTCTTCGACTTTGCGTAGGTTGTGGGAAACCATAGCGCTTTTTTCGACACCATGTAAGAGTTCGGCCAATGTGATTGAACTTATACACATCTGCCCTGCATGGGCGTTAAAAATGTCCAATATTTCGATTGGGCGGCGTTTAATCACATAAATAACGATATTGGTATCCAGTATGTATTTCAGCATTAAAAGGATTCCCTTTCAGGTTGTTCTTGTGACGCACGTTCCTGCATGAAATCATCGGTAACGCCATCATCCGAAAGAAAAAAACTGTCCCATGTATTCTCCACTGGTGAAAGTACCCGATCCTTACCGATGGTACGTACAACCACTTTTTTCACATTTTCAGGGAACCTGCTGTCAACAGGTAATCTCACCGCTTGGGTTCTATTGTTTACAAAGACGGTTCCTACATCCATAACTCAATCTCCTTATATTCAACCTGCTATATACATGGAGTATATGGCACAAACATGTATATAGCAAGAGTGTGTAGCATAAATTTTTAAAAAAAAGGCGGCATCCTTCATTTGCCCGTTTACACTTGCTGGATTAAAATTTTCATTTATCGGGAGTGATTCCAAAAAAGTGTAAAATACTTTTGAGGAAATATGAAGGATGCTAAAAAGGCCAGGCAATTTAAGGGATGTACCATGTTCAGGAAGTTCATTTAAGGGCATTAAAAAGAGGGCCATAAAGACGCCGGGCCAGCAGGGGAAAGGCATTATCATGGGCCTGCCACAGAACATCAAAATCAGGATAGGCCCGCAGGGCGCAGGGGGTATATCCTATTTCTCCGGGGCGAAATCCATCCCCCTGGTACGCCTTACAGGCATCGTTTCTGGCCATGGCCATGGCGGCTTGTGATGCATTCTCTCCATCATGGGGGTTTTCTTCCCGCTCGGATTCCGGCGCTTTTAAAAGCCAAGCCATGGCGGTTCGGGGGGTGATGGGCAGTGGACGGCAAAGCCCGTGCCACCACAGGTCAATTATGTTATGGAGAAGGGCCTTGGCCGTGTTCTTTTCCAGGGGATTCAGGGTCACAATGCCATCCGGTGCCACAAGACTGCTTGTTAAAGACAGCCCCACTGCACAGGCCAGCACATGTTTTACCCACACCCCTGTAAAGGGAGTTAAACGGCCTGGGTTGCCTTTGGAATCCATGATGTTATGGGGATAGAATTCCCACCTGGCAAGGGATTTCACGGAAAAAGGGGATGCCTTACCCGGGGGGATATCTGCTGGGTTTTCCCCGGCGTGCTCTGATGGAGAATCTAAAAAATCCAGAGAAACTTTGGAATCTGGGGAAATTTTGGAATCCGGAGAAATTTTGGAATCCGGGGAGCCTGGGAAATTTGCTGAAGCTGGAGAATCTACAGTGTGAAGGCCATCTAAAAACCCTTCAAGTATCTTACCCCGAAGAGGCCCCTTGTTTATGTGGAATGATAAATCCCGGCCAGCAACCTCATGGGGCCAGATCTCACAAAGATGTTTATTATGATCCACCATCTCTTCCACGGGTTCTATAAGGGAGGTCATGGCAAGCTGTCCAAACCCCTTCATGGGCAGTTGCCCGGTGTTCAACAGGCGTTGGGCCGCTGTGGTAACCGCCTGAAAATCCTGCTCAGCCCCTTCTGGAGAAGCCTCCAGACCGGTATCCAGCAATTGCTTTTTAAGTATATAGGGAATCATGCCTTCCAGGACAAAGGGTTCATCCCCGGTCTGGGATCCATCCATGCCATCAAAGTAAATGGATAAACGTTGCTGGAAAAAAAACTTCAGGGGATTTTTCATGAACTGGATCAAGGGCCTTAAGTCCAGGTTATCCTGGGGTACGGGGAGGGGTAAAAGAGGCGCTTCATCCTCTGGGGGGACAAATTTTAAATCAGATTTTTGGGGGACAGATTTTAAATCTGTCCCCAAAGAAGAAGCAAAAGCAATGGCAGATTCGCCACTACCCTGGTGCGTTGGCCGTTCCTGGGGTTCAAAGATTTCCCGCCATTCCCGGGAATAGGTAAAAAGTGGGTTATTCTTTTTGCTGTCAAAATATCGTTTGCTGAAAGGCTGCAACGGATGTTCCAATGTCAGGTTCTGGGACACATCCAGTTCATGATCTGCACTGTCATCCGCATCTGTGCCATGGGTGCCCAAATTATGCTCGTCCATGTCATGATCATTTATATTATTAGTGTTCATGTCATTGGGTTTCATGCCATGATCTTCCAGGTCATGTGCTTCCCTGCCTTGATCTTCAACACCCCCCAGGGTACGGGAGGCGTCTTCTTGCGGATAAAACCGCCACCCCGCTGACACATAATCCCGGAGCTGGGCCACCAGCACAGACGGGGCTTTTAAGCTGTTATCAACCACATCATGTCCAATATAACTGATATACAGGCAATTGCGGGCCGACAGCAGGGCCTCCAGAAACAGGTATCGGTCATCCTCCCGACGGGAACGATCCCCGGGTCGGTAAAGACCTTTCTGTGCCATGAGATCAAAATCCAGGGCCACCCGGCTGCGGGGGTATTCCCCGTCGTTCATGCCCAAAAGGCACACCACCTTAAAAGGAATGGCCCGCATGGGCATCATGGTGCAAAAATTCACCTTCCCGGCCAGAAATCGCTGGGAAGTACTGGAATCGGTCATGGCCGCCATGACGTGATCCCTCACCACGGGCAGATCCAGATCTGAATGAAAGTCTGCACTGATGCAGGCCGTTTCCCAGGCCACCAGGACATCGTTCACATGGGATAAAAATAGATGCTCACTGCTGTCCCCGGGCATAAAAAAATCATTGAGCATTTGCCGGATACGCTGGCACCATATTTCCGGAGATGTTGGCGTGGTAATCGTTTGCCACAGCATTTCCAGGGCGTTCATAAAATCAGTCAGTCCCCCCACCAGGGCCGCACTGAGACCGCCGATCTCGTCATAGGGTTCAATGCCGTTCCAAGCAAATCCAGCGCCCACGGCATAACCCAGCATCATCCGACGAAGGCCGAAATCCCAGGTATTATGCTCCAGATCCGGTGGCAGATCAAAGGCCTTGCGGTGGGCGCTGTTAAGCCCCCAGCAGATACCGGCCCCCTCCATCCACAGTTTTAATAACGGCAGATCCAGGGGCTTGATACCAAAACGGCGGCCCAGGGCAGGCACCTCCACCAGGGCCATGATATCTGCGGTGGTCATTCGGATCTGGGGCAAGTTTAACAAGGTTTCCAGGGCCTTTAACAGGGGGCGGTAAGCGTTGTCCGGGCCATCGGCAATGGAAAAGGGGATGAATCGCTCATCTGTCATGGTCACATTGCCAAACACCGCCTGAATATGGCAGGCATAGGGTTCAATGTCCGGGGTCATGACAATGACATCCCTGGGACAAAGATCAGGCATTTCTTCAAAGAAATTCAGCAGTTGATCCTGGAGTATTTCCACCTCCCGCTGGCGGCTGTGGGCCAGATGAAACTGAATGGAGCGATCCGTGGGGGAAAGTGTTTGTTTGTCAGCAGGGGAAGCAGGCAAGGCAGTGAGATCCAGTACGTTTTGCTGCACCTGCATGAGCAAGGTTCCCCGGGTATCAGAAGTCCCATTACCCTGGTTCTCCTGATTGTCTATATTGTCCAGATTGTCTGCATTCAAATTATCCGCATTGTCCAGATTTTCCAAATTATCCGCATTGTCCTGACTCCCGGGGGAAATGATATCCCGGAACAGATCAATCTGGGAAAACCGATCCTGGTAAGTTTCCGGCTGATCATACCGGTACAAGAGCCCAATATAGTCCCTGCCCTGCTTTCCCCAAGTGGCAAGCAGGGGGTTCACATGCTGGTGCAGGAGATCGGGATCCAGGTCTCCGGGCATTGTTCCGGATTTGCCATGGCGGGCCTGTTCAATTTTAAAGAGTTCCCGGTCCTCAATGATATCGGCCCAATAATGGCGGCAGGGATTATGGACAAATAAGAGTATCTGGCAATGGGCAGACAAGACGTCCAGGGCTTCCAATATCTGGGCTGGCAAGGAACAAATGCCAAACACAATTACCCGCCGGGGCAATCCGGGAAAGGGAGTTCGGGAGTTCCTGGCCGCCGTTAAAAACCGGCCATGGAGATCGGCTCGTCCGGTGAATCTCAATTCCGGGGCAATATCTTCATGGACCCGCCGCCACAACTCCGCCTGCCATGCCTGTTCCGGGGGCAGTTCCACCCAGGTGCCCTTGCCGGTAAAAAGGCCATCCTTGCCATCTTGCCAGGCTGTCAACCAGTCTGCCCGGTACACCTGATATTGATCAAAGAGGTCTGCCAGGTGAAAGGCCAGCTGGTACCGTTTCCGGGAATCTCCATCATCGGCAAGAAACCGGGTGAGCACGGAAAAAACAGGATCCTCTCCCAGCTGGGTCAACAAGCGCATGAGACGCCAGGTTAATCGTTCCCGGTCAAAGGGGGAGGCATGGGGCACATCCCCCAGAACGGCCCGGTAGGCCTGCCACATGAATCGTCCGGGGAGCAGAAAATCAAGCCCGGCACCAATGCCACAGCCTTCATCCGAGGCCAGGGAAAGCTTCATCCACTGGGCCATGCCGTTGCTCTGGACAATAAAGCACTCTTTTTCCAGGGGTGCCACGGGATAACGGCCAATCCACTCCACAACCACATCGCGCAGATCCTCCACATGGTTGGCATGGATGATGGAAAGGCCTGGGGGAAAGGGTTCTGTCATGTCAATGGCTCTCTTTTATGGAAATAAAATCAAGTTTATCCCTTCTTTATATTTTATCAGACGTCTGGTGGAGCACTGGGTTAGCCGCTCGTCACTCACTTTTGACTCAAAAACTCTTCGAAATTAACGTCGGCTTGTTTCAATATTGCTCTTAACGTCCCTTCAGGCAAGTCACCAGGATGATTAGGAATGGTTGTATATTTATCCGTTTCAAGGTTATGCCAGATTTCATGGCTGCCTGCTGCTTGACGATCAAATACAAATCCAAGTTTCCTTAATTTCTTTGTGATTTGTCGGTAGCTAAAACCAGCTAATTTGCCCATACTAAGCACCAATAATGAGAGGGTAGTCAAAGATATCGTTCACTATCGGCAATCTTGCAACAAATTCTCGTTCTGTTTGTGCTTCAATTAATTTTCTTGCAACATCACGGGCAATTTCCAGAGTTTCAGCTACAGTTCGTCCCTGAGCAACGAGTCCCTCCACTGATTCTGACGTTGCTAAATAAACTCCTTCAGGCAACTTTTCAATGTGAATGTTTAAAACTCTTTCCATTTTTTTCTTCCTTATCAAGGTTCATTATTTGTATATAGTAGAAGGTTCATCCATCGGTTCGGCCATTTTTTTATAACAAATTGAATTTATTGATATAAAAAAACAACAAATAAAAAACCCAAATAAAATTTTATTTAGATTACAGTATGTTATGATGGCTATCGAACCGAGGGGTTCATGGCATATATTCCCCGAAATCATCCAGGTGCGAATCGTCTTCAGAAACTATGTGCAGGAGCCCTTTGGCACTGCCCGGTTGGCGTCTTTTCTTTCGGTGCACATCTTCTTCCGGCAGAACAACAACCAATCTGGCAAATTTTCCGTAAGCGTACTGAAACGTATCAGGTAGACAGATATGACCGTTTTTATCAATAATTGTTTCAAACTCTATGGCTTTCATGGTCTGTTCCTTAATTTCTGTAGATTTGTTTGAAATCAACCGGAAAATTTTCTGTCCATGTCGGTAATATAATCTTTGTTTTCGGGTATGATATATTTGCTCATACTCACCGGCAACAAACACGACACAACATCCTGCTGAAGGCCAGATGAGTACCTATATTATGTCAATACAAATGTTCTGGAAAGACCTTTTTTGAAATTTTGATGCGCAAGGTTATGAAGAAAAACATTGAGTTCCTGCACCCCACAATCAAAACCAGCTCGATTATGTGAACGGGTTAATTCCTCAAACCTGTTCATCAATGAATTCCCTTTTATAATTTCTGGCAGCCTTTATTAACAGTTGATTTGGTAATGGTGGATTTTCAATTGTTTCAAAGAGCGCTTCAGCATCACGGTAAGTTAAATTCAATACTTGCTCTTTTTCCATTACTGAATTTGCTTTCTCCAAAGCTGATTGTAGGGGTTGGTCATAACATGGGCCACTTTGAAACAACTTTTTTTAGCCTAAAAATAAAATCAATAATTACAAGTAGTTGACAATAACATATATTCTGTTCCCGTATAGTGGCCCATCTTATGACCAACCCCTGATTGTACAACAAACTGGTTTAAAGTTGCACCTAATTTTTCTGCGGCATGCGTAAGCCTTTCATGGACATGATAAGGCATTCGTATTTGAAATCTTTTTTCTATTCTTGGCATAAGCCCTCACTTTTCTACAAGGCATTGTTAAGGTTAAACAGTGTCTTAATGATATAAGATGTGTGCCAAAATGACAATCATTTTTTTCAGTATCACAGTGATAAACCTCGGTTCGATAGTCATCATAACATACTGTAATCTAAATATAATTTTATTCTTGATATCTAACATTACAGCGGTCTTTAGATGTTCACACAAAAAAGTGTCGCTGTAGTGCTAAAAGCTTGCAATTTTGAGCAGTGTCCAACAGGATCAGGAATGAACCATCAACTCAATTTGTCAACGGCTTTTTCCATGCGATCCAGCCCCTGCTTCAGGGTGGCCATGGGACAGCCAAAATTTAGCCGAACATACCCTTTGGCACCAAAAGTCGCCCCATCATTGAGGCCCACACCCATGGATTCAAAATATGCGGCTGGGTTTTCAACATTCAATTCGGTTGCGTCAATCCAGGCAAGATAGGTGGCAGAAATCGGTTTTATGGAAAGTCCCGGCATTTTATTAATACGCTGGTACACATAATCACGATTTATTTTCAAATATTGGATCAGGGCAGCCAGCCATTCCTCTCCGGATTCAAAGGCGGCCCGGGTGGCCACAAGCCCCAGGCAGTTGACATGGGGCAAAAGGCCCCGGCTGAAATTCTGGAATTTGTTGCGCAGGGCCTCATTGGAAATCACGGCAAAGGAGCAGCTCAACCCCGGGATATTAAATGTTTTGCTCGGAGCCATCAGGGTGATGGTTTGTTCCGGGGCCTTGGGGTCACTCATCCATGTGGGGCAATGGCAGGCAGCGTCATCCAGAATAAAATCCGCATGGATTTCATCGGAAAGCAGCAGAATATCATGGTCATGACAAATATTCACCAAGCGGGCGAGTTCCTCCTTTGTAAAAACAGTCCCACAAGGATTATAGGGACTACAAAGGATAAAAATGCGGGTTTTAGCGGTGATGGCCCGTTCTATGCCCTCAAAATCAAAGACATACCGATCATTTTCCAATATCATGGGGACTTTAATGCAGGTTTTCCCAGAGTTGCCCGGGGCCGCCAGAAACGGCGGGTACACCGGCGTTGTGGTCATGATATCATCCCCGGGTTCACTAAAGGCGTGGCACATGGCATTGATGCCGCTGACAAGGCCCGGCAGCCACACAATCCAGGAAGAATCAATCTCCCAATTAAAGCATTTCTTCAAACGCTTTACCACGACGGCTTCCAATGTGCGGTCTGGACCGGGATATCCATAGATGCCATGATTTACCCGTTCCTGCAGGGCCCAATTCACCGCTGTGGGGGCTTTGAAATCCATATCTGCCACCCACATGGGGATTACATCCTGTCCCTGGTATCTGTCCCACTTTTCACCCCCGGTTCCCCGGCGGTCAATTATTTCATCAAAATCAAACATCAACACTGCTCCTTACTTTTTCAGGTACTGGATTTTTAATTTACCATTTAATTGTCTTGCATATTCATTAAGAATCTGAGATTTACAACGTTTACACAGACCCAACGATTTTCTCCACGGATGTAGCACATTTACCCTCTTTTCCGCAATGGAATAAACCGTTACAAAAATAGCGACTCCGAGCCTGTAAGGCCGTATGAATAAACAATCCAAATGAGGATTCCATGAAAAACTCCTTGCATAAAAACCCCTTACTTAAAAATCCCATGTACAGTTATCTGATGCTCCTTATTATTGCCTCCACTGCAGGGCTGCACGTATGGCGCACTCTTTTTGATAATTTTGCCGTAAATGTTATCCATCTGGACGGGGGGCATGTGGGGGTGCTACAGTCGGTGCGGGAATTCCCCGGATTTCTATCCCTTCTGGTGGTGTACCTTCTTTTGATCATAAAAGAACACCGCCTGTCGGCCCTTTCCGTGATTATAATGGGGCTGGGTGTGGGGGCAACGGGCCTGTTTCCCACCTTTTATGGATTGATGTTCACCACCTTGCTCATGAGTTTTGGCTTTCACTACTTTGAAACCACCAATCAGTCCCTGACCCTGCAGTATTTTGATACCCTGACCGCCCCCATTGTGTTTGGCAAACTTCGAAGCCTGGCAGCCTTGAGCAACATTGTGGCGGGAATACTGGTATTTCTGGCGGCTCCCTATTTTTCCTACACCGGGCTTTATCTCATGGCCGGTGGAGGGATGCTGGCCATTGGCCTTTATGCCCTCACCCGGAACCCCACAGATAAATTCCTGCCCCCCCAGCGAAAGGACATGATCTTTAAAAAAAGATACTGGCTTTTTTATCTAATGACCTTCATGGCCGGGGCCCGACGTCAGATTTTCACCTCCTTTGCGGTGTTTTTGTTGGTGAAAAAATTTCAGTTTTCCATCCGGGAAATTGTGATATTGTTCATGGTCAACAATATCATCAATTATTTTTTAAGCCCGTTCATTGGCAGGTGCATTGTAAAATATGGGGAAAGAAAGGTGCTTTCTCTGGAGTACTTCAGCCTGATATTTATTTTTGTTGCCTATGCGGTGGTGGATTCAAAACTTGTGGTGGCTTTTCTCTATATTGCAGATCACATATTTTTTAATTTTGCCATTGCCATCCGGACATTTTTCCAGAAGATTGCATCCCCCGAAGATATTGCCCCCAGCATGGCCGTGGGGTTTACCATTAATCACATTGCCGCAGTGGTGCTGCCGGTGATTGGGGGACTCTTGTGGATTGTGGATTATCGAATTCCCTTTCTGGGGGGGGCGCTCTTGAGCCTTGTGTCGCTTATTCTGGTGCAGCAGATTAATGGGCAATTGGCCATGAATCAACCTGAGACACAGAACAATGTGTGACCCCCCCAAAAAATATATCATGGAGGATATGAACAATACCTTCGCCAAATTCAAAACCGATTTAAAATTTGGCAATCAAAACACCATATATTGTGCCAGTATGGTAATCAAATTGCAATATATAGATTGAGATTTAAGCCAAAATAAAATTGGCGAAGGTATTGATGAAGGATGAGGATTAGGAATTTGGATAAAAATAAACTACCAATATAAATTTTTTTATCATGCAATATCAATATATTAAACTGGGCATGGAGGTAGTTTATACTCGGGCAAGTCCCTTAGGACTTTGACCAGTCCAGAATCACCTTACCCGCCTGTCCACTGTTCATCACATCAAACCCTTTCTGGAATTCATTCATCGGAAATCGATGGGTAATAATGGGGGCAATGTCCAACCCGGACTGTAAAAGAGTGATCATTTTATACCAGGTTTCAAACATCTCCCTGCCATAGATTCCCTTGAGGGTGAGACTTTTAAAAATCAGAAGATCCGTATTCAACTGCGGTTTGTCGGCAAATATACCCAGCATGGCAATTTTGCCGCCGTGGTGCATATTTTCCAGCATCTGATTCAAGGCCGAGGGCATTCCAGACATCTCCATGCCCACATCAAACCCCTCTCTCATGCCCAGCTCCTGTTGGATGTCCTTAAGGTTTTCCCGGGTCACGTTCACCGTGCGGGTGGCACCCAGCTTTTCTGCCAGGGCCAAACGATAATCATTGACATCGGTGACCACCACATGTCTTGCTCCGATTTTCCGGGCGATGGCCGCTGCCATAATCCCAATGGGACCCGCCCCGGTGATGAGCACATCCTCCCCCACTAAATCATAGGAAAGGGCGGTGTGGGCCGCATTTCCATAGGGATCCATGATGGATGCCACATCGTCATTCAGGAAGTCTGGAATGGGATAGACATTGATTTCCGGTATGACTAAAAATTCAGTGAAACACCCAATACGGTTCACCCCCACGCCATGGGTATCAATGCACAGATGACGTTTACCTGCCCGGCAGTTGCGGCAGGTTCCACAGGTGATATGGCCTTCCCCTGACACCCGCTGTCCCGGCTTAAAATTTTTTACCCCCTGCCCCACTGCCACCACCTCCCCCACAAATTCATGGCCTATGACCATGGGGGTTTTAATGGTTTTTTGGGACCAGGCATCCCAGTTATAGATGTGAAGGTCTGTGCCACAAATGGCGGTTTTTTTAATCTTAATGAGAACTTCACCGGGACCATGAATGGGTTCCGGCACCGTCTGGAGCCATAGCCCCGGTTCGGGTTTTGCTTTTACGAGTGCTTTCATTTTATTTCCTGTTTGATTTTGTCAGAACCCAGTCGATGGATAATGGGTACTGGGTACTGGGTATTGGGTATTGGGTGCTGGGTGCTGGGTGCTGGGTATTGGGTGCTGGGTGCTGGGTATTGGGTGCTGGGTACTGGGTTGACGACAGCAGAGCAGTCGGGGGGCAGCATTATGCCATTGTTAAGCACCCGAGCATATGTTCTTCAACATAAAACCCAGAGATATCAACGATATATATTCATTGAATACTGAAAAACATATGGGTGGGTACTTATTATACGTTGTGTTGGTATTTAAATGATCCCCAGTTGACGTCCCACCTTTTTAAAGGCGGCAACTGCCTTATCAATGTGGGCTTTATCATGGGACGCAGACATCTGGGTACGAATACGGGCCTGGCCTCTGGGCACCACAGGAAATGAAAATCCCACCACATAAATTCCCTCTTCCAGCATTCCCTGTGCCATTTTACCAGCAAGTACCGCATCCCCAAGCATCACCGGAATAATGGCGTGATCCCCGGGCACCAGATTAAAGCCCAATTTTTCCATTTCAGCTCTGAAATAATTGCTGTTTTCTTTTAATTTAAGACGCAGATCATCGCCATCTTTCAGCAACTCAAGAATTTTCAGGGAGGCCGCTGCAATGGGGGGTGCCAGTGTGTTGGAAAAAAGATAGGGCCGGGATCGCTGCCGGAGCCAGGCAATAACTTCCTTTCGCCCAGTGGTGTATCCCCCGGATGCACCACCCAAGGCTTTGCCAAGGGTACCGGTGATGATATCGACTCGATCCTGCACCCCGCAGTATTCCGGGGTACCGCCCCCTTTTTCACCCACAAACCCCACGGCATGGGAGTCATCCACCATGACCAGGGCATTGTATTGATCCGCCAGATCACAGAGTCCCTTAAGATTGGCAATGGTGCCGTCCATGGAAAAGACGCCGTCGGTGGCAATAAGAATATAACGGCATCCCTGATCCCGGGCCGCCTTGAGCTGCACTTCAAGATCGGCCATGTCGTTATTTTTATACCGGAACCGATGGGCCTTGCACAACCGGACACCGTCAATGATACTGGCATGGTTCAAGGCATCGCTGATAATAGCGTCTTCTGCCTGGAAGAGGGTTTCAAATAATCCCCCATTGGCATCAAAACAAGACGAATAAAGAATGGTATCTTCAGTGTGTAAAAATTCGCTGATGGCCTTTTCCAGGGTTTTATGCACTGTTTGGGTTCCACAGATGAACCGCACCGAGGCCATGCCAAATCCCCAAGTATCAATGCCCTCCTTTGCTGCAGCCATTACTCCGGGATGATTGGCAAGCCCCAGATAATTATTTGCACAAAAATTAATCACCTCCTGCCCACCAGCAACGGTGATGTCCGCCTGCTGCTGGGAGGTGATGACCCGTTCTTCTTTGTACAGACCTTCGACCTTTAAATCTTCGAGTTGTTGGGCCAGATCTTTAAAAAATGCGTGTCCCATGGCGACTCCTTTTTTTTCGGTGTATCGATTAATTTGGGCTTGGTTCTAACGTCGGCCACTTGCAGTCATTGTTCAAATTAACATAAAAATATTAGCTATATTATTAACTCGTCAGTTGTAAGTTCTCATAACCTATTGAATTTATTAGTAGTGAAAAAATCAGAATAAAAATTCCAGTTCTAATTATTTCAGTAAGTTATACAATAATGGCTTAGCAAACTCAGAGAACTTACAACTCACGAGTTATTAAATAGTTATAGCTCAGTGATTTTTTCAATTATCTGAAGTGGCCGATCTTAGAACCAACCCCATTAATTTTTTAATATTGAAAATGATATCATGCCGCCCCCCCCCCCCGACGGGTAATGGGCCCGGCCCGGAACCGTAGACGGCCCAATTGGCCGGTTCCTATTACCCGTCGGGGGGGGGCTCTGCTGAGGTTGCCCGGAAGTTTTATTTTCTAATAAAAATCACTCAAAGGTACCTTACACTTTTTTTAAATGATGCCCAATTATTCCGGATTTTCCAAAATATACAAATCACTTTTTTTCCAGTCCTGGGCCTCCTGCTGAAAGGACTTCAAGAAACAGCGACCCGCCTTATTTTTGACATCGTAAATGCTGTGCCTCAAAAATGTCAAAGGCACTCCTCCCTTTAGTCCCACCGTAATATCAAACATGCTGAAATCCTGAACCAATCCTCGAATGATATCACCCTCCAGCAGGGTAAAGAAAAGCACCTCACGTTCTTTCATTAGGGGAAACAGGGTTTTATTTTTTATAAAATGCCGTTCCCGAAAATTTTCCGTTGGCTCCAGATTCAATTTTTTAACTTTTTTATCATTTTTTTTGATGAGCTTTAGAATTTTTTCTTGGTGCTCCACCGGGTATAAATATTTAATAGAGGTTTTTTTCATGGTGCATTGCCCGGTTTCCCTGGTGTCAATGGTCACTTCATACATCTCATTTTCAACAATGCGGCCTGTGACAGGTTGTTGAGCGTGCAGATGAATGCACCAATCCGTGTCTGATGCCATGGCAGTTTTAAATATTGAATTATTTTGGTTTTCCCGTCTATATTCAGTAAATCCTGAAAGATAATTCATCTGTCTTTTACCCCTTTATTTTAAAATGATCATGTCGGCCCGACGACACGACAAATAGTCCCTTGCCTTAATTTATAAATCAAGGCAGAGAAGGGACTTTTGTCAAACATTGTCCCCCTGCTAAAATCATCAAGGTGACACTCTTAAGGAATGAGTCCGAAATAACATACCCTTTTAAAAAGTTGGGAACACTATCCTTCAACGGTGGCATGTTCTGAAAAGGGCAAATTATTTGAGACTGGTTCCTAAATGATATAACTTAAAAAAAGATAGGTAGTCAAACCTTGTTTGATTAGATGAGGGAAATGTTTTTGATCTGGATGGAAAAGTCTCTCAGAAAGTGTAAAATCATTGCCAGAATACGGTCTGTCCGTGGCAGTTTTATTAGAAAATAGAACTTCCGGGCAACCTCAGCAGAGCCCCCCCCCGATGGGTAATAGGAACCGGCCAATTGTGCCGTCTACGGTTCCGGCCGGGCCCATTGCCCGTCGGGGGGGGGCGGCATGGGGCGGCATAATGCCATTTTCAATTTTCGTTGTGCCCGATACATGGGCGTTATATCAGTGCGTCCTCAAAAGCACCACCGCCGTGCGGGTGGGAAGATAAAGACTCAAAAGGTGCTTATCAATTTCTCCAGGAAGGATTGAAGGCGTCGTAAAATGCACCTGCCCCCGGGCAAGGCGATCCTGTCCCCCAAAAGTTTTTTCATCCGTATCCAGAACCATACCATATCTACCCGGAGGTACCGGAATAAGGTAATCTGTATATGACAAACTGCCATGGAAATTAAAAATAAACAAAAGCCCGCCCCGGAAAAAGGCGATGATCTTATTATCTTCATGGAGATGACATAAGTCTGCCCGAACATCACCGGGAATATTAAACGACTTTAACCCATTGATCATAGCCCGGTCAAAGTCTGCCAGCCGGGAAAAATAAAGATCCAGATTATCCCGCAAAGACCACTGTCGCCGGGCATAATGGTAGGACCATTGGTTGTGTGCCCCGGGAAAATCAATCCACTCCGGATGTCCAAACTCATTGCCCATGAAATTAAGATACCCGTCCCCGGCCGTTGCCAGCGTAATCAACCGGATCATTTTGTGCAGGGCCAGGGCTCGAAATGTTTTAACATCCGGATCTGTTCCCCCCATGTCATGGTAGATATTTTCTCCCATGAGGCGCATAAACAAGGTCTGATCCCCCACCAGGGCCTGGTCATGGGATTCTGCATAACTGATACTTTTTTCGTCTTCCCGGCGGGCGTTGAGTTCATACCACAAAGACCCCAGGGGCCAATTTTCGTCTTGGAACTCCTTTATTAATCGAATCCAATAATCAGGAACCCCCATGGCAAATCGATAGTCAAATCCCGTGCCACCCAAGGTCTGGGGGGCCGCAATACCGGGGTACCCGCTCACCTCTTCTGCAATGCTGATGGCCCGGGGGGAAATATCATGGATGATCTGGTTGGCAAGGAAGAGATAGGCAAGAGCTGCTTCATCCACCTCTCCTTCCCGATAATAATCGGCATAGGTTGTGAATGCCCGGCCAATGCCATGATCCAAAAATAACATGGAAGTCACCCCGTCAAACCGGAATCCATCCATTTTAAATTCTTCCAGCCAGTAGCGGCAATTGGACAGTAAAAACCCAATCACCTGCTTT
Source organism: uncultured Desulfocicer sp. (assembly GCA_964433355.1). GTDB lineage: Bacteria > Desulfobacterota > Desulfobacteria > Desulfobacterales > Desulfobacteraceae > Desulfocicer. The sequence goes on from CAYSSE010000023.1 coordinate 18,762, forward strand.
TTATCATAATCAAAGCAGCGAGAATCCCACAGCTTATGCATGCCCCGTTCCCCGTGGTGAAAAAACTGATGGGAGGTGCCGTCAAAGCAGCCCAGACCCTCCACTTCGTTTTTTACGGCATGGGAATGCACCAAATCCATGATCACCCGGATACCCAGGCCATGGGCCGTATCCACCAGACGTTTAAGTTCTTCAGGGGTGCCGAAGCGAGAGGATGGGGCAAAGAAATTAGACACATGATACCCAAAGGAGCCGTAATAGGGATGTTCTTGGATGGCCATGAGTTGAAGGGTATTGTAACCTGCGTTTGCCACCCGGGGTAAGATGTGCTGTTCAAACTCCTGATAGGTGCCCACCCTGCCCTCTTCCTGGGCCATGCCCACATGGGCTTCATAGATGAGCAGCGGCTCGTGGGATGGGGTAAACGCTTTATCTTTCCAGTGATATGGGAGTTGGGGATGCCAGACCTGGGCGTTAAAAATCAGGGTATGGGCGTCCTGAACCACCCGAACAGCGGCTGTGGGAATGCGATCTCCCTCCCCCCCGGGCCACAATACCCGGAGCCGATAATGCTGGCCATGGCAGAAGGTGTTGATATCAAACTGGCCTTCCCAGATGCCGTCATTTCCTTTCTTGACCAGACGAAAGCGTTCATTCTGTTTCCAGCCGGTCATGTCACCAATAATATAAACCGCCGTTGCATGGGGAGCCCATTCCCGGAAGCGCCAGTTTTTACCTGTGCAATGCAATCCAAAAACCAGATGGTAATCGGCCACATCATACAGGGAGCAACGGCCTTGGTTCGTGATCCATTGCTCCATGGACCTGGCCCGGGCAAGACGATCCTGGATCACCTTTTTATGGGCCAGGAGGCCGGGATCATTGAAAATACCGGGATCAGACAATGAAGGGCCTTTTAAGCATTTTTTCATAGAGTTCAATATATTTTGTGGCGCATGCCGTGTGATTAAATTCAAGGACTCCCTGGGTCATCACCCGGGAGATCTGCTTTTCTTTGACATCGGGATCAAGCTGGTAAAAGGCCATGGCCTGATCCACGGCCCAGGCAAGTCCCTGGCTGTCGTGAACCCCGAAAACAAATCCGTTGCCCGTGTCAGTGTCTGGATCAATGTGTCGGATGGTGTCATGGAGTCCCCCGGTATCAAACACAATGGGCAGGGTGCCATAAATGCAACCGGTCATCTGGGGAAGTCCACAGGGTTCAAATTTGGAGGGCATAAACAAAAAATCAGCTGCTGCAAAGGTCTGGTGGGAGAGCACCTCGGAAAAATCATTCACAGAAATTCGATTGTGAAGTCCATGGAAGTTCATGATCTCTAAAAAACATTTTTGAAAAGGACCATTGGCCACAAACACCACCTGGAGCTTGGCATCCCAGTATTTGGAAACAATATCAAATAAGATATCTGCCAGGAGCTGACACCCCTTTTGCACAGGGTCAAGCCGGGAGGGCCAGAAGAACATGGGGGCACTGTCATCCATATCCAACCCCAGCATGTCCTGGAGGTGGCGCTTGTTTTCCAGTTTTCTACAGCGGTGATTTTTTGGTCCGTAATTATACACCAGCATCTCATCAATGGCGGGATTAAACTCCGGATCCGGGGCATTGAGCACCCCATCGGCACAACCGGCATCCCATTTATTGGAAAGTTCCTGCTGGATACAAGATTCCACAAACGGATGGCGGTTATGGATAATCTCACTGAGGAATGTGGGACTCACCGTGTTGACATAATGGGCTGCAAACACACCGGATGCGAGAAAATCTACGGGATTATGCCCCCGGCTCTCTTCGTAACAGTCAGGCTCTTTTTGGTAGTAAAGATGATTCCAGAAGGCTGCAGCATCAATGCCTCTATCCTCTATCTTATCCAGGGTGGCTGTCACGGTGTGGATATTATGGATGGTGAACAGACAGGGAATGCCCAATTGCCGGGCCATGGCGGGTATCAGGCCAGTCATCCAGTCATTGCAGTGGATGATATCAGGATTCACCCGGGGGATAATGTTGTTCATCACCTCCCGCTGAAAGGCCAGGGACACCTTGAGGTTGGTTTCATAATACCCGGAATAGACATGGGTGAGATAATAAAACACCCGATCCTCGGCAAGGTGGATTCTCTGGTCTTCTATGCGTTCCTTGATACGTTTCAACTCTTTATTGAACAAACTGGGCAGATAGCCCTCAAACAAAGAGCGATAATCGGGCAGGGCCACATGCACATCTCCCCCCAGATCAAATAATGAGCTGATTAAAGCCGCAGATACATCGGCAAGTCCCCCTGCTTTGGCACAGAAATTTGACATATTTCCCATACCCTCGGGAAGATAGGTCACCTCTGGCGTCACAATAAGAACGCGGGGTTTTGATTTTTTCATTTTCACCTGCCTTTTGGGGGAAATGACGTCAGTCTTGGCTCATGGAAGTTATTATCCCTATATATGCCAGTCTGAAATACCCATAAAATGCCCATAAACCCAATTTGATCCAATCTTACCATAATCAAATTTTTTATAACTGCCACGGGCAGACCGTATTTTGGCCTCGGCCTACCCACAACGAAGCGTGAAAGAATGTTAGATATATCTACTCTTTCATGTCAACGATCATGGCGAGATCTCTTGCCTCAACAAATAATGAAAAAATAAATTGTACGAACACCCAGTACCCAATACCCAATACCCAGTACCTAAAACCCAGTACCCAGTACCCAGTACCTAAAACCCAGCACCCAGTACCCAGCACCCAGTACCCAGTACCCAGTACCCAGTACCTAAAACCCAGCACCTAAAACCCAGCACCTGCGTTTTCAGTTAAGACGGTGCAGAAGAATAACAAAATTAACATTTCCATCTCAATTCATATGCCTGTGGCATCGGGTTTGTCAAGTTTTATCCAAACTCGGTACAACTCACTGCTACCCCAAGCCTGGGCATCACACCCCCTTGGTTCATGGGGGGAATTGCCGTCCAGAATTTCAGGAAGATGTCCCACACATCCCTTTTTCATCAACTCCGAAGCGCTGCCCAACAACGCCAGGGCCGTCTCTTTTCCCTGGGCATCATCATACACCCCGGCCCAAGCTTCGCAAAACACAGGAAAGGGCCATGTCCAGGCCGTGCCATTGTGATAAGCGGGTTTTCTCTGGGTGTCTTCATCTCCTTTGTATTCTCCGGCATAGGGGTGATGGGGATCATTGAGAAGCGTATCATGGGAAACGATGGGAAGGGGAACAGAAACCGGCCGGTCTGCAAGGCTCCGGATGGCTCCAGGCACCAGCAATTGCATACAAGCTTCCAGGCAGGGCATGGTAAGGGAGGGGTCATCAATAACCCCCAAGGTTAAAAGAAACAATTGGTTGGGTCGCAGGGCATCATCCGGCCGGGCCTGGGCGGCACCGGTACCAGGGTCTGCATGGAGGCAGTCGGCAAAATAGCCCTGTTCTTCCAGAAAATAGTAGTGGTGAACATTTTTTTTCACCTTTAATGCCAGGTCTTCCCAGGAAGATTTTTGGGACGGTGTATCAATGTCTGCAAGAAAGGAGAGTGCATAATGCCACAGAGCCTGGATCTCCACGGGATATCCCTGGCGGGGCGTGCCTGCGGGAAAATTGGTGTCCATCCAGGTAAAATGGGAGGGGCTGTAGAGCAATGCCGTGTCAGTATCCATGACAACACCGGTGTCCGTGCCCAGGACAAGGGAATTGGCCATGGATATCAAAATTTCTTTTACGGGTCGATCCCCCAGGCGTTCATGGAGGAACTCTTCCCCATCCCGTTCCACCAGCTCCCGGCAGGTGGCAAAAAACCACAGGGGCGCATCCGAGGTTTCTCTGTTTTCTGCATTGCTGCCGCAGATCATGTTGGGTAAAGTGCCACCCTGTTCATACTGGCCAAACAGCCGTAAAATGGCCTTTGCATCATCCACTCTCCCGGCCTGGATCAATGCCCGGCAAAAAATCAAACTGTCCCGTCCCCAGTCCAGAAACCAGGGATATCCTGCAATGACACTTTTGTCGTTGCCTCGACTCACCAGGTAGTGATCCAGATTTCGACCCACAGTTTCAATAAAATGGTTGGAGGGCGCTGCCTCCATGGGGGAACTGCTGTTTTTGAGTGCTCCGTATTTGGCAGGTTTTTCATGGGCATAAGCATGGGCTTTAATATGGATGCCTTGGGTGCTGCCGGTCATGGAAATTTTGAAATAACCAGGGCTGAACAGATCAGAATGGTCATCCAATCCCCGGGAGGCTTCCAGGGGATGATGCACCATATAGGTCCATTCCGGATCAAGCACAAACTCGCCCCCCGACATTTCAATGTCCAAGATCCGTTCACCTGGTAGGGGTTCAAACAGCACACCGTCTTTTCGGGGAGTCAGAGCCGTTTCCCAGGCATCCTCGGGGCCAGTCCACGCCTTGATGGTATCGTGGAAAGACCGATCTTCTATATCCGGGCGAAGAATCAGGGTTACCGGGAGGTCATCGTCCAGGAACAGCTCCACATCCCGGGAGGGCTTTCGAATGATTTCAAGGAACACCTTATTTTGTTCATGGGCCATCCACAACCCCAGTTCAATGATAAAATGCCTGCCTTCGCTGGTGGGCACATTGAAGCGCCACAGCCCTCCTTTTTGTCCCCGGGGGCAGGAAAAGCTCTCCAGGCAATCCAGGGTCAATTCCCGGGAAGCGCCCTGATACAAGGCCCATATGCGATACCGGGCAAGGAACATCCAGCGATTTTCCGGATAGTCAGGATTGAGATTGGCGCACAACAGCCCATCATAACGGCTCTCCAGACGACCCCACCAGGCGGCGGCCCGTAATACCCCCCCCCGTCCATTGACATCCAGACATTTCAGGGACGGGTCATCCATGATTTTTTTTCGTGAAAAAGACCCAGAGAATGGTAGGGTTCGGGGATAGCCCAGGTACAACAGGGTCGATTTATGTTCATGGGTGTTGCCGTTCTCAAACAAGCGAATGCGAAAGGTCAATTCCTGGTGAAAAGACTGGGGTTTCAAGGGGGGGAAAATGGCAAAATAAGTGCCGGAAGCCATGGGCAGAGATTCTTCATATCCCATGGTTTGCGCCCCATTTGGGGATGCCTTACGAATATCTGCCCTGAAGTTCTTAGGGGCTAACACCAGCAGGCAATGGTTCGGGGGCACCATCACCGTGCGACGGTTGTCCACATCCCAGCGCCAGGTAAACACCCGGCTCTCTTTTCCCTCCGGGTTGAGGGAGCGGCAAAAGGCAATGGGGTCATGGACAAGGCTTTCTGCACCGACATGGGCGTCAAAGTCGCCCAGATCCTGAAACCCTTGAAAAACCTGGAACAATTGCATTGCCTTGGCCTTGAGTTTTTGATCCAGCACCCGCCGGGGCATGTGGCACATGGGGTGGTCAACTTTTCCCCGGGAATGGGGGCTGTGGGCATGGGAAGACAGGGCCATCACCTGACCTGGCTCAAGAACAATGGATTGTTGATCCGACGTCTTGATAATAGGCATTTCTTTTTCTTCCAAAAGATCCAGCACCGTTGAAGAGGAGATGTCCCACTCCCGGGGATCCCAGGAGACCCTTCCCTTTTTCTCACAATCCAAATTCACCACAATAAGCAACCGACTTTGGGATGCCTCATGGAATCTGGCCAGGGCCAGGCAGTTGTCAGGGCCGTTGTGGACAAAGAAAATCTGGGCATCCTGGCTAAAGGTGCTATTATTTCTCAAAATCCAGTTAAGACGCTTGATATGTTCAATCTGATTTTCCCGGCTACCCCAGTTCAGGGAGGGGGCCTCGTGCACATTTATTTTTTCCGTGGCAAACCACTCCACACCGGCACTGAATCCAAAACCGCCACAGATGGAAAATAGGGCAGAAATGGCCGTGCGCATCCTGGCGTATATGTGAGACACCCCGGCCAAGCGGGGATTGTCATGGGTTTCGGCAAAATGCACCATGAGTCCGTATTTTTGTGAAATTTCCAAAGCTTGGGGAAGATAGTTTTCTATTTCTGTTCGCTGGTAGTTCTGGAACAGTTCGGAATAGGCCCAGTTGAGGTTGGCTGTGTTCAGAAGATCACAGGTGGCATGGATGCCCCCCCCCAATCCTTCCAGAAAAAAAAGGGTGTCCGGATACTCATTTCGAACCCTGGCCACAATGTACTCCCAGGCTGGCAGGGGAATCATGTAACCGGCATCACACCGGAACCCATCCACCCGTCGTCGGCACCAGCAAAGGAAGATATCTGCCATGTATTGCCACAATTCCACCCGGGAATAATCCAGCTTGGTTAAGTCTTCCCACTTCACCCCCCAGGCACCGGGTACTTCAATGGTGCCATCTTCTCCCCTCACCAGCCATTCCGGGTGACTTTCGTGGATACTGGCGGCCCAGCCTGTATGGTTGATGGCAATGTCCAGGATCAGATATCCACAATGGGAATGGACGGCATCGGCAAGTTCCATGAACTGTTCCAGGGGGGTTGCCAGGGGGTCAAACTCCACCAGGGCCGGATCCACATCCGTAAAATTAAGGGCCGCATAGGGGCTGCCATAGCGGCCCATGCGAGCGTAGGTGGTGGGGGTGGGATGCACAGGTAATAGCTGAAGCACTCGGCATCCCAGTTCTCCAAAGATAAAATCCACCTCTTTGACAAGATCCCTGAATTTGCCCGACTCTGGAATCACGGTGTATCCCTTGGTTTCAAGGGTGTGGATCATCTTCTGTTCTTCTGGGGCCATGGGCTCTTTGGGCCATTTGGCACTGCCAAATTGCCGGACAAAGGCGTTGTAGATGATGTTGGCACAACAAGAACCTGCGCTTTCCACGTTGATAACCGTGTTATCCCCTTTGGGCCACAGGGGAGAGGGTTGCTCCGTGCCCATGAAAAAACATTTAGCCCGGAAATGACCCACTTCATACAGGGGCAGCGTGATGGAAAAGAAACCGGGGGTTCGGCGAATCATTTTAATATCATGCCAGGCGCTGTTAAGCTTGATATCCCCTTTATCCACCCGGTCAATGATCTCCTGACGGGTAACGGTGGCCCGTCCCAAATCGGTACGAATAAAGGCATCCCCCTGGATGTCCGTGTCAGAAGCGATCTCCAGGGTAAAGGTAATACTGTCTCCACAAAACATGACCAGGGCCCTGCCGGGCTCGGGATACTGAACGATCATGGCTTCCCCCAATTAAAGTCAACGTCTTCCTATTTTTCTTCCCATCCGCCAAGAAGATGAAGGTGAAGGTGAAAAATCACCTGCCCACCGCCTTTTTCCACGTTAAAAAGAAGTTTATATCCGGATTTATCAACCCCTTCTTTTTTGGCCATGTCCCGGGCCACCAGATGCATTTTTGTAACAATTTCTGCATCGGCTTCGGTGAGATCATTGATACTTCTAATGTGTTGTTTGGGCACAATTAACAGATGCACCGGGGCATGGGGTTTGATGTCCTTGAACACCACACACATCTCATCTTCATAAATAAATTCCGATGGAATTTCACCTTTAACTATTTTACAAAACAGGCACGCTTCTGCCATTGGGTTCTCCCTTTTTATGGATACTGGGTTTATGTGTACTGGGCTCTGGGTTGATGGGTATTGGGTTAGGGTGCTTCAATGGTTTCGATTAATTTTTCCAGGACGGCGGTGGCCTTTCCCTGGAGGAAAATATGGGTCACAAAATCAGTGTATTCTGATGGTTCCGTGTTGATTTCAATTATTTTTGCGCCGTTTTCCCGGGCCAACCGAGGAATCATGTTGGCAGGGGCCACCTCTCCAGTGGTTCCCACAATGATAAAAAGATCTGCTTTTTCCGCTTCACCAAAGGCGGCCCGGTGGGCATGGCCGGGAATCGACTCTCCAAAGAAAACGACATTGGGTTTTAAAACTCCTCCGCACTTGGAACAACGGGGGGGCAGGACGGACAGATCTACCTTTTCCACCTTGATACCCTTCCCGCAGTTAAGACAAATTAATTTTCTCAAGGAACCATGGAATTCATGGATTGTTTTATTCCCGGCATCCTGGTGGAGGCTGTCCACGTTCTGGGTGATCACCCCGTGGATGATATTTCTGAGTTCCATCTCCGCCAGTATATAATGGGCCGCATTGGGTTTGACCTGACCAAACAAGTCATAAAAAATATTCCGCATCACCTCCCAGGATTGGCCGGGATATTCACGGAAATAGGAGATGTCAAAGGTGGCCGGATCATACTTGTTCCATAGTCCATTTTCACCCCGAAAGGGGGGAATGCCACTTTCCACAGAGATACCAGCACCGGTAAAGGCCACGGCCCGGGTTGCTCCCTGGATTAACTTTGCTGCCTTTTCATACTCTTTATTATCCACAATTTCAATCTCCGCTTATATCCATTTGACCTTAATTTCCAATTTTGGGCCATAATTTTTTGGCATCCTTCATATTAATTCAAAACTCGTGAGTTGTAAGTTCTCATAACCTATTGAATTTATTGTTAGTGAGAAAATGAAAACAAAAACTTCAGTTCTAATTATTTCAATAAGTTATAAAATAATGGTTTGGCAAACTCATAGAACTTACAACTCACGAGTTCAAAAGTGCTTTACAGTCTTTTGGGAAAACCCCCGACGTTCCCGTTCCGGTCAGGGCAGCCCTTGGGGGCAGCATTCTGCCATTTGCATTATTTCTATACCAGCTGCATGACTTCAAAGCTGTTGGTCATGAGATCACAGACTAACAGGCGATTTTGGAGAACCTCTCCTCGCCCCAGCAGCACCTTGATCACCTCAGACGACTGCAAAGAAGCCACCAGAAGTGCACAATGGGCAAGATTTCCCAGTTGCTCTTCAATACCCGAACTTTTATTGTCATAGGGATCTCCATAAATCAATTTAAATCCCGGGTCTCCTGGGTAAATCACCGTCACCTGCCCTGCGGTTCCGGCAATGGCACCGGAAACAAGGGGAATATTCCGGGTTTGGGCCAGCTCCTGGAGTAAAAACCGATGACTGATGGAATCCAGACAATCCACCACCACTTGGGCATGCCCCATAATTTCCTGGGCATTCCTCCGGTTCAAAAAGGTATTAAAGACGTTGACATTTACCGTGGAATTGATTGCTCCTACCCGTTTACGGGCCACATGCGCCTTGGGAACACCAAGGTCTTTTTCTGAGGAAAAAAGTTGGCGGTTGAGGTTTGTTTCATCAAAACAATCTCCATCCACCAGATCCAGGGATCCCACACCAATACGGGCAAGCATCTCCACCACACCGCCCCCCAGGCCCCCCAGACCCACCACGCAGACCCTGGCACTGGCAAGGCGTTCTTGTTCCTCCAGGCTAATGGATTGAAAATTTCTTGCATATCTTGGCAACACAGGCGTTTTCAAGTCTCACCCCCCTCCAACGGGCGGAAAAATACCCACCCGGTCATTATCTTTCAAAACATAGGAGAGCAATTCCCGTTTGCCATTAATAAAGATCAATTTTACATCTTCTTCAGGAATGCCGAACTTTGTCACCAAATCCATGACACAGGTGCCTTGGGAAACTGTCATTGTTTTGGGGGCATCGGGCAAAAATGATCTTAAGGTGGCAAATAAATTTAAATCAATGGATATCACAAACTCCTCCTAAATCAGGATTATATCGGCATCGGCAATGGATTTGTTCAACTCTGATTTTGAACAAGCACCATTGGGGAAATATTCGCCGGTTTCTTCATTTTGTTTGGGCTTGGGTCGTATAATCATGTTCTTGATTGTCAGTCTTTCATTAAAATGATATAGACGCAGGTGCGTCATGACAGATATTATGACATGGTTATTCAATTGTATGCAACGGAAAAA
>CAYSSE010000024.1:0-28259 GCA_964433355.1 uncultured Desulfocicer sp.
CCAGCAACCTCATAAAAGTTACGGGTGGCAATATCATCAAATAGGGGACAGACCATGGTTTTTTTTGCCCATTTTGTTAAAAACCGACATTCTTCATCTGCCCATTTTCACCTATTGATTTAGGTGGGGGGCATCGGTATTGTTTCCCCAAAAGCGTAAACTACTTTTAATGGGATATGACTGCTACTCAAAAAAAGATAAACTAAGAGCGAAAAAGGCTACCGTCATAAATCGGGACATTTTGAACCGAACTGATTAGAGTTTTTGCAGATCATAAGCCTATGGACAGAGAGACCTCGGAGATCCTTAATTATTCGGGGTGTCCCGGTTATGGCGGTAGCCGAAAAAAAACGTGGACTGTCCCCTATTTATGCCAGATTATGGTATTCTGAAAAAATCTCTATAGATTAGATGTTGTTTTATCATTTATAAAATATTACATAATTAAAGATATACTCAGCACGGTCACAAGTAGCGTTTTTGATATAAAGAGTCCCGCCTTGTTGCCTTTATTCTTAAGGACTTAATGAGGAAATATCCGTTCAGGTAAAACGCAGATTATAACCGTGGATAGTATAACCTTATCGTAGGAGTTTTATTAATGAAACAAACACTTTCTTTTCTCTTTTTGCTAATTTTCTTATCAACATTGTTTTGTTCAGAATTAATAGCTGCAAACCGTACTGCCCTTGTTATCGGAAACAGTGAGTACAAGTCCATAACTGCCTTAAACAACCCTGTAAATGATGCTACAGACATGAAGACAACCCTTGAGAAGCTTGGCTTTGATGTCATCCTCAGAACCAATGCCAATCGAACAACAATCCGTAAAGCTGTTCGACTCTTTGGTAATAAAATCAAAAAAGGCGGTGTGGGTCTCTTTTTTTATGCCGGACATGGAGTTCAGGTTGATGGTGTCAACTATATCATACCAGTCGGTGTCAATATTAAAATGAAATATGACGTTGAGGATCAGGCTTTGAAGATGAGGTATGTGCTTGGGGCTATGGAAGAGGCCAATAATAACCTTAATATTATCATCTTAGATGCTTGTCGTAACAACCCATTTCGAGGCTTTAGAGGTGGTTCGCAAGGGCTTGCACGTATGGATGCACCTACAGGTTCCATAATTGTTTATGCTACAGCACCAGGTAAACAAGCGGCTGATGGTCAGGGACGAAACGGAACTTATACGGCTCAACTTTTGAAGAACTTAGGGACTCCTAATCTATCGGTTCAGCAGATGCTTAATAAAACTGGTTTAGAAGTAATGAGGGCTACCAGTAATGAACAAGTACCATGGATTTCATCAACACCGGTAGAAGATTATTATCTGGCCATGAGGCCACAACCTGCCTATAAACCTAACACAGTATCGTCACAATCTATTGATTTACCCCAGGAAACATCAACATCTTTTGATGACATTTTGAAAGCCGAAGAAACCAAAAAAAAGGCGAAACAGAAATGGTCAGAATGGCAGAGCAATCGGGAGAGTGATTATCAAAAGGTGAAACGGATTGAAACAAGCGACAATTTGACGTCTAAACAAAAGAAAGAAGCATGGTATAGATTTTTGGTCGCCATAGCCCAGGATAATCCATATTCAACAACAGACAACAGTATGAGGGACCGAGCTGAATCCAGAATTGATTTTTGGACAAATATAAATGCTCTACCAAGTAAAGCTTCGAAAAAAAACAAAACTGAATCATATGAAAAGTTACAAAATAGTAAAATAGTATTTGTTTCCCGTGTGGGGGAAAACAAGGAGATCTTTATCAGTGATTTTGAAGGTAAAAATATCAGTCAGATTACCCACCATAAAAGCATATCCCTTTCCCCTTCTCTTTCCCAGGACGGCCATTGGCTGACATATACCTCCTATGTGAATGGAAAACCGGATATTTTTGTTCAGAATATGAAAACCCATATTATAACCACCATTGCGTACAAGGGGATGAATATCACACCGGGCTGGGTGCCGGGTAAATTTGAACTTGTTGCCGCCTTGAGCCTTGACGGAGATCAGGAAGTTTATCTGCTTTCCGGCAAGGGTGAAATCCTCAAACGCCTGACCCGTAGTGGGGGGATTGATGTCGCTCCCCGGGTCTCCCCTGATGGCAGGAAGCTTGCCTTTGTGTCCCGCCGGGAGGGAAGCCCCCAAATTTATGTTAAAAATCTTGATACCGATGGGGTGATGCGGGTGAGCCTCCAGGGTAAATACAACACCTCTCCGGCGTGGTCCCCATCAGGGGACAAACTTGCCTATGTGGGCATTGTGAAAAATAAAATTGATATTTATGTCACGGGTTTTGACGGGGCTGCCCCCATGCAGCTCACCCGGGATCAGGGAGACAATGAAGATCCCTCCTGGTCCCCGGATGGCAGTTTTATTGTCTTTTCTTCCACTCGGGAGGGGGCCTCAAAAATTTATGTGATGACGGCCCGGGGAAGTGAACCAAGACGTTTGATCAATCTGCCCGGTGCCCAGACCGATCCCCAATGGTCCCCCGGGAGGGGGGGTATTTCCAATAATCTGAGCATGAATGAAGACTGAGCACAGGTTTAACCACAAGCTGTGGACAGTCTGAATGGATTTTATTTCAGGCATGTCCGCAGCAATGTCCGCGCCATCACCTTATGCGGAAAATAGGGAAAATAGGGGGAAAATAGGGGACAGACCACGGTTTTTTTTGCCCATTTTGTTAAAAACCGACATTCTTCATCTGCCCATTTTCACCTGTTGATTTAGCTGGGGCACCGGTATTGTTTCCCCAAAAGCGTAAGGTACTTTTAATGGGATATGGCTGCTACTCAAAAATAGATAAACTGGGGGAGCGAAAAAAGATACCGCCATAAAGCGGGACATTTTGAACTGAATTGATGAGAGCTTTTACAGATCATAAGCCTATAGACAGAGAGACCTCGGAGATCCTTAATTATTTGGGGTGTCCCGGCTATGGCGGTAGCCGAAAAAAACGTGGTCTGTCCCCTATTTATGCCTATTTATACAAGCACTTTGGAGGAAAACATGAAAAAACATTTAACCAAACTTTTCATACCACTCTTATTAGCCATTTTTGTTTTGCATTTGATACCGAAAAATGCAACAGCAGCGCTAAGAACCCGAATCGTGGTACTGCCCTTTTATGTGGAACAGGGTAGTAGAGATGCGCAAGATGGTGGCACTCTTGTAATGCATTACAGAAGGATGTCAGGCTTTATTGAAAATCACCTGGTAAGACACAATTTTGAAGTTATTGATCCCTTTGCAAAGGAGGCCTCGGAAAAGGAACTGAACCGTTTAATGGAACGGACACGGGAGGATTCAACCCTTGCCTGTGTTGAGGTTTGTCGCAAATACGGTGTGGATGTCGCCTATATTGTATGGCTCAATGTAAAACACAAAAAGACCGCTGACGGCTACCACAAAGCCATAGCCCTTGTAGACGGAAAAGGATATGACAGCGCTGGCCGATCCATTGGTGCCAATGTTTATAAATCCTATAATATTTCCAGGCGGGACTTTGACCAGGCCATTGGCATTGTGGAAAAAGATGTGGGGGATCTGGTGGGAAGGAACCTGACTGCCCGGAACAGCAACGGCGCTTCCAGTCACAAAGTGATTTCCTCTACTCCAACAAATGCAGGTGGAGCGAACACGGTTGAAGACAATCTTGCCCGGAACATTGATAAACTTGAAAAATATATTGAAATCCGCCTGGACGGTGCAACTGAGTATGAACTGGTGGAGATCTTTGGTAAAGTTCTTTATACGGTCAATGGCGTAGTCCAGGGGAAACAGGTTTCCCAAAACATCCTTCCGGACACCCCCCAGGCCTTCACCAGCCACTGGGAAGTTGAGATTCACAATACGGATACCTTTCGCTTACAGGCTAATATTATGCGAATGATCAATGATCTCTTAGATGCCGGGGGAAAAGCGGTTATTAAAGGTGTGCCCTATATGTACTCTCCTTCCGAGGTCAAACTGCTCATGGGAATACGAACCGGGTCTGTTACACCAAGATATGTTCAGTTTATCATCGACCGGGAACGGGCAAGGGACCGGGAAATTGCCGGACGGCATGATCCTAATAACGCAGTCAAATCGCCCAATTTACCTAATTTTGAATAACCAGTGTTTCGCTCTGATTATAATGGATTTGGGATTTTTTAGAGTGCATATCCCAAGAAAGTCACCCTGCGGACGCGCCTTTTTCCCCTTAATGAGGCTCTGAAAACAAAAAGAAATTGGAATCATTCTTTGACCCCAAGATCGTTATAATCAAATTTTTACGATCGCAATATTTTGAAGACGATGAAAATGAAAGCTCAATCTTGGGTGGCATCTTATGATCAAGCCCCACTTGATTTATCTGTGCATGACGTCGCTTAGTCGTGCTTTGCCACTAAAACCTCAACCGAAAAATCAAAAGGATAAAAACTATGGAACACAAAGCAATGCAAAAAATGTTTGTTTTGATTATTGGAAGTATTCTTTTTCTTGCTTCTTGCGCTACAAGCATTCATGATGGCAAAATTGACAGTATTACCGCTCAAAAAAAAGAAACTTCAGCAAAAAAAATGGATAATTCATTAGACCATATATGGAAATTTGGATGGAAAGACACCTTCGAACTGGAGGGGTATCACTCGTCGATTTGCGCATATGGTGATAAAGGGGTCACAATAAAAGTATTTAACAGCAAGGAGGAATTTAATTGGGGGATTCAAGTGAGAAGTACTCCTTTTGAAACAGATGATAAAAATTACGAAATTTCATTCAATACTGAGTCCAATAATTCATTTGATATGGCTTTTAACATCCAGCCGTACAATAGTCCGAATGGAAGAGGGGCATTATTTTTAACAGATCAGCAAATTAGTATATCAAAAGGCATAGAACTTCATAAATTGTCCTTTCGAGGTAACAGCAAGAAAAATAACCACAAAAGCAACAACAATTCGTTACTACATTTTAAGATTGGCATGGCTCCGAGGGGAACAGAATTAAAAATTTTTAATATCGAAATAAACGCTTCGAAACATATTTCAAAATGGTAAAATTTCAAGAATTTTAGACAGTCTTCCTTATCATTTTAAATTCTTAGTGTAGGATAATTTGTGTGCTTGATCATAAAAAGGGGCTATCCAAAATCTTTCATTTTAATCATCTTCAAGGTTTTGTAACTTACATTTTTTATCTTTAGTTTAATGTAAAAACTCTGGCCCACTGGAACAGGTCAGATGGCAGATGCTTTGCCATCTGAAACCTCAATACTACTCCAATACTTGAAGGTGTCCCCACAACTCATAAGAAATTAGTAATAAGTGAACCGACTCCGCAAACTATCACAGACATATAGTGTATCTTAAAGTTTACATATCTATGATGATTTTAATGACATAAGGGCAAACCCTTAAAATATAACATTGCAATAAAATAAGAAAAAAAATGGCTGTCCCAACTGCGGTTCCACAGCATACACCACCGTTGGCAAAGTATATGCCAGATAATCCGTAAAAATGACACACTTCATAGCCGTTCGTAACTTTATTGAACTTGCGCCGCCATTTCCAGCAACCTCATAAAAGTTACGGATGGTAATAGTATTTTTTATAAGAAAGTCTCCACAAATCTGGGGGGAGTTTCTATTTTTGTTGTGGGCAGACAGAGGTCAGAATAAGGTCTGCCCATGGCAGTTATATGACAAATACAGGCCCATTTTTCTTTATGGCACCAAGACAATTACGCTTAAATATCATGCCTTAAAGACATCTACCGCTTGTCAGAAAAAAAAACAAAATATTATTAGGAGGTCTCTTTTACAATAAAATACCGGCACCCCAGACCACATCCATTACACGCTGAAGGCAATATTTTTCTTTTTTATTTTGAAAATATTTTTTTTGCTTCGAGATAACATATACCGACAGTTGAAACGACTTGATGCAAAAAAAACATCAACAAAAAATTGCTTTTCAGTGAAATTGCACTTTAACAACAATTCAATTTCAGATAATGGAGTGATTGAATGACCAAAGCCATGCAAAATTTAGTACCCGATCCCGAACGTCTGGAGTTCACCAGAGAGAAATCCCATGAGGACAGCAAAGAGTTCCTCCATGGAATGGAACAGGAAACATCAACAAACACATCCATAAAACTGGCCATGGCAGAGGAACTGCGAAGCCTGGGATTGACCGAAAAAGCCATCTCAAGGCAGTTGAATATTATCACTGGGAGAACCGACGATTGAAGCATCTGAAATATTTTCCGACCATATCCACTCAACGATTAAAGCATACCTGCAAAGGGGTTGCCGCACTGAAGCTTAAATCCATCCTCCAGGGCGAGTTGATGATGAAAAATTCCAGTGGGCGGGCTTCAAAAATTCCCGCGCTCAATCCCATGAATCCCGGTGTACTTCAAAACCACAGAATCGCTTTTGTGACGGCTCTTTCCGGTCTGGATACCGCTTTAACACTTGAGATTTACATGACAGCCTTTCCCAGCCTGGTTCACCCGACCAAGAGCCGGCTGGAGATCACCCTGTTCATCTGCGGTGAATCGTCATCTAAAGCACAATTAAAAGAAAAGCTGATTGCCGCTTTCCTCAACATCAAACCAGCGCTTGCAACCCTTTTTCCCGAAGCGGATTTTCAGCCGGTGACTCAATTGAAAGAATTGAAGTCTTTAAGAGCATACAACAATTTTAAATACGCCACGATCGTTGACCGTAAATTTTCAGAAATCGAACTGGAATTCCCATTTGTTCATAAGCCCATCGGATTTGGTTCAGACACCGGGGAAAAAACAGTTGAATCCCCAAAAAACAATATCCGGCATATTTTTCAGTGGACACCTTCCGGCAGTGACTGGTCGGACCTGATGGGCATGATGTTGAACCAGCTGGATGCCAATCGCGTCATCATTCGATTAAATCGCAGTACCTCAATAACGCATGCCGTGAAAAATTTAAGGCAGACCGTATCCGTGTGTGACCGATTTTTAGGGACAAAAAGCACTGAAGGCGCCACCCAAAAAGAGCAGGCCCACTCCATTAAAAATAAGGCCCTTTCCCGGATTTCAGGCTTGATGACAGCTGGTTTTAACGTCGGAGTTTATCTGTTGTCCACTAATCCTGCCAGCGAATTTCTGGCGACAATTCTGGGTTGCGCCATCACTGGAACCGACAGCAAAGGGACGTCAGAGACCTTTTGGGAAGGTGGATTTCGAATTTCAAAAACCACTGTCAAAAAAGCGGTGGATATTCGACATTTTCCCGATGAGACAGAACCGTTTACTGTAGTGGAAGCTGCCTGTGCCTTCCGCCTGCCAAGCCCCCCTTTTGAAGAAATTCCCCCCGGAATACCGGTGAAAAAATTTCGAACAGCCCTGTCAACCATCGGCAGCATGCCAACAGGAGAAACACCCATATTCCTTGGAGACAATATCCATAAGGGCATTGAAAAACCAGTGCAAATAGATATGGAGAGTCGGTTAAGACATTGCTTTATATTAGGGCAGACCGGCACGGGAAAATCCACCTTAATGGGAAATATGATCGTCCAGGACATCCAAGCCGGCAGAGGGGTCGGCGTCATCGACCCCCACGGAGATCTGGTGGACCAGATTCTGGGACAGATCCCGGAACACCGCATTGAAGACGTAATCGTCTTTGACCCTTTGGATACGCAAAGACCGATTGGATTCAACGTTCTTGAATGGCAGACCCTCCAGGAAAGGGACCTTATTATTGATGAGATCTTTCAGATCATCCATCAGATCTATGATCTGAAACAAACGGGAGGACCCATGTTTGAATATTATTTCCGCGGCGCCCTGGGCCTGCTCATGGGGGATAAAAAACGACCGCATTTCATTCCCACCCTGCTGGATTTACTTCCGTTTTTTCTGGATCGAAGATTCCGAAAATACCTGAAGAGTACCGTTGAAGATACACAACTGCATGACTTTCTTGATCAAGCCCGAAAGGTGAGCGGGGATGCCAGCATGGACAACATTGCCCCCTATATTAACTCCAAATTGGCAAGACTTCAGGATACGACTTTGAAACGCATCCTGGGACAGCCCCGCAGCAGCTTAAATTTTGATGACATACTAAACAATAAAAAAATATTTCTGGTGAAACTTGGCAAGGGCCGTTTTGGAAAATCAATATCTTCATTGCTTGCAAATTTAATTGTTTCCAGATTGAAACTGGCCACCTTGCAACGAGGAAATATTAAGCCTCACTTCAGAAAAAACTTTTTCCTTTACATAGATGAAGCCCATAACCTGCCCGCTGAAAACTTCATGGAACTGCTGTCAGAGGCTCGAAAATATCATGTAGGGCTTATCCTGGCCACCCAGTATGCGGCCCAACTGACCAAAACCAGTGTGGATTCAAGAGATAATCTTTTGTCAGCTCTGACTGGCAACGTCGGTCAGACCATCACCTTCCGGCTTGGGCTTGAAGATGCCAATGCCATGGCTCCGTCCTTTGAACCTTTTTTCGGAAAACAGGATATTATTTCCCTGCCCAACTGGCACGCTTATGTCCGAATGAACCAAAAAAACAATGCCGCTTCGCCCTTCAGTATCAAAACCATTGTAAACAACACCCATTTTGACCGACAATGTGCCGAAAAAATTAAAATCATGTCCCGTTTAAAATATGGATTGGACCAGAGGATCGTTGATCAAAATATGGCTGAACAGCGATCCATCTGGAAAGAAACGGAAGAGAAGGCATAACAAAAACAAGTGTCTTTCATTCAACAGTTGATATTTTTCAAGGCTTCCGTCCCGTTTTGATATTTTTTTCTGAAAAAAGTGTCAAGTACTTTTGAGGCCAGATGAAGGATGCTTAAAAACAATGAATTTTTCATAATATGTGGTGAATCATGATGTTCCAATGTCCCCAACCCTTCAGAAGCAAAAAGGAGTCAATATTGAAAAAAGCAATTAAAACAATTTTCCCTTTAACACATTTATTCACTATACTTCTCACGGTATTACTCATTTCAGGATGCGTGGCATCAAACAAGGGGGCTCCAAACACCCCGCCTCCCCAAGCCACTTATAAACCCATGGAAAAAGCAGCAAAGGAAATGGTCGCTGAACTTAACCGTACCTACCCCATAAGAGGGCTGACATTCCAGATCACACCGAACAATTTCTGCCAGAGCGGCACCCGGCTGAACCTTCCCTTTTCCGAAGAGGTTAGCGAATTTATTTCCAATGAAATTGTCAGCCGGGGTGGAATTCTAAGCACCCAAGAAATAGGAAAAAAACCCCTACGGGTTATGGGGTCCTACCACGTGGATAATACCGAGGTGATCCTCTCCGTAAAATTGAGGGAAATGGGCACCGAAAATTCCCGGGATCTTGCCCATGCCCAGACCCACATTGAGCGCTCCCGCTTAAAAAACAGCCTTTTTGAACCCCAATTTTCCCGCATCGGCAGTACCCTGGTCATGCTCCTGGAAGACAATTATCAAGGGTTGAATTCATTAAAAATAAAGGTAAAAAGACCTGTACCGACGTCCGGCACCGACCATGAGATGGTGTTAGGTGAAGAGCTACAAAAAATTCTGGAACATAGCCTCACCAGCTCGGATATATTTTCATGTGATACTGGCAATACCCTCCCCTCCACTGACAGCACTGGAACTCTTACCGGCCGATACGGCATCACCGGGAGCAACCTTAATCTCCTGTTAAGCCTAATCAGTACCGGCAACACCCTTCTCTCCTCAGCCAGCTATGACATCCCCCTTCACGATATCCCACAAGAATTTATGGAGTCCACCATCCATTCCCTGGATGACCTGGCAGCGGAGCTGTGCCGATCCCTTTCAAAAACCTGTGAAAAAAGTGGAGTTAATCTCAAGGGAGAAACCCTCCTGGTCAAGCCGGGCTGGTTTCTGGACACCCGTGAAAATGCCGTGCTCCCCTTTTCCAGGGAGATGTCCCAGAGACTCACATCGGTGATTATGGAAAAAAACAAGTGCGCCGTGGTAAACCAGATGAATATGAACACCCGGTGGGTCCTGGCCGGCAATTATAATCGAAATGGTGAAAGTCTTTCCATGACCATCACCCTTTTTCAAATAAATCCCAATGCCGCTCAAACTGGAATTGCCTTGAACCAGCGGGCATACGCCAAGGCCACCATCCCTGTCAATAGATGCAATCCTGCCTGGTTCCAGAAGGATTTAAAAGGGGTGATCCACTGCCTGCTGAACCGGCTTGAAAGGAAAAGCCTGAAAAATATCCCCTTTAATGGAAAAGAAAAAAGCAAGGTATTGGTAAAAAAGATAAAATATAAAAACACCTCCTTTTACAGTCCCTTCAGTGATTATTTCAATAAAGACAGTGTGGAATATTTTTCCAATTCCCTGGTATTCACACCGGTTAAGGATACTGAAAAAAAACTCAGGAATTTCCGGGCCGGAACAACACGAACCATCCGAGGGGTGTTTCCGGTGGCTGCAAACGAAAAACAACCAGAACCAATGGCTGCCATCACAGGGGCAGCCTATTACACAGAGGGCAGTTACTGGCCCCTGAACAACAACCAGATCGATATGAAAATTAATATCAGCACCATAGACGGCAGCATCGTCTGCTCCGAATCCATCCTCACCGATAAGAATCTGGTGGATCCGGGCCTTTTTGAACTTCCCCAGGAAAACCACTCCCAGTATACCCAGAAACTTGCTCTGGTGGAGCCGATAAAAATGGATTCCGCCCTTAACTTGGAGGTGTTTACCCAGAAGGGCCGGGAAAACCTGATGTTCAGAAACGGGGAGGAGATCATTTTTTATGTGCATACCAATAAAAATATCTATCTTCATCTCTACAACCGGGATGCCAACGGGGATATCTACCGTATCTTTCCCAATGCCTTTTCCAACGGAGACCGCATCCAGGCGGACAATGTAGCCATTATCCCCGATACCCATTACGCCAAAGGATTCAAGTTCAAAGTCCAGGGGCACCTGGGGAACGAGATGGTGTTTGCCTTTGCATCGGACCATCCCCTGCCGGATCTGCCGGGGACAGATGTGGGCAACGGCGTTCAAACGGTGGACATTCCCATGGAAGAGATGAAAATTCGATTTACGGACTTTGCCGCCCGGCGGGGGCATTTTCTGACCTGGGATTCCATTGCGCTGTTTACAAAATAAATTTTTTCATTTTTATCTCCATTTCTCCTGAATCAGACGGCTGAAGTCATCATCGAAACGCAAAGGTGATATCCCAAAATCGAAAGCGCCTCTTCAATCCTGGGCAATTTGGTGGGATGCCAGGGGTCCAGCATACGTAGGACTTCCCTTTCATTAATTCCCATGCGCCGCCCCAGTTCCGCTTTTGTAATACCGTTTCGTTTAACCGCGATGTAGAGTGCGGTTTTAGCCGCAGTCTGAGCGGGCAGTCGCACCTGCTATTCCCCCTCTCTTGCTCCAGACGACGTCGGAATATCATCATTCAATCTTTGCCCAAATACAGGCAAATTTGCAATAGTCGGATGTCAGGTGGGAATAACGTATGGTCTGCCCCCCTATTTATGTATCAAAATGATGAACCAGTACCCCCTATTTATCATTTGGAAAAAATATTGAAAGGTTGCTTGTTTTGTGCGAAGTAAATAAAGTAAATAGTGATCTGAATTATTTTTCATACTGACATTCGTATCGGCTGCCTGGAGAAAAATGCTGAAAAAATATGCTGCGTTACATATTATTGTTCTGATTTTAGCGGTGACGACGACGATGCTGCTGCTGCCGGGCCTGTGCCGGGCCTGGCTGGTTGATGGGTTTGAAACAAGGTTTTCTCCACCACCCAGCACTGACCCGCCGTCGGTCTTGCATGGGAACAGGCAACCCGTCACAGGAAATGGAGATACCTCTGCCTCCTCTTCTTTGTCTGCCCATTCGGAATCCAATTCCGAAGATGAAAACCACCCTGACTGGCGGGAGCCGATGACAGGCATGACGTTTGTCTGGGTCCCCAAGGGGTGCTTCATGATGGGCAGCAATGACGGGAAATCCGATGAGAAACCAGTCCACAAGGTATGGCTGGACGGATTCTGGATGGGGAAATATGAGGTGACCCAGGGACAGTGGCAAAAAATTATGGGAAACAATCCTTCAAGGTTTAAGAAAGGAAATGATTTCCCGGTGGAGCATGTTTCCTGGAACGATGCAAATGCCTTTATTAAAAAACTCAACAGTCAGGCAGGGTATACTTTTTCCCTGCCCTCAGAGGCTCAGTGGGAGTATGCTGCCAGGAGCGGGGGCAAAAACCAGAAATATTCTGGAGGAGATGATGTGGGTCGCTTTGCTTGGTATTCCGGTAACGGTGGTTCTACCCACAGAGTGGGGACCAAAAAACCCAATGGCCTTGGTATTTATGATATGAGCGGCAATGTGTGGGAGTGGTGTGAAGACATATATGCAACGGATGCTTACAGCGGCACAGAAGCAATACCAGCCAGGGCAACAAGGGAGTGGTTATATGCAACGGATGCTTACAGAAAACACAGCAGTAAGAATCCCATTTATGCACAAGGCGGGTCCTACCGGGTGCGCCGTGGCGGTGGCTGGCGCAGCGACCCGGCCCTCGTTCGTTGCGCCAACCGCGGCGGGGGCACCCCGGTCTATCGGAGCCTCCGCTTGGGCTTTCGTTTGCTCAGGACCAATTAGCTTGTAGCTTTTTTACCTTCTGCATGCAGGCCCACAACCTGTGTACAATACCTGAAACGGCAATGAAACACCGCACCCCAAATAAAGCGCACCACCGACGTTAAATTGGCCGATTCCCTCCAGGGTTGCGATAAGCCGTTTCATGACTTTTGGATAGCCTGTTTTTTCAAGGCTCCAAAATCATAGAAACGGCCGCCCCGTGGCCTGCGACATTTTTTACCATCCATCTGGAGGCATACGTTCTGACATGAAAAAACGAACTTTCCACATCACAGGCGTTACCCTGACCCTGGTGCTTGTTTTGGCCAGCCTTGGCTTTTCCGGCTGCGTCACCTCCCCGCCCCTGCACCGGGGAAATAGGGGACAGACCACGTTTTTTTTCGTTTTTTTTTTGCCCATTTGGTTACTTCATTTATGTGTCCCCTATTTAAAAAAGTGAGGATAATGTTGGTACAGCATAAATTTTTTATAATCCCCGTGCTGGACAGCGAGACCCGGGAGGCGGATCTAAACCGTTTTCTGGGAAATGTCTGTTTGATTCACCTGAGAAAGGAATTCGTGGATGCCGGTCGGGATTCTTTCTGAGCAGAGAAAAAAACGTGGTCTGTCCCCTATTTATGCTGATAACGCAGCCAAACCGTCCAGTTATCCTGGTTTTGAATAACCAGGGTTTCGCTCTGATTATAAAGAATTTGGGGGATACTTTCGGTAAGCATGAATGCATATATGTTTATAATATATCTTTCCAGGGGTAAATGAATTACAGAGCCTGTTGCTACGCCAATGCCAGCACAAACGCCTAAATTTTTAAATAAGCGCATCTATGAGTCTGTTGATTTAATCGCTTTTTGATAATTGAGCACACAATATGCATGGCATTGACTGTTCTAAAACGCATTATATTGTGTCTGCGACCCAGTAATCTGTACTAAATCAACAGGATCATCTATCCCTGACAAGATTGCTCTTACTCGATATAAGATTAATTTTAACCATTTCCAGACTTGTTCGACCAGATTATATTCAGGGGAATATGGAGAAAGGAAAATATAGTTTCACCTCCTTATGTATGCGGAGCCATTTTATTCTTTGCGGCTTTTGTGATTGCAATATCTTGAAGACGATGAAAATGAAAGATCAATGTGCAGTGCCATCTTATTATCAAGCCTCGCTTGCTAGCTCTGTGCATGACGTCGCACAGTAGCGCGTTGGGCACCAAATTCTCAACCGAAAAATCAAAAGGAGAAAAATTGTGAAACACAAAGCAATGCAGAAAATGTTTATTTTTATTTCTGGAAGTATTTTTTTTCTTGCTTCTTGCTCTACAAGCATTTATGAGGGTAGAACTGACAGTATTACCGTGCAAAAAAAAGAAACTTCAGCAAAAATAATGGAAAATCAATTAGACCATATTCGGAAATTTGGATGGAAAGACACCTTCGAACTGGAGGGGTATCACGCATCGATTTGCGCATATGGTGATAAAGGGGTAACAATAAAAGTCTTTAACAGCAAGCAGGAATTTGATTGGGGGATTCAAGTAAGAAGTACTCCTTTTGAAACAGATGATAGGAATTACGAGATTTCATTCAACACTGAGTCCAATAATTCCTTTGATATGGCTTTTAACATCCAGCCCTACAATAGTCCGAATGCAAGAGGCGCTTTATTTTTAACAGATCAGCAAGTTAGTATACAAAAAGGCGGACAACTTCATAAATTGTCCTTTCAAGGTGACAGCAAGAAAAATAAATACAAAAGTAACAACAACTCGTTACTACATTTTAAGATTGGCATGGCTCCGAGAGGAACAAAATTAAAAATTTTTAATATCGAAATAAACT
This sequence comes from uncultured Desulfocicer sp., assembly GCA_964433355.1. GTDB lineage: Bacteria > Desulfobacterota > Desulfobacteria > Desulfobacterales > Desulfobacteraceae > Desulfocicer. The sequence goes on from CAYSSE010000024.1 coordinate 14,568, forward strand.
CTGCGAAACATAATTTAAAATGGTAAAGTTTCAAAAGTTGTAGACGGTCTTCCTTATCATTTTAAGTTCTTAGTGTAGGATAATAGGTTTTGTCTGTTTGATCATAAAGATGGGCCACCCAAATTGATTTTTTTATTTTCATCGTCTTCAAGGTTTTGCAACTTACATTTTCTATCTTTATGTTGATGTGAAAACCCTGGCCCCTGGGCCAGGTCAGAGGGTAGAGGCTTTGGTATGGCACACCATGCTACTCCAATACTTGAAGGTGCCCCCACAACTCATAAAAAAGTAGGTGAATGGTAAGTTTAAATACCGAACAAAAAAATACCAAAAGGACAACTCAATGAAAAAATTATCACAAATATGGTTTCAAGTACAACATGATCTTTTCCCCTATTTGGAAGAGGAGTTTAAAGAACCACTTACACTCAAGTTGAAACAATTGGTGCCTACTTTGGAGATTGTCAAAATCAAAAGTTTTATCTCTACCCCCATATCTGCATGGCCGATTTCCAAAGAACAGAGCACAGATTGCAAGACATTTATTGCAATATCAGCCTACATTATGAACACCACCAGGGAGTTGGTTGAAAGATTAAAGTTATCTTCTTCTTTATGGCTGGTCTGTGGTTGGGAAAAAACTTTACAAATTCCCCATGAATCATCATTTTCACGTACCTTATCAGAATTTGCTTTGACTGAATTGTCTCAAATAATTCATAATTGATTAAAGCCATCCTTTAACTTATTCCTTCATATTGAGCAGCAAAACCTCCACGTTCAAGGGATACCTTCAAGAAAAATACTACTTTTGAGGTAACCACGAAGGCTGCCTGATTTAAAAAAACGTGAGGGGCATATTCCCCACTAAAATTTATCTGACAGAGGGAAAAATGAGCGAACATCAAAAAAAATCACAAAGAACAATCCTGGAGAAACTATTCATTGGTATCATTGTATTATTGATCCTGGCAGGATCAGGTGCTGGTACGCTTTATTATTACAAGGCCCAGCAGATGAACCGGAACCTCGCACAGCTTGTCCCCAATTATATTCCAGCTTATCTGAAACTTGTGTTCTTGCCCCAGAGCATTAAACACTATTTAGAGCACCCTTTCTGGGCAATGAATGAAAACCAGGAAACAGTGAAACGCATCCAATATGTGTATGAAACCGCCGGAGAGCTGCTGAACAACTTCTCCATGGACAAGGAAGCAAAAGAGTTCTTGAACCAACCCATTGATCTTGCCGTTACCCACATTGACTATAAGGACAATCATATTTCTTTTCTGATGGCTGCGGATATCGGTACAAAAAAGGGTGTGCTGGCAGAATTATTTCCAGAAAAAGTTTACCAGGAAATTAACAAAAACTTTTCCGGCAGTAAAATAAAGCATCTGTTAAAAGAAAAAACAATATGGCAGTTAACACCGGATGGACTTGATTTCCCCCTATATTATTGTATTCATAAAAATCTACTGATCATAAGCCTGGAAGAAAAAAGCCTGACCAATACCATTACAAATGAAATCCTTCCAGAAAATCAGTTGGCGGAGTATACCCATTTTCAGAAATTCTCACAAGAATTGAGTACCGGACAAAACATCGCCGCCTATGCCCAAGTAAAGCCCATTTATAATGATCTTGTTAATCAAAACATATTACAGGATGCCCAGGGCCTCATCGGCAGGTTAACCGGTATCCGAAACATTGATGGCATATGCCTTACCAGCCGCATGGAAAAGGGAATCCCTGTGGAAAATTTTTATCTGTTGGTACCTGAAAAAGCAGGTCTGGTAAAGCTCCTTCACAAACATGCCGGAAAGGACAAAACCTCCGCCATTATTCCCAAACAGTCGGTTGCGTCTGTTTCTTTGTCCATTTCTGACCCGGCGGACCTGGTGTGGAACAGCCTTGATCTATTGGAACAGGGAAGAAAAACGCTGTTTCCGGCACTTTCCCTTGACATTAAAGGCCTACGGGACGGTGTCCGGATGATCCAGTCGTTTACCGGCATCAACCTGGACAGCATGCTGAATGATCTTCTTGAGGGTGGGATATCGGTATACACCGATGAACTCACCAATTTTGCAAACGCCCCACGCGTTGCTCTTATCAAATACTGTGATGATCCGTTAAAACTTGATCAATTAGTAAGCTCCTTAAAAGATCATGCCCAAAAAATGGCAGAAATGAGATTTGTCCAGACCGATGATTACAAGGGATATCCCATTTTTAAAGCCACCAGCTCCGAAAGCTCTTTAAAGGATATGGCATTTTACCTGATCAGCAAAGGGAACTATTTTCTGCTGTCAACTGCCAAAGACATGCTGATCAGTACCATGAATAACCTTGAGAATCTGCCCCAGGAGCCGGGAACTGACAAAGAGAGCATCAACAGTTTTCTCACAGTGCAGGGTATGGTCAACAGATATCTTGCCTTTGCAACAGCCTGCGATGATCCCAAGCTTAAACAAAACATCCTCCCTCCAGAACTGAAAGGGTTATTGGTTCCCGGGGATCTGGCCCCCTTTAAGATAAACTGTAACGTTGGAAAAGATTATTTTAATATCAATACCTCTCCGGGAATATTGCTTCCCACGTTATTGACGAGCTTGACCCATGAGGCCCTGTGTTATTACTATTCCCATCAGAAAATGGTGTTTGAATCCCCCGGAGAAAAATCCTTTACACTGAAACCCATGTTTTCTCAAAATGTTCCCATTGCGTATCAACCGACATCTCCGGGGATTACAAAAATCACTATTGATATGTCTGAAGCGCTTCCATTCACCGTCAGCTACAAAAGCAATGGCATTGCAAATGCCCAAACCCCGCGAACATCGGCAACCTTCTCTTATTTTATTGATGATAAGGGCCAGGCAACTCTGCCGGAGCAAACATGGTACCTGAAATCTATCTTTTCAATATCAAGGGAAATTGAATGCCATGTAAAAATTGAACAGATGGATAGGAAGGCACTTGAAGGCGGTACGGAATGGGTAGATACCATCACCGGCATGTCATTTGTCTGGGTACCCGGTGGTGAGTTCATGATGGGAAATAATGATGGTGCTTCAAATGAAAAACCGGTGCACAAGGTACGTCTTGACGGGTTCTGGATGGGGAAATATGAGGTAACCAATGGCCAGTACCGACATTACAAGCAAACCCATGACAGCAAATCTTATAAAGGTGTCAGTCTGAATGGAGACAGCCAGCCGGCTGTATATATCAGCTGGGAAGATACCCAGGGCTTTATCAAATGGTTGAATCAAAAAACAGACCACACCTTTGCCCTGCCCATCGAGGCCCAGTGGGAGTATACGTGCAGGGCCGGGACGACCACGGAAAGATTCTGGAGGGATGACCTGGATCAGGCGTGTAAGTATGCCAATGTCCATGATTTGACATCTAAAAGGGTTAACAACTTCGACTGGCGACATCATAACTGTGATGATGGTTTTTCAGCCACCTCTCCTGTAGGAAGTTTTCAACCCAATGCGTTTGGCCTTTATGACATACTTGGCAATGTGTTGGAATGGTGTCAGGACATATATGCATCGGATGCCTATAAAAAATATAATCTTAATAATCCCATTTATGATCAGAACGGGTCCAACCGGGTGCTCCGTTGCGCCAGCCGCAACGGGTACACCCCGGACTTTCGGTTCAACACTTTGGGCTTTCGTTTACTCAGGACAGATTAACTTCTGTCTTTTTTACCTTTTAACCTTTTGCATGAAGGTATCGCATGTTAAGCAGCCTGCATATACTGTCAAGCGCCATTGGAACGGCATCTTAAGATGCTTCAATTCTTGAATCAATAACGGAATTATTGAGGGCAACAACAGTTTGATCCAAGCCGCAAAAGCAAAGGCAAGTGGATGTCGTTCCTCTCGAAATCAGAGAACCATGATCCACCTCATCGCGGATAAGCTGAATACCACTGGGAAAAGTGAGATAATGTAGCTTTTGTGAGATCAAATGAAACAATTGCAGAAAAGATATTCAATGAAAAAAGGAGAATTTCTATGGCTACTTTTTTGGGGAAGGTTCGTACTCTCTTAATGACACGAATATTTCATATCACCGCTATTTCATTCTTTTTAGTCGTAGGTGCGTCATGTGCAAATAACACTCCTATAGTTAAAATTGAACCTTATTCAAGTACCGTCAAGGGTTTAAGCAAAATTAAAGTTGCAGTTGTGGTAACAAATGAGTCTGTTAATAGGGTAGAAAAATTTGAAGTTCATGGTCGTTGTAAGATGCACGGTACAGGTAGAAGGGTACAAGGGGTAATGAGGGGCTCGGTAAATATTGGATCTGCAACTTCTAAAATATTTAAGAGTGGATTTAGTCGATTATTTGATGTTGTTGATGTTTACAATTACAAGCAGAGAATTGACAAAGAATCATACGATTTAATTATTATTACTGATTTTACATCATCAACATCATATGATCAACTTCAGGCATTGAATGATGATCCCAATTTTAAAATATCTTCAAAAATCATTTTGAAAGCTAATATTTTTTATTCAAGAAATGGTCAGTTAATAACAACTCTTAGTTCACCTTTTACTTATACTGGTCAAGGTTACAAGGGGGGGTATTGCTGCGTTAATGATTATGATTATGATGGAAGTTATGTCCTTACTGGGGATTTTTCGAAATTATTCGGTCTAGCCATAAACAAATCTTTCCCTCGACTATTATCCCAATTAGAAAATAGCCTAATTGTTTTTGCAAAAACAAAACATGAACAGCAAACACTCCCGTCGTCACTTACGGTTGACTTAATATATTCTGAAAATTCTTCATTTTCATCCAACAATATTCTTGATGCAGCTGAAAATTGTTCTATCATTGCTACCATAAAAAACAAGGGAAATGGCACTGCCTTTGACGTTAAGCTCTTCACTGAATCACAAACCTCTAACATTAATTTTCCTACGTCCCTTACAGTTGGTGACATCCTGCCCGGTGAGAGCAAAGATGTCACCATCCCCCTTACTACAAATCTCTCTTTGCATACAGGCACAGCCTCTTTCAAAATAATTGCTAAAGAGAAAAGAGGCTACGACTCCAAAACCTATAACCTCAATATCCAGACTGCTAATCTCAAGAAGCCGGAACTCTTCATCACCAATTCCAAGATCAATGACGGTAATGTAGGCATGGCTAAGGGTAATGGCAACGGCATTCCAGAAAACGGTGAAACCATAGAACTTATTCCATTCATTAAAAATAAAGGTGTCGGCCGGGCCATAAAAGTTAATCTCGCTATCAATTCAATTAATTCTGGTATAGGACTAATTCAAAAGAATATAGAAATTGCCGAAATTTTACCTGGCCAGACTGTAACTGGCAAACTTGCTTTTACGATTCCACGCACTTATTCCGGTGGGGATCTTAAAATTGATCTTGTTGCTTCTGATGTGCGGGGAGCTTCGGATGATACCCGGGTTGTAACACTCAGCACTCAGTCAAACCGCCCCATGCTGACTTACTCACATCGAATCATTGACGGTAACGGCAATAATGTCCTGGAAAACGGTGAAGAAGGGTATATTGAAATCACTCCTTCCAACAAAGGAAAAATGGAAGCCAGGGATATTTCAGTCAACGACCTCCGGCAGAGCCGGAGGCTTGTATTGTGAACCGCTCAAAGCGGTCTTAAAAGCGTGAACCACCTAAAGGTGGTTAAAATAGTTCCAATTGATCTATCTGTTTATCAGCGTTTTCTTGTCTTTGGATGTATTTCCTTACGGTCTCTTCATCCCGTCCAACTGTTGAAACATAATAACCTCTGGCCCAAAAACTTTGTCCAACAAAATTGCGATGTTTGCCAGCATAAGTTCGAGCTATGTGAATAGCACTTTTTCCTTTAATGTAACCTACAACTTGAGCTACTGAATACTTCGGTGGTATTACTATCAGCATATGAACGTGATCTCCCATCAGATGCCCTTCAAGGATCTCTGATTCCTTTTGTAATGCCAAATCTCTAAAAACTTCACCGAGATATTTTCTCAGCTCGCCGTATATAACTTTTTTTCGGTATTTTGGAATCCAAACTATATGATACTTGCAATCATAAGTCGTATGGTTTAGTTTTCTACTGTTGTTCATTGAAAGTCTCCTTTTCTGTGATCTTTGAGCGGTTCACAGTTTTGGAGACTTTCTTATATTCCCGGAAATGTCAAACTTTGGGAGTCTCCCCGGCAAAGCCGGGGGTTTACCATTTTAAATTAAACTATCTTCTTTGGATCTTTCCATCATCAAGTCCAGTGATGAAATTAATCGAATTGCTGCCGATTCGGAATACACGCCGCTTCGTTTTCCATTCAAGGTACCGCGTACCCTGAAAAAAAAATCGGTTGATGTCCAGTTGAGTTTTAAGCAAAAAGATTTCCCCGGCCTGACTGATAATATTCATATTCCCATCAAACTCGCGTTGCCGGAATTTGCCATTTCCCATCAAATCCGCGATCCGAACAATAATGGAATTATCGAACAGGGTGAAATTGTAGATTTGCTCATTCGAGTCAAAAATACCGGAGGACTTGATGCCGATAACGTGAAGCTCAAAGTTGGCTTGGACAAAGAAGGCATTGTGTATTCCGGTCCTAAAATTATAGAGGTGGGTCGCATTGCAGCTGGTCAAACCAGCAACAATCTAATATTCACCTTTCATGCCACCCGTCGCACCATTCCAGGTCCACTGCCCTTAATTTTTACTGTGAGCCAAACTGATTTTTCCCCCCGGAAGTTACCCCTTGTTTTAAACATCACCAAGGAGAAAGCTCAAATTATAAATGTTGCCGGACAAAAGAAGCCTGAAAGATTGATGACAGTTCCTGACTTAAACAGCAACAGTCCTCCAATGGTATTTATTGCCATGCCCCAAGATCAAAAAAGAGTAGCCAGTACTTTTGAAATCATATCCGGTGTTGCGGGTGATGATAAAGGCATTTCTAATATAGAGGTACGTTTGAACGGTAAGCAGTTCGATACGACCAGGACTATTTTGGTGACAGCTTCTGGAACCGGTCAGCGCCAACGTAATTTTAATTTTAAGATTCCACTTGAAATTGGGGAAAATATTATTGACGTCACTGCTTTTGATATTGAAAATCTTTCTTCTTCAGAATCTTTGACCATTTATCGAGATGCTGAAAAGGGCGAATTGTATGTGGCTGTTATTGGAATCAATAATTACCTGCATGTCCCGTCTTTAAATTATGCAAGAAATGACGCTAAAGCATTTGCCGATTATATGGCGTCAAATATGCGTGTGGACAGTGATCATCTTTTTGAACTTTATGATGATAGGGCGACTATAAGAGCGATGAAATCTCTGCTTGGTACAAAGCTTAGAAAAAAAGCAAAAAGACCCGAAGATACAGTATATATTTTTTTTGCCGGTCATGGAGCCCCAGAAAAAGACAGTCAGAGCGAAGATGGAGATGGAATTACTAAATATATCCTTGCCCATGACTCTGATCCGGATGATCTTTATACGACAGCACTGCCAATGCATGAGGTTGCAAGGATTTTTTCCCGCATTAAAGCCCAGCGCGTGGTCTTTATATCAGACAGCTGCTACAGCGGCGGAAGCGGCGGACGTACGATCCTTGCAGAAAACTGGCGTGCAAATATTTCAAGTACATTTTTTGATCGTATTGTCAAGGCTGGAAAAGGCAGAATTATCCTTACTTCAAGCAATGCCCAGGAAGTGAGCCAGGAATCTGATAAACTTGGACACGGATATTTCACATATTATATGATCGAAGGCTTAAAGGGCAAGGCAGATATCAGCAATGACGGAGAAGTAGATATAGATGAGATATATCGCTATGTGAATAAAAAAGTTCCGGATGCTACAAATGGATCCCAGCACCCCATGAAAAAAGGGGAGGCTGAAGGACGTGTAATTATTGGACGTGTAAAATGACCCAACTTATTTTGATAAAAGGTTCAGAAAGGTAAATGAAGTCAGTAATGTCCGGTTAGGTTTTCGCATAGATCCCTTGCAGTTTTTGTTCTTTGAGAAACTTTGAATTTGTCAGCGCCTCCGATGCACTAAGCTCATTTTGGATTTTCAGCCAGAGCTTTCTGACTCTTTTTATGCTAACCGACTCACCATGGTTTTCATGGCAGTGAATGGCAAGTAACGATAAGTGGCTACCCACTTAAGCCGGGATATTTTCAAAGATTTGTATATGGATAATTAGCTTTTGCCCCCCTAAATTTCAAGCTGTCAAGACACTTGATTTTAAAGGCTGTCCCGCCTTAAGTAGGTAGCCTGCATCTTAGCACCCGGCTTGCTCACAAGAAAAAAGGAAAGGCAAATCGTGGGTTTTGCAAGGGCGTTCATAATAAATATAATCGGGTTATCATATGTGGCACATCTTGATGGCCCATTTGAGCCAACCCTTCAGAAATAAAAAGGAGTCAGTGTTGAAAAAAGTAATTAAAGCAAGTTCCCCTTTGACATATTTAGCCATTATCCTTCTCACGGCGTTCCTCATTTCAGGGTGCGTGGCATCAAACCAGGGCTCCCACGGCAGTACTCCCCAAACCACCTATAAACCCATGGAAAAAGCGGCAAAGAAAATTGTAACTGAACTGAACAGCCAACATCCAATAAAAGAGATGACATTCCAAATCACCCCAAACAATTTCTGCCAGAACGGCACCCGGCTGAACCTTCCCTTTTCCGAACAGGTCAGCGAATTTATTTCCAATGAACTCGTCAGCCGGGGCGGCGTTTTAACCACCCAGGAGGTAGATGAAAAGCCGATCCGGGTCATGGGCACCTACCATGTGGATGATACCGAGGTGATCATCACCGTAAAATTGAGGGAAATGGGCTCTGCAAATTCCCGGGACCTTGCCCATGCCCAGACCCACATTGACCGTTCCCGATTAAAAGACAGCCTTTTTGAACCCCAATTCTCCCGCATCGGCAACACCCTTATCATGCTGCTGGAAAACAATTATAACGGATTAAATTCCTTAAAATTAAAAGTGGAGAGACCTCTGCCGACCACCGGCACCGACCATGAAATGGTGGTGGGTGAAGCACTTCAGAAAATCCTGGAGCACAGCCTCACAAACTCGGATATGTTTTCATGTGATACTGCCAAAATTCTCCCCACCACCGGCAACATCGGCTATATTACCGGCAGATACGGCATCACCGGAAAAAACCTTAATATCCTTCTGAGCCTGACCGGTTCTGGCAGCACCCTTCTCTCGTCTGCCAGCTATGACGTCCCCCTTGACAACATTCCACAAGAATATCTGGAGTCCACCATCCACTCTCTAAATGATCTGGCAAAAGACCTGTGCCGGTCCCTTTCAAAAACCTGTGAACAAAGCGGTATTAATCTAAAGGGAGAAGCCCTTCTGGTCAAGCCGGGCTGGTTTCTGGGTACCCGTGAAAATGCCGTGCTTCCCTTTTCCAGGGAAATGTCCAGCAGGCTCATATTGGTCATCATGGAGAAAAAAAGGTGCACTGTGGTGAATCAGATGGACATAAACACCCGGTGGCTTATGGCTGGCAATTATGGCCGAAATGGTGAGGCCCTTTCCATGACCGTCACCTTGTTTCAGATAAGTTCCAATGCTGGTGAGACCGGTATTAACCTGATCCAGCGGGCATGCGCCAACAGCACCATCCCTTTTAACAAATGTGATCCGGCCTGGTTCCAAAAGGATTTAAAAGGGGTCATCCACTGCCTGCTGAATCGACTTGAAAGAAAAAGTCTTAAAAGCATCCCCTTTAAAGGGAAGAAAAAAAGCAAGGTATTGGTAAAAAAGATAAAGTATAAAGATACCCTCCTCTACAGCCCCTTCAGTGATTATGTCAACAATGACAGCGTGGGATATTTTTCCAACTCCCTGGTATTCACACCGATTAAGAATACGGAAAAAAAACTCATGGGTTTCAGGGCTGGGAGAACACGATCCATCCGGGGGGTATTTCCGGTAGCTGCAAACGAAAAACAAGGGGTATTTCCGGTGGATGCAAACGAAAAACAACCGGAACCGGTGGCAGCCATAACCGGGGCAGCTTATTACACAGAGGGCAGCTACTGGCCCCTTAACAACAACCAGATCGATATGAAAATCCGTATCTGCAACTTGGACGGCAGTATTATTTGCTCCGAATCCATCATCACTGATAAGGATCTGGTGGATCCAGCCCTTTTTGAACTGCCCCAGGAAAACCCCCAATATACCCAGGAACTTGCCCTGGTGGAGCCAGTAGGAGAAGATTCCGCTCTTAAGTTAGAGGTGTTTACCCAGAAGGGAAGGGAAAACCTGATGTTCAGGAAAGGGGATGAACTTATTTTTTATGTGCACACCAATAAAGATATCTATCTTCACCTCTACAACAGGGATGCCAACGGAGATATTTACCGCATCTTTCCCAATGCCTTTTCCAGGGGAAACCGCATCAAGTCAGATAATGTGGCCATTATCCCAGATACCCATTACCCCAAAGGATTCCGATTCCAAGTCCAGGGTCACCTGGGGAATGAGATGGTGTTCGCCTTTGCATCGGACCATCCACTGCCGGATTTGCCGGGAACGGATGTGGGCAACGGGGTCCAGGCGGTGGACATCCCCATGGAAAAAATAAAAACCCGGTTTGCTGAATTTGTTGCACAGCGGGGGCATTTTCTGGCATGGGATGCCATTGCGCTGTTTACGAAACAATAAATTCTACAAGCCCTATTGAGAAGAGAATGGGATGTCTCTATCAATGACCGTGAGTACCCAATAGCCTAAAATGAATTTTTCACATCAAGGCGAATGAAAGGACAAGGGGATACATGAAAAATCAGGGGTTGATCATAACTTCGGCCACTTTGTGCTGATGCTTTCAAAAGCTGAAAAGTATGGGCCGTTGAATTTCTGCATAGGTGGCCCATGTTATGACCAACCCCCTTTTGAAAAACATGTCGCGGTAGGAATGCCGGTTACCCGGCACCCCCCGCTCAGATCCGTACGTGAGGTATTACCTCATACGGCTCCTACCTCGGGTAATAACGCTGAAATCTCTGACTTGGAAAAGGGTGTACCAGTCTGACTCTTGGTATCAACCATCTGATTAGTTTTTCAAAGCGTTCCCATGTAAAGTTACGCCCTTTTTGACTTCTACGTCTCAGTGTGTAGAGCCATGCCCTTGTTGTTTGGTCATAGAAACTTTTTACCAAATTCATATTTCCGGGGACAGCATAGTAATTCTGAAACCCTATAATCACTGAATTCAGCCACTTACCTGTTTCCTTTACATTGTCATGCATACGTTCTTTGAGTTCCTGTTTTACTTCCTTGCACTTCTTGACGAACCGTTTTTTAATAGTTTTACGGCGAATGAAAAATTTTCCATTTCTTGTCTTTGAGCAGGAATGTGTAAAACCGAGAAAATCAAACGTTTCAGGTTTATCCTCACCTCTTTTCCGGCGATTGCTCTCTGCAAAACGTCCAAACTCTATTAGCCGGGTTTTGTCAGGGTGTAGTTTAAGACCAAACTTGCCCATCCTGTCGACTAAATCCTTAAGAAATCTCTCTGCATCATTTTTGTATTGAAAACCAACAACACTATCGTCGGCGTAACGTACTATGATCACGTCTCCGCCTGTATGCCTTCCTCTCCACTGGTCCGCCCATAAATCTTGTGCATAATGAAGATAAATATTTGCCAAAAGCGATGAAATCACCGATCCTTATGCAAAGTAAACGATTATGCAAAGTAATCCGAAGCGTATATAAGGTTTTATCGGCATTTCAACAGCTTACTTTGCATAATTACCTACTTTGCATAACGATCCCTGAGGAGTGCCGATTTCTTGCCGCTTTCGCTTTCCATCTTCCACAAAACCTACTTTGAGCCATTTTTTAATCAGCCGCAGCATTCTTTTGTCTGCTATTCGATGCCTTAGAAATTTCATCAACCATCCATGATCAATTTGATCAAAAAATGCTGATATATCGGCATCAAGAATGTAATTTATTTTACACCTTATTATACCTTCATGCAAAGCATCAAGAGCATCATGTTGACTGCGTTTTTCTCTGAAACCATAGCTGAAACCCATGAAATCAGTCTCATAGATTTGATTTAAGATTGTTGCCGCTGCCTGCTGGACTATTTTATCCTCCAGAGCTGTAACCCCTAATGGCCTTTTTCGACCGTCAGCCTTGTTGATATAGCTTCTTCTGACAGGTTGTGCTCTGTAACTTCCGGCATGCACACGATCATGCAAATCTTCTATTCTTTCAGCCAAGCCTTCCTTATACTGATGCCAGCTCACTTTATCTACACCAGCCGCTGCATTCTTTTTCAAACCGTAAAAGCTATTTATCAGCAGATCTGAAGTAATATGATGAAAAAGATTATTGAATCTGACATCCTTGTCCAGTTGAGCTTTTCTACGTACACCCTGAAGCCCGATCGACACAGCTTCCCCGCCCCTGAGTGCGGACTGCGGCAGGCATCACGATGTTTCCCTCGGTCAACGCCCTTCCCTCCACCTGCTCCGCAGAAATTTTACCCTCTTTGTTCGCCGGTTTCCCAGGTACTATGTTGTTGTCCGACTTCCGTGAACCGTTCATGTCAGCATTACAGAATTTCTCCTTCGCTGACCGTTCCTCCTTTATTTAAAGGTTTCATTGGAAAATTCACGGATCTCCCGATTCCCGCGTAAAGAATGTCCACACATGCCAAGTTCTTCGACTCCGCCGGGTCGATCTATAGCTCGCATAGCGCTACAACTCGTGTTGCCTTCCCAATCTGACCACGTGGTCGGCACCCGAAAGTTGGTGATTTCGGAGCTCAATAGCCCGCCTGTGCTTCCCTCTGTCAACGCTTCAGCCACTGCATTACTGCAATTGCCGCATGACTCGAGGCTGGTGTGGTTTGCTAAACCTTCACCATAAGACTCTTTCATTCGGGCGCATTCCCATTTTCCCGGCCCATCATATAACCCATTGATTTCATTAAGCCATCATCCATTGATACAAAATGAAATGTCTTGATAAATCAAAGGGTTGAATCTCCAACCGGGAAAATGGGAATGCGCCCCTTTCATTCTCTATCCTTTACCGGTTTTAATCGGCGCTTTCGGTCTGTCCCTTATTTTCCCATTGAGTGCTTTTTCAAAACGCATAGACCGAAGAACACATCACAATACGGCAATTCAGCCCCTGGGTTAAAGACCCCGGGATTTTTTACCGATTTTTCATAAATAAGGATTCTTGCCATGTTGGACACATTTTCCAATACCCTTGAAACCATTACAAAGAAAGAGGGGGAGTGGGCGTCCTTTCTCATCTACCCTCTTCTTTTCATTGTGATTTACGAAGTGTTCATGAGATATGCCTTTAATGCCCCCACCACCTGGGGATTTGAAGCCACCACCTTTCTATATGGACTCCACTACATGTTTGGTTTTGCCTACACAGAGGTGCATGACGGTCATGTAAAGGTAGATATCTTCACAGCCCTTTTATCTTCTAAAAAACAGACAATTATAAAAATCTTAACCAATGTCGTGTTTTTCATGCCCGTGATGATTCCCATGACCATCTGGGCCTTTACATTTTCCTATACCTCGATGATAGGGCTTGAAGTCAACTCAACAAGCTGGGCGCCTCCCATCTGGCCCCTGA
>CAYSSE010000025.1:0-28038 GCA_964433355.1 uncultured Desulfocicer sp.
AGTCACCACTGCCACAACGAAAAATGAAAGTCTTTTAATTCCAGCGTGTTGGTGATACTTTTTTATAAAAAATCTAATTGTATTGCCGATCCAGGCTAACTTAACTTAATATCAACAATTTGTCCGCTAAAAAGATTTACAGCGTCGACCACCAGGGGATGGTTCATGGCCTCTTGTTTGAGTTTTGCTGGGCTTACTCCTACATCGCCGGTACTCTGGCTCTCCCGGGGGGGCGTGTTGTTCGCCTGGGGAGTGTCCAACGACAATGAGAGTTTTTCTCCAAAATAATTTTCACACAACACTTCCAGTGCCTTTTGCTTGGACTGGATTCGTTTGAGATCAAAGCTGCTGTTACCGGAGAGTGCCACACAAATTTGTTTGTTGTGTATTCCCTTAAATGTGCTTTTGGAAAGAATGGCCCCTATGAAAGGAAGTTTGGGGCTTATGGTGTTTATAAATCCCCCCCAGGTTTTTTCTTCAGTATCCGGGGCGTCCATCCCTGTGGGTGGCGGCATTACATTTGCCGGTGTGCTCCGGTTTAAGGCAGGCGTTTCAGATCCAGGCGTTTTCCGGGGGGGCTTGTCCTGCAGGGCTGGCTGGCCGGAGGGGGCATCCCAATGGGATGTGGGCGGTGCTGTTTGCTCTGGAGGGAAATAGGTGGCTGCTCCCTCATTACATTGGGATTCCCGGGTCTGGGGGGGGGGCTGAGTCTGGTTTTTCCGGACACTTACGGCATTGGTTTCGGGATGCCGGGATAAGGGTTCTGGAGGGGCCACATTCCGGGCCAGGGCGTCCAGCCGGGTAATGATGGCATCCATGTCCGTTCCCGGGCGTATCTGGATCAGCTGTAGCAAGATGGTTTCCAGGGCCGTTCTGGTGTGGGTGGAAAAGCGAATTAACTGTTCTTCTTTTAAAAGGAGGGTCAGCATTTGGGACAGGTAGGCATGGGTTCCTGGAACCGTCATGGCGGAAAGTTGTTCTCTGTCATGGGCACTGATATCAGAAAAAGAGCTGCTGTCCGGGCATAGTTTTACCACCAGTATGTTCCGAAACAACTCCACCAGACCCGCATATATTTTTTTAAGATCAAATCCCAGATCCCGCACCTGGGAAATGGTTTGAAGAATCTGTACCCCATCTGCCCTGAAAATTGCCGATGCCATATCCAGGAGAATTTTTTTATCAATGATGCCAAGGTTGTTGAGAATATGATCGTGGGAAATATCCACATCACTGCTGCTTGAGATGACCCGATCTAAAAGGCTTAAAGAGTCCCGCATGGAGCCGTCGGCTTCCGAGGCAATGAGGCTTGCGCTCTCCCGGGAGATTTTAAATCCTTCCTGGGAGGCCAGCCATTCCAGATGATTGGCGATTTCGGTGAGGCCAATGCGGCCCAGATTATGCCGTTGACACCGGGACAAGATGGTGATGGGAATTTTATGGGGTTCTGTGGTGGCAAATATGAACAATACGTGTTCCGGGGGCTCTTCCAGGGTCTTGAGAAGGGCATTAAAGGCAGCCGTGCTGAGCATATGCACTTCATCAATGATATAAATCTTGCGGGGGGAAGAGATGGGCAGATAGGTGACGTTTTCTCGCAGTTCCCGGATTTGATCCACGCTGTTGTTGGAGGCACCATCCACCTCAAATACGTCGGTGGCATTGCCTGCGGTGATTTCAATACAGGATTTGCATTTATTGCAGGGGGAGGGAGTTGGGCCATCATCGCAGTTCATGGCCTTGGCAAGGATTCTGGCAATACTGGTCTTGCCGGTACCCCGGGGCCCTGAAAATAAGATAGCGTGGGCCACTCGACCGGACAAAATAGCATTGGACAACGTCTGGGTAACGTGGGTCTGACCAATAACATCTTGAAAAGTCTGGGGTCTGTATTTGAGGGCTAATACGCGATAAGACATGTTTTCCGGGGGTGCAGGATAAGAGTGGCGGAGAGAGAGAGATTCGAACTCTCGGTACCTTTCAGTACACACGCTTTCCAGGCGTGCACCTTAAGCCACTCGGCCATCTCTCCGCATTGATAATGATGAAAGGGTAGATATCCTTTTTTGGGGGGCGTGTCAAGTATTAAAGCAGGAATTTTAATTTTTGATATTCGTTGGCATGGGCAATTAGCTCTACCATTTCTGGGTTCGTTCAAGGGCTTTGCTCTGTTGTCCATTGGTGGTGTGAAGGTAAAGGGGGGGCAAGATTGAAACGTCACTATTTCGATGCTTCCTGGCCTTGACCATGAATAACTTTGCGTTTTTTGTTTTTTGGGGATGTATGAACTGTAATGTTTCAGGGGTCAGTCTTTCCCTTGTAAGGGCAGTCAGAAGCTCAGGCAGCCTTAAAACAGGGTAGATGACGTGGAACACCCCATTGGGTTTTAAATATTTTGAGGCAATTTTTATCAGTGTCTCAAGGGTGAGGGTTAACTCGTGGCGGGCCATGGCCTTCTGGGGATGCGGGTTGATACGACCATGATCCTGTTTTTTGTAAGGGGGGTTGGAGATAACCATGTCCTGGGATCCCAGGAATTCTGGAGATATCATCTGTCTGATATCCTTGTGAAGCACGGTGATCTCTTGTTCTCGTTGGTTTTGTTTAACATTTTTCCGTGCAATGAGGGCCAGTTTTTCTTGTATTTCAACGGCGGTGATGCAAAGATTTGGTGTTCTCAGGCACAGAATCAAGGAGATAATGCCGCAGCCACAGCCGATGTCCATGATTTTATCCCCGGGGCATGGTTGGGCATGGGCCGAGAGTACAAAGGGATCCATGGAGAATCGGTACCCATTTTGGGGCTGGCGAATGTTGAGCTTTCCGTCAAAAAAATATTCAGTTGTGCAGGGCGGCAATTTTGAACTTCATCTCCTTGACAAGGGGGGTTCCCAGGGCATGGTTCAGGTTTGCCATGAGGGATGCTTTTAGAAATTTAAGCTGGTGCATCCACACAGAGCTGGAAACGTGGACAATGAGAATACCATTATTAAATGCCCCGGGTTTTGCATTTTGTGAAAGGGGATTTCCGGCCACGCTGTCCCACAGCTCCCAGATAGCGGTCATGCCCGTGTCCGCGCTGGGCCTGAACTCATCCAACGCCTGGGTCAAAATACTGCCTATGTGGGTCAAATCAGTTTTCATAAAGCAGGGCCTCCTGTTGATGGTGCCATGGACATGATGATCAGATTGCTTTTTTTGCCGGGTTATTGTTTGTCTGGAAGTGATAATACCCTTTACTTCGGATGGCTGCACGCCAATTTTTGTTTTTTTAACATTTCTAAACCCGAAAGGTCAAGGGCTGCGGAAAAATGTAAATTTGTTTTTTCCTTGAAAATATGGGGAAAGCATGTAAAATAATAGATTTAACAAATGGGACAGAGGATGGCAAAGTGGTGGCTGTCGGAATCGAGCCCATTATGGTTGATTTTTTGAAGGTTCGCAGATTGTCCTGAATAAATACTCCCGGCTTTTGAGTTCGCCTTAATCATTTTAGGTGGATGATGATTTGGATCATGCATGGGGTGGGTTTGTTCCGGAGGGTCTTTATTTGATCTTATTTTAAGTAAAAACAGGAAGCTGACTATGAACTGGGATTGGGATAAGCTCAGAGAAAAACAGGAGCAATACGAACATAAGCGTTCAGGTGGTGGCAGTGGTGTACCCCGGCCACCCCAGGTGGATGAGATACTGAATCGATTTAAGAATTTTAAGTTCCCCGGTGGCATATTGCTCATTGTGGTGCTTTTTTTTCTTTTTTTCGGTAGTTCGATTTTTTTCACAGTGGACATTGATGAGGTGGGGATCATACAACGGTTTGGCAAGTACAGCCGTATCTCCCAGCCGGGCTTGAACTTTAAATTGCCGGCCGGAGTTGAGAAGGTCACCAAGGTTAAAATAAAGCGGGTATATAAGGAAGAGTTTGGATTTGAAACGGTAAAAGGCTTTAACAATGCCCGTTTCTCCAACGATAATGCCGATGCAGGCGCTGCCCTGATGCTCACCGGAGATCTCAATGTGGCAGTGGTGCCCTGGATTGTTCAGTATCGGATCTCAGATCCGTATAATTACCTGTTTAAAGTCAAAGATGTTCGCTCCATCCTTCGGGATATGGCCGAGGCCACCATGCGTACAGTGGTGGGGGATCGCAGCATCAATGAGGTAATCAGCAAGCGGGAAGAAATTGCCGTGGCTGCCAGAAAATTGCTCCAGGATGAAATGATCCAGGCAGAAACCGGGATTCACATCGTCACCATTGAAATGAAAAAAACCAATGTGCCTGAGCCAGTGCAGCCCTCCTTTAATGAAGTGAATGAGGCAGTCCAGGAAAAGGAGCAGCTCATCTACAAGGCCAGAGAAGGATATAACAAGGCCATTCCCGCTGCAAAGGGTGAAGCCATGCGTCTGGTAAAGGATGCCGAGGGGTTTGCCCTGGACCGGGTGAACCGTTCCCTGGGTGATGCCGCCCGTTTTACCTCGGTTTACCAGGAGTATGCCAAGGCCAAGGATGTCACGGAAAAACGCCTTTATCTGGAGGCCATGGCAGATATACTACCAAGGCTTGGTAGTAAATTTATCATTGATTCCGATCAGAAAAACGTTCTTCCGCTGTTGAACCTTGATGGGGCAACATCCGTGGTGCCAGCCATAAAATCATTAAGCGAAGGTGGAATAAAATAATGAATAAAATAAAAGGAGTAACAGCCGTTGTACTGGCCTGCGTAATGTTTGTTCTGTTGACGTCGGCTTATATCGTGGATGAAACCGAGCAAGTGGTTCTCACCCAGTTTGGACGGGTGGTGGGAGAACCGGTGGACTCCCCGGGGTTGAATTTTAAGGTGCCATTTATACAGACGGCCACTTATTTTCCCAAAAATCTCCAGGAGTGGGATGGGGATCCCGGCCAGGTGCCCACCCGGGACAAAACTTTTATCTGGGTGGATACCTTTGCCCGATGGAAAATTGTGGATCCGGTGAAGTACTTTCAGACCGTGAATAATATGGTCACGGCCCAGGGACGTCTGGATGACATCATTGATCCTGCTGTGCGGAACTTTATCACCTCCTTTCGACTGGTGGAGAGTGTGCGTAATAGTGATCGACCCATGGATACCTTTGAGGAGTTCAGCGATGAGCCCAAAGACGCACAATACTCCCAGTACAAAATTGCAGTGGGCCGCAGTGAAATTACACGACGGATTATGGCCCAGGCCCAGCCTAAGATTGCCCCCTTTGGTATTGAGCTTGTGGACGTTAAAATTAAACGCATCAACTATGTGGAAAAGGTCAGGGATGCTGTTTATGGACGTATGATTGCAGAAAGAAGACAGATTGCGGAAAAATATCGTGCGGAAGGAAAGGGAGAGGCCAGCAATATCATGGGCGACAAGGAAAAGGATCTTCAGCAGATACGATCCGAGGCCTATCGCGAGGCAGAAGAGATCAAGGGTAAGGCCGATGCCAAAGCCACTGAAATCTATGCCGCAGCCTATGGCGCTGATCCGGAATTTTATTCATTTTTAAAGACAATGGATGTGTATCGAACGGTGTTGGATAGATCTGGAACCCTGGTACTTTCAACGGACTCTGAGTTTATGAAATATTTCAAAGGGGTCAGGGGGAATAGATAAAAAAAGAGTGGGATTGGAAAGCGGGGGAGGTGCTGAACGCACTCCCCTGTTCCATATCCCACTCTATAGTGAAGGGGTTATTTGCCCTTACGTCTCTGATGTCGTGTTCTGGCAAGGAGTTTTCGATGCTTATGCTTTCTCATTTTTTTTCGTCTCTTCTTAATAACGCTGCCCAAAAAATCACCTCCTTTACAGGAATTGTAAATATCCATAGTTAAATGTCAATCTTGCCTTTATAGCATATGGATTCAGGAGATGTCCATTCCTTTTTCAGTAATTTTAATTTTGGGTTTCCTTTGTGGGGGTGGATCGCCGGGATATTGACCCAAGGTTGGAATTGCGGATTTTTTTACCGGGGAGGCGACCCATGTCCGCTGTCCGTTTTTTTAATAAAGCACAATTGCACCAAGTCCAGGAAGCGGTATCTGTTTCAGAGGATCTGGTGAGCGATTATTATAAAATGTCCTCCATCCAATGGCTCCGCAGTCGATATGAAGTGCGCACCGCCAGGGATCTGGAGATTCATGAAGTCGTTGAGGGACCCTTTGCCCAGGTTCTGGGATACCGGGGATGCCCCAAGGATACCAGTCTGGGATCTGCAAACTTTGATTTTTATCGTATCTGCATCCAGGATGGTTCCATCCTGCGCGCCATTTCCCCATCCATTATTGATTTAAAGATTTTTCCTTTTCTGTTGTATGTCATTGTCCATGAACTGATTCACATTGTCAGATTTGCCCGGTTTCAGCAGATCTATAGCTGTGCCTGCGAGGCGGACTGTGCCAGGGACGAAGAGTGGATTGTTCATGGTATCACAAAGAAGATTTTAAAGGGAATAACCGTGTCTGGGCTGGAGCAAGTATTTGTATATTATAGAAAATGGTGTGAGGATAAGGGGTGATCCTGCTTTGTTTTAAAATTTTTTGGGATATCCTTGACAAGGGGTAAAGACTGACTATTTTATCCTTGAATTTGAAATGGACAAAAACACCACAGATGGAGAGTAATGTAATGCCGATTTATGAATATGAATGCAGCGAGTGTGGACAGATAGAAGAGGCGTTTCAGAAGATGGCAGATCCCCCGCTTTCTAAATGTAAACATTGCCAGGGAAGTCTTCATAAAATTCTTTCCCAGAGTTCATTTCATTTAAAGGGTTCCGGGTGGTATGTAACCGATTACGGTGGAAGAAAATCAACTGGACCATCTGACGAAAAATCTTCAAAAAAAGAGGTTGTAACCTCCTGCACCAAAACACCAGCCAAGACGGATTGCACTACCAGTGCCAGTGCCAGTACCAGTACCAGTACCAGTAACAGCAGTGCATCAAAATAGCAATTCTGAAAGAAAACATTACGCCTGAAAAATTAATGGATTTTGTGGGAAGTGCTCATTTTTTTATGGTGATTTTTTGATCTGCAAGGTCAGTCATTATAATGCTTGAGGGTCTCTATCCCTCCTCTGAAGCGTGTGGCGTTTAACTATCAAAATCCATTGAGCCTCAAATAACCTATATCTGATAAATGTATACTTAATTTTATTAAAAGGAGAATTAACATCATGAGTTTAAGACCATTACAGGACAGAATTCTGGTTGAGCGTATGGAAGAGACCACAAAAACCAAAGGCGGCATCATTATTCCAGACACTGCCAAGGAAAAACCGGCAGAGGGTAAGGTCATCGCCACAGGAAATGGTCGTGTGGGAGAAGATGGCAAATTGATTCCCATGGATCTTAAGGTGGGTGATAGCATCCTTTTCAGCAAATATGGTGGAACAGACGTTAAGATTGACGGTATAGATTATCTGATCATGCGTCAGGATGATGTACTTGGCGTGATTGAATAGCATTTTTTCAATCCCCTGCTCGTTGAAATTTAAGAGTTAACAAAATTAAAACTAAAAATATAAATATAAATATATATGGAGGTCTTGATAAATGGCTAAAGAGATTAAATACGATGCAAAAGCCCGCGAAGCAATGCTCAAAGGCGTACAGACCCTTGCAGATGCAGTTGTTGTAACCCTTGGACCCAAGGGAAGAAATGTTGTCATCGATAAGTCCTGGGGTTCCCCCAATGTTACCAAGGACGGCGTCACCGTTGCCAAAGAAATTGAGCTTGAAGACAAGTTTGAGAACATGGGTGCTCAGATGGTGAAAGAAGTGTCCAGTAAAACCAGTGACATGGCCGGTGACGGTACCACCACAGCAACTGTTCTGGCCCGGGCCATTTATGAGGAAGGCCAGAAACTGGTTGTGGCGGGTAACAACCCCATGGGCATCAAACGGGGCATTGACAAGGCTGTGGCCACCATGGTGGAAGCGCTTGAAAAGATGAGCAATCCCACCAAGGATCAGAAAGAGATTGCCCAGATCGGTACCATCTCCGCCAACAGTGATGAGACCATTGGAAACATCATTGCCGAGGCCATGGGCAAGGTGGGTAAAGAGGGTGTTATTACTGTGGAAGAGGCCAAATCCATGGACACCACCCTGGACGTGGTTGAGGGGATGCAGTTTGATCGCGGTTACCTCTCTCCCTATTTTGCCACTAATGTTGAAAAAATGGTGGCTGAACTTGACAACCCCTTTGTTCTCATCTGTGACAAGAAAATCAGCAGCATGAAAGATCTCCTCCCCGTGCTGGAAGAAGTGGCCAAAATGGGAAAACCCCTGGTGATCATTTCCGAAGACATCGAAGGTGAGGCTCTTGCTACGCTGGTTGTGAATAAGATTCGTGGCACCTTGAATGTGGCGGCTGTAAAAGCCCCCGGATTTGGTGACAGAAGAAAAGCCATGCTGGAAGACATTGCCATTCTCACCGGTGCCCAGGTGGTTTCCGAAGATATGGGTCTTAAGCTTGAAAATGTCGGCGTAAATGATCTGGGTCAGGCCAAATCCATTGTCATTGACAAAGATAATACCACCATCATTGATGGTGCCGGCTCCCGAGAGGCCCTTGAGGGTCGTGTGAAGATGATCCGTGCCCAGGTGGAAGAAACCTCTTCTGACTATGACCGTGAGAAACTCCAGGAACGTTTGGCAAAACTCATTGGTGGTGTGGCTGTTATCAGTGTAGGTGCTGCCACAGAAACCGAAATGAAAGAGAAAAAAGCCCGGGTTGAAGATGCCTTAAACGCTACCCGTGCCGCAGTTGAAGAGGGGGTTGTGCCTGGTGGTGGTGTGGCGCTGGTTCGTGCTGCTGCCGGACTTGCCGAACTCACCGGTGACCAGGAAGAACTTCTTGGTGTTAAGGTAGTCGCCCGGGCCATTGAAGAGCCCCTGCGTCAGATTGCCAACAACGCGGGTGTGGAAGGATCTGTTGTGATCAATAAGGTTAAAGAAGGCGAGGGTTCTTTTGGTTACAATGCCAGAACCAATGTCTACGAAGACCTGATCCTGGCCGGTGTTATTGATCCGAAAAAAGTGGTTCGGTTTGCCCTGCAGAATGCCGCCAGTGTGGCATCTGTCATGCTTACCACCGAAGCCATGATCGCCGAAAAACCCGAAAAGGGAGATGGTGGTGGTATGGGTGGTGGAATGCCTGGTGGTGGCATGGGTGGCATGGGTGGCGGAATGCCCGGCATGATGTAATTTAGATGGGGTGGCATAATTTCTTTGCCAAAGTAAAAATCATTATTTGATTTTATCGATTTCATGGTGTGCCTTGACTTTATTTTGAGTCACCATCTGAATTGAGATACTTCTTAAAATAAAATGGGCAAAGGCGTTGTATAAGCCTTTTGTATAAAAAAAAACCCCCGTGCAGATTTGCACGGGGGTTTTTTTGTTTTGGAAGTGCAAGCTCTGCTTGACATGGTAATGTGTCTAATATAGCATTGGCAATGGTTTGAACCTCATTTGTTGTAAATATTCGGCCAGTACCCTATTTTTACCTATTTGGGCCTGCTCACATAGCATCAGTCAAGACAGGCGAAGAGGGGGAATTGGCCAAACATTTATATGACCAACCCGAATATTTATCATCTGTGCTACATGGATGGGGCGGCTTGACGGCTGGAAAATGAGTTTATTTTTCTGGTGCTTGCTGTCTTTTTTAATGCCGGATGTCTCCGCATTGTAATTTTTAACATGGAGTATGATATGATTCCTGAATCCGCTGGTGTATTTCACATGTTAACCAGTGCAGGCTTGGTGGTTAAAATAGTGCTGCTGCTGCTGCTCTTTTTTTCCATTATGTCCTGGGCCATTATGTTTATTAAATTTCAATATATTCGCAAGGCCCACCGCTCTTCTGTTGCCTTTATTGATCTTTTCTGGCAATGCCGAAACCTGGGCGATGCCTTTGCCAGGGCTCGTTCCCTTAAAGCAAGCCCTGTGGCGCGTTTGTTCATGGCAGGCTATATGGAGATTAAAAAAAATGGTGAGACAGAGCTTGATCCTATCTCCCATTCATCAGGCAAGGATGCCATGACGGGGTTTCAATTGATGGGAAGTGTGAAGCGAGCCCTGCGACGCTCCATTGATGTGGAGCTTCGTCGCCTGGGGCAACTGGTTCCCTTTCTGGCCACGGCGGGAAACACCGCCCCTTTTATTGGCCTGTTTGGCACGGTGTGGGGCATCATGAACACCTTCCGGGGCATTGGTTTGAGTCAATCGGCAAGCCTTGCGGTGGTGGCTCCGGGTATTTCCGAAGCCCTTATTGCCACAGCAGCCGGTCTTGCCGTGGCCATTCCTGCGGTGATTGCCTACAATTATTTCATCACCCGGATTCGTGTATTGGATTCTGAACTCCAGGGATTTGCAGCGGATCTTTTAAATTTGATTGAGCGTGACATTCAACGCAATAAGGGGGCATGATGCAGTCTGGTTTAAATCGTGATGAACTGGTTTCCGAAATTAATGTCACTCCTTTTGTGGATGTGATGTTGGTATTGCTAATTATTTTCATGGTGACCGCCCCCATGCTGGTTCAGGGCGTGGATGTGACTCTTCCCAGGACTACAGCGGCCCCTCTGGCGGAAAAGGTTGACCATCTGGTGGTTACAGTCAGGCAGGATGGCCAGGTTTACCTCAATGAACAGGCGGTTGGGGTGGATTATCTCACCCGCAAGCTGGAATTGATTCTGGTTGACATGGGTGCCCGGGATGTCTATCTCAGAGCAGATAAATCGGTTCCCTATGGCCGGGTGGTGGAAATCATGGCCCGGATTAAAAAGGCTGGGGTCACCTCCCTTGGCATGGTCACGCTTCCAGAAGCCGATGAAGCGTCCTGATCTTACGCCATGAAACCCTTTAATACCACAGTATCCTTAAATCAGAGGATTCCCCGGAATACCAAAGAAACATACAGCCAGTTTAATCCCCTGCTGTTCGGGATTTCTCTGGTAGTCCATCTTATTGTATTTTCGGTTTTTTTTCTCATCCAGGGCCTTGCTCCCCCACAGCCGGTTGATCTTCCCATGGTAAAGGTCAATCTGGTATCCTTGGGGGAACTTGATCTGGTTGAAGACCCTTCCCCGGAGATGCCCATTGATGGGTCGGATGAAACGGTGGATACGTCGTTGCCTGAGGAGGCATCTGTGGAGCCCGGATCCGCGGAACTCCCTGATGTGGTTGTGCCGGAAAAAATTATTGAACCTGTCCCATCAATACCGGTATCATCTCCAGAACCTGTGGTGGAAGTCCCCGTTAAAATCCCCCTGGTTGAGAAAAAAAAGGTTCCCACGCCCCCGAAAACGCCTCCTTTAAAACCAGAAGTACCTCTCAAAAAAGAGGCACCTCGGGACAAGGTGTCTTTGAAGAAAAAAACCTATCGCCCGGACAAGGTGCTTGCCAGTGCTAAAAAACAGATGGCGCAATCGGTGAAAAAACAGGAGGAAAACTCCCTTGATACGGCCTTGAAACGCTTACGCAAAAAGGTGGCTGCCCAGGGTAGTAAACGCGGTGGAATGTTTGGTGCCAATGGGGCCAGGGTGACAGGCAATATTAGAAAGACCCGGGCTATTGATCTTTATAATCTTGAGTTGATGTATCGCATACAGCAAAACTGGGCCTTTACCCCCCAGCTTGCCGGAGGTAAGGATACAGGCGAAGTGCGGATTCTTATCAAAATTTTAAAATCGGGACATATCCGGGATATCTTGTTTGAAACCCGTTCCGGAAATCGCCTGCTGGATGAATCTGCCCTGAAGGCCGTTAAAAAATCCAACCCCCTGTCACCCCTGCCAGGGGGGTATGATTTCTATGATGTGGGGTTGATTTTTACGCCATCCGGGTTAATGTAGTACCGGGACAAACTGGTTTGATAATCCGGTTATGCCCTGGAAAAAAGAGGTAAATGTTCGAGT
Source organism: uncultured Desulfocicer sp. (assembly GCA_964433355.1). Taxonomy (GTDB): domain Bacteria; phylum Desulfobacterota; class Desulfobacteria; order Desulfobacterales; family Desulfobacteraceae; genus Desulfocicer. The sequence goes on from CAYSSE010000025.1 coordinate 11,943, forward strand.
TGATAATGTAAATGTCTGGTCAGTGTCCCATATCCGTTTATTTGGGGCTGCGTAGCATACTAATGCGATGCGAACAGGCCAAGATGGGCGAATATGGGGTGCTGACTGGATATTTATGAAAAGAGGAGAAAATATATGGCAAGCAGTGGTGGGAACGCCCTGAAATATTGTAAACGGTTTTTAGCATCCGGGATCATCGCTGTATGGCTCTTTGCGCCCATGCCGATTTGTGCACGGCAGCATACCTACATTAATATAAAAGATCCCTTTATCCGGAAGGTTCCCCTGGCAATACCGGCATTTAAGTCCTTGTCCGGAAACGAGGCCGAATCCCTCCATGGTGAAATGGCCCGGAAGATTCTGATGGAGGGGATGGACTTTACCGGTTACATTGATGTAATGGATTCAGCCACTTTTCTGGAAAAACCTGCCATCTCCGGCATCACCGCCGTAGATCTTCATTTTAAAAAGTGGATTAATATAGGTGCAGAACTTCTTGTCACCGCTGGTATTACTGAACAGCAGGGGAATATCCGTTTGGAGATGCGGCTTTTTGATACTTTTAAAAAAAAAATGGAGATGGGAAAGGTATATACGGGAAGGGTATCGGATCTTCGGACTATGATCCATCGGTTTTGTGGAGAAATCAGTCTCTATCTCACCGGGAAGCGGGGGGTTTTTGGCAGTCGCATTGTGTTTGTTTCCCGTGTGGGGGAAAATAAGGAGATCTTTATCAGTGATTTTGACGGATATGCCCCCCGGCAGGAGACCCATCATGGGAGTATCACCCTGTCCCCTTGTCTTTCCCAGGATGGCCAGTGGCTGGCATATACCTCCTATGTGAATGGGAAACCGGATATTTTTGTTCAGAATTTGAAAACCCGTACGAAAACCACCATTGCGTTTAAGGGGATGAATATCACACCGGGCTGGGTGCCGGGTAAATTTGAACTTGTGGCCACCTTGAGCCTTGACGGAGACCAGGAAATTTATTTGTTTTCCGGCAAGGGTGAAATCCTCAAGCGCCTGACCCGAAGCTGGGGGATTGATGTCTCCCCCCAGATGTCTCCGGATGGTAAGAAGCTTGCCTTTGTGTCCCGCCGGGGGGGAACCCCTCAGATTTATGTTAAAAATCTTGATACCGATGGGGTGATGCGGGTGAGCTTCCAGGGTAAGTATAACACTTCTCCGGCGTGGTCCCCCTCAGGGGATAAACTTGCCTATGTGGGGATTGTGAAAAATAAAATTGATATTTATGTCACTGGTCTTGACGGGGCTGCCCCCATGCAGCTCACCCGAGACCAGGGAGACAATGAAGATCCCTCCTGGTCCCCGGATGGGGGCTTTATTGTCTTTTCTTCCACCCGGGAGGGGGCCTCAAAAATTTATCTGATGACGGCCCGGGGAAGTGACGCAAGACGTTTGATCAATCTGCCCGGTGCCCAGACCGATCCCCAATGGTCCCCGGGGGGGGAGATGTAAGCGTCTGAATTTTATCCTTGAAAGTGCCGTGGGGTGAAACATAAAGAATTACAGTAATATTTAATCATCGAGTGTGTGTAAGTTCTTAATAATTTATAAAGGAGATGACATGAAAAAACGAGTGATGCGCAATTTGGTAATGGTGATGATGGTTGCAGGTCTTGCATTGACAGTGTCCTGTGCCAAAAAGAATGTGATGGTGGATCCATCGGTGACACAGGAGACAGGTGCTATATCCACAGAAGAGGCTGCACGTATTGCAGCCCAGGAAAAAGCAACGGCCCTGGCTCAACAGCGTCTCCAGGAGGAGACCCTGCAGAAAAATGCCGTTCAGGCGGCAGTCATGGCAGCTCGGGAAGACTTTGAAAATCAAGATATTTTGTTTGGCTATGACAGCGCAGTCCTCTCTGCTGAGGCCCGTCAGCTTTTAAAAGAAAAGGTTCAGTGGCTTGAAGCCAATGCCGGTAATAATATTGTGGTTCAGGGCCATTGTGATGAACGGGGCACTACGGAATACAATCTGGCCCTGGGAGATCAGCGGGCCATTGCGGTAAAGTCTTATCTCATGAATATGGGGATCTTGGGGAGTCGAGTTGTTACCATCAGTTATGGTGAAGAAAAACCCCTTGATTCCGGACATGGAGAGGCAGCCTGGAGTAAAAACCGACGCGCTCATTTTGTGATTTTGTAAAGGAAGGGGTATGATGGCCAAGTGTATTTTTCAGATTTTTTTGTTGTGTCTTCTGGCAGTGGTGTCAGGGTGTGTGTCAGATCAGGATATGGTTACCCTTAATAATCGGGTATATTCCCTTGAAATGGACAATGCCCGGCATTTGGAAAAGCAGAAGACCTATGATCAGAAGCTGAACAAAGAGTTTGAGGAAATAACGGGGCGTGTGGGTACCAATGATCGCCAGACCCGGGAAAAATATGCTGAAATAAACGCCCTGTTGGATGGATTTCGGGATGAGATCAGGGTGTTGGCAGGGCGCATGGAAACCCTTGAGTTTCTCATTGGCCGGGATGGGGGAGCCCCCACAGCCACGGCTTCCAACGAACTCAAGCGCCTGGATGAGGCCATTTCTCGAAATTATCAGCGGGTGATGGCCCTGGAGGCCCATCTGGGCATGGAACCCACGGACAGCGCTTCCAGTGCGCCGGTCACCGATAAACCAGACGCCAGTGAGGCAGGGATGTATACGACGGCCAAAACCCTGCTGGACAACGGTGATAACAAGGGGGCCAGAAAAGAGTTTGAAATATTTGTTAAAACTTTTCCTGATTCGACCAATGCCGACAATGCAAGGTTCTGGATTGCTGATAGTTATTACCGGGAAAATTGGTATGAAAAGGCCATTCTGGAATATCAGAAGGTCATTGAAACCTATTCGTCTGGAAATAAGGTGCCTGCGGCGTTGTTAAAGCAGGGGTATGCCTTTGCAAATCTGGGGGAAAAGGGCAATGCCCGTTTGATATTAAAGGAGTTGATTCGTAAATTTCCCGGAACCAGTGAATCAAAAATTGCCAAGGAGAAGCTGGAGGCCCTTAAATAGAGGGGCGGATCAGCAATTCCCGCTCACCATTTAACCACTTGATATTATTTGATATTTACTAAGATGGTTTCGTGAGCTTAAAAAGGTTAAATCTAACAATTATAGATAGTTATCCTGAATTTGACCGGGAATAGCTGGTGGCGGATTACTTCCATGGGAATGATAACATGATCAAGGTGGTGGGCATAGACCCTGGGCTTGCCGGTACTGGCATTGGAATGGTGCAGGGCCGGGGCACTACTGTGTCAGGCTATGAATTTGGCAGCATTAAAACCACACCGGAACAATGCCTTGTGGAACGACTGGAGATCATCTACTCTCGAACCCTTGCCTATTTGTGCCGTCAGAAGCCAGATCTTGTTGTGATTGAAGATATTTTTTCTCTGGGAAAATATCCGGCATCGGGGATTACCCTGGGAAAGGTCACTGGTGTGTTGTTGCTGGCCGCAGGACGGGCTGGATCACGGGTGCAGGAGATCCAGGTTCGCGAAGCCAAAAAAGTGGTCACTGGCAGTGGGGCTGCAGATAAACATCAGGTGGAACGATCGGTGCGGAATCTGCTGTCCCATGAAGGGGCCATCCGGCCTTTTCACGCCTCGGATGCCCTGGCCCTGGCCCTGGCCGGATTTTTTCGGAAAAATTGGGGTTGATTATATAAGAAAGTCTCGGTAAACCTGCCGGACTTTCATGGTTCGTTGTGGGCAGGCTGGGGCCAGAATACGGTTCGCCCGTGGCAGTTTATATGAAAGAGTAGGCAAGTCTAACATTCTTTCATGTTTCCTTGTGGGCAGGCCGAGGCCAGAATACGGTCTGCCCGTGGCAGTTATAAAAAAGAAAGTTAAAGATGATTGGATACATGGAAGGAAAAATTTTAAGGATCGCCGAAGAGGGCATCCTGATGCTGGTGGGGGGGGTGGGATATGAGATTGTCCTGCCCCTTTTTGTGCTTGAAAATATTAAAAAGCACCCCCCCGAAGAGACGGTCTCTTTGTTTATTTATTATAACCAGACAGAAAGGCAGCCCCGGCCGGTGCTCATTGGTTTTGAATCCGAAGTGGAAAAGGCTTTTTTTCAGCTTTTTATTTCCGTGGATGCCATTGGGCCCTTAAAAGCGGTGAAAGCCATGGATCGACCCGTGTCTGATATTGCCCGGGCCATTGAAAGCCGGGATGAAAAAATGTTGGCGACCTTAAAGGGTATTGGTAAACGCACGGCCCAGAAAATCATTGCAGCCCTCCATGGCAAGGTGTCAGGGTTTGTTACAGATTCTGCCGGAGAGGGTGCGGGAAATGCCTCCAACGTAGCTGCCCAAGAAGAGGGGGGGATTTCAGACCAGGTATCTGCCCAGGTGGTGGACGTTCTGGTTCAGCAATTGGGATATGTCGCCCCCATTGCCCGGAAGATGGTGAGCCTTGCCATTGCCGAAGCCCCTGATATGTCAACACCTGAAGCGCTGTTTGATGCAGTGATAAGGAGGGCTGGCTCATGACATCGGATGATGATATTATTGCCTTTAGCTCGGCGGAAAAATCCCTTGTTTCCTCAGAATCCCACCCCGTGGATCGAGAAGTTGATGTCAATGTGCTGCGGCCCCGGCGATTCGCTGACTATGTGGGCCAGGCAGAAACCGTTGAAACCCTTAAAATTGCCATTGCCGCCGCCAGAATTCGGGGTGAATCCCTGGATCATGTGCTGCTCCATGGACCCCCGGGGCTTGGTAAGACCTCCATGGCCCATATTATTGCCACGGAAATGGGGGCTGGGGTGACCATTACCTCTGGGCCTGCTTTGGAAAAAGGGGGAGATCTTCTGGGGATGCTCACCAATCTTGGGGAGGGAGATTTTCTCTTCATTGATGAGATCCATCGAATTCCCAAGACCGTTGAGGAATTTCTCTACCCGGCCATGGAGGATTTTGCCGTTGATTTTGTCTTTGACAAAGGGGTTCATGCCAGAAGTCACAGATACCAGCTCAAGCAGTTTACCCTGGTGGGGGCCACCACCCGGGTGGGGTTGCTCTCTTCCCCCCTGCGGGATCGGTTCGGGTTGTTTCGAAATTTTGATTTTTATGAACTGGAAGATCTGGTCACCATTGTTAAACGATCGGCAGACTTGCTTAATGTTGCTATGACCCATGGCGGGGCAGTGGAACTGGCCACCCGTTCCCGGGGAACCCCCCGTATTGCCAATCGATTGTTAAAACGGGTGAGGGATTATGCCCAGGTCAAGGCCCGGGGGGAGGTCACCCCGGAAACGGTTCAGGCGGCATTGCAGCTTGAAGGGGTGGATCAGATGGGACTTACCCCCCTGGATCGCAATTATCTGAACACCATTATTAAATTTTACCGGGGCGGTCCTGTGGGCATTGAGGCCGTGGCTGCAACACTCCAAGAGGAGACCGACACCCTGGTGGATGTTGTGGAACCCTATCTATTAAAAACCGGTTTGGTGCTTCGTACTTCAGCCGGCAGAAAGGCATCTGCAAAGGCCCATGAGCATCTGGGTATGCCCTTCCAAAGGGAGTTATTTTAACCAAAATAGGGCTTGACATTTTCCGGGAAATGAGTTAATTAGTTCGAATTATTTTATAAACAGGAGTGTAGAAAATTGAAAAAATATACATATAGTGCAAAACGATCGGATAATCCCGAAAACTGGTGTGTGATTGACGCCAGCGACAAGGTGCTGGGTCGCATCGCCTCAGAGGTTGCTGCTCGGATCAGGGGAAAACGAAACCCCCTTTATACCCCCCATGTGGATATGGGTGATTGGGTGATTGTCATTAATGCCCATAAAATACGCCTCACAGGTAATAAGTGGGATCAGAAGGTTTACTACCGTCACACGGGCTACACCGGTGGGATAAAAGCCACCAGCGTCAAGGAACTTCTGGAAAAAAGCCCTGAAGATATTCTTCGAAAAGCGGTGCGGGGCATGCTTCCAAAAAACAGATTGGGGCGAAAGCTCAATGGCAAACTTTATGTTTATGCCGGAGAGGAACATCCCCATGCTGCACAGAAACCAGAAGTGGTTGAATTATAATTTTAAGTAAAAATAAGGGACGGTAGTTATTTTATGGAGAATGAAAATGTATATTACGCAACTGGCAAGCGTAAGAGTTCCATTGCCAAAACATGGTTAACGCCAGGAAGTGGCAAAATAACCGTAAACAATAGAAGCCTTGAAGATTATTTTGTTCACCTTGATGCACGGAAGATTCTGGAATCTCCCTTGGTCATGACACAAAATACAAATACCTTTGATATTAATATCAAGGTGCTCGGTGGTGGCATCATGGGTCAGGCCGGTGCCGTGAGACACGGTATCACCAAAGCGCTTCTCATGGCGGATCCGGATCTGAGGGCCATGCTGAAAAAAGCTGGGTATCTTACCCGGGATTCCCGGATTAAAGAGCGTAAAAAATATGGTCAGAAGGGTGCCAGGGCCAATTACCAGTTCTCTAAAAGGTAGGCATTGGTTCAAATGGACTTTCAGGAGCAGGCAGGTATTTACTGTCGGCTCCTTTTTTTTTGAGAACCTAACGCCCTATCGGACTGATTTTGTATAACCTATTGATTTAATAATTGATAAGGTATAAAATTCCTATACTATCAAGTTGTTTCATCTGCGGTTCTTAGGGAACTCATGACAAATAATCTACCCGTCTTCACTTAAAATATTCTGTAAATACTTGCAGTTAAATTTGAAAATGGATAGTTTTATTCTTATGAAGCCCCTTATACTTTTTTCAAAACAATAACCACAGTTACCAACAGGGTCATCCCCCTCTATTCAACCTATGAAGACATTTCTCTTTTACGACATTGAAACCACCGGTCTGAATACGGCCTTTGATCAGATTCTTACCTTTGCGGCCATTCGTACAGACCTTAGATTAAAAGAAATTGAACGAACGTCTGTGGTGGTTCAGCTACGTCCGGATGTGGTGCCATCCCCCGGCGCTTTTGTGACCCATCGCCTTTGTCTGGCATCGTTGATGAAGGGCTATGGTGAGTATGATGCGGCCCTGCGTATCCACCAGTTGGTCAACACGCCGGGTACCATCAGTCTGGGGTACAACACCCTGGGATTTGACGATGAATTTTTACGGTTCACCTTTTATCGGAATCTTTTGGATCCTTACAGCCATCAATACGCCAATGGCTGCTCCCGCATGGATATTCTTCCCCTGGCAGTTCTCTATCGCCTGTTTGCCCCCCTAAATATTCACTGGCCCGAACAGGATGGTAAACCCAGCATGAAACTGGAACTCATCAGCAGGGATAATTCCTTGGTGACATCCGGGCGTGCCCATGATGCCATGGTTGATGTGGAAGCCACCCTGGCCCTGGCCCAACGACTTTTTGCCCGGCGGGAAATGTGGGATTATTGCCGGACATTTTTCAACAAGGCCGAGGAGTCCACACACATGGGGCGACTCCAGCAACAAAAAATAGGGCAGGTGGGTAGTTTTTTTCTGGGAATAATGGTGTCACTCTCCTTTGGTGCCAAACACAACTACATGGCCCCGGTGCTGGGCATTGGTCCTTCCCGGGTGTATGGCAATCAAACCCTGTGGTTGCGCCTGGATTCCAAGGGATTACCCGGAGGAGAGGGTAAACCAAATGATCCTGATAAAATCTTTATCATTCGTAAAAAAAAAGGGGAACCCCCCATTGTGCTGCCCCCTCTGGATCGTTTCTGGAGCCGCTTATCCCCTGAACAACAGACCCTGGCCCAGGGGAGCATTACGGCCCTTGCCCGTCATGCCAAATGGTTTGGCAAACTCATTGAATATCACAAGGAGTATGCCTATCCTGTTGTGCCGGATCTGGATGCAGATGCCAGTCTGTATCAAGATGGCTTTTTTTCATCCACGGAAAAAAAAGAGATGATGGCTTTTCATCATTCGCCTCCCCACCAGCGGATGGCCTGTGTGGAAAAAATGAAGACCCCCCGGATAAAATGCCTTGCCGCCCGGATACTGTTTCGAAATTATGTTAATGCGGAACCCTCGGAGGTTTCTCTGGAAAAAATTGGATTTAATGAAAAAGAGTACATGGAACGTATTCGCAATCCCCAAGGGCATCCCATAAAAGGGTTTCGGAATGACACCCGTTATGGGGTGGCACAGGCTCTGAAGGAGATTTCAGACTGTCTGGCGGGGGATATAAATAAATTTGATGATGAGCAAATTGGCTTACTCAAGTCAATTGATCGGCACATCCGAGCCATGTGATTCAACAGAGGACTTAGGCTCTCAATAAAAAATAATTGTCCCATTGCCTCACCTTTCTGTCTATCTATCTCTATAACGGGCATGTCCTGCTGGACACAACGAATATTGGGTCGTAGACGCAGAGCCAAATGATATCATGCCGCCCCCCCCGACGGGCAATGGGCCCGGCCGGAACCGTAGACGGCACAATTGGCCGGTTCCTATTACCCATCGGGGGGGGCTCTGCTGAGGTTGACCGGAAGTTTTATTTTCTAATAAAATGGCGAGCCCGAGTCCCTTACTATGTTTATGGCATTGTCTTTGGAGATAGAAACACTGAGATCTGCCTGATTGTATTGCGGTTTACGGTGGTAAGATGGGGGGAGGACTGTATTCAGATTCAGGGGGACAGGAACCTGAATACAGCAGTGGGTGGGGGGAATCAGACTTATTTTACAGCGTCTTTTAATGCTTTTCCAGGGATGAACTTGGGCACATTTCTGGCAGGAATGTCAATTTCGGCTCCTGTCTGGGGGTTTCTTCCCTTTCTGGCCTTTCGTTCGGTTGACTTAAAAGTGCCAAATCCCACAAGGGTGACCGTCTCTTTTTCCGCAAGGGCTTCGGTGATGGTGGAAAGTGCACAGTCCACGGCTGCCTGGGCTTCTTTTTTGCTACTGAGTACTTCAGCTACTTTGGTAATGAGATCGCCTTTATTCATATCTTTTTACTCCTTAATTTGCAAATTGTCACCATGGTGCATGGGGGATTATCAATTTGCGGTCAATGGTATTGGGTTGTGCGGTCGGTCTTATATGCAAAATACATACTTATGATTTTGGGGTGACTTCTGGCCGTGGATAGGTTGGCCATTAACTGTCTTAAGTGCCTTGTAAGTACCGTGGTTGCCGTATTTGTGTCAAGAACTTATTGTCTGTCCCGCTAAAATATCGAAGGCTTCGTTGTGGGCAGGCCGGAGCCAGAATACGGTTTACCTAAAACTAAGATGAAAAATACCTCTTGGTTTGCCAGGATTTTCATGTAAAAATATTTAATAAACCAGGTTAAAATACCATTGGATGATCTCTTTTCCCTTGAAAATATAGGCAATGGCACCCATGGACAGGTAGGGGCCAAAGGGGAGTCTCAACCGGGGGGTGACACTTTTTTTTATGACCATAACAACACATCCGGCAAAGGTGCCCAGAACGGATCCGGCAAACAGGGTGAACAATACCCCTGGCCAGCCAATGGCAGCACCGATCATGGCCAGCAGCTTGATATCGCCACCGCCCATGCCCTCTTGTTTTCGGATAAAATGGTAAAGCATGGCCACCCCGTAAAGGGAACCACCCCCCATGAGGATGCCTGCCAGGGAGGCTTTCCAGGGATGATACCCCATTAAGACCGTTGCCAGGGCAAAAAGGGGAATGCCGGGGAGCGAGATGATATCCGGGATGATTTGAAAATCATAGTCAATGAAAGCGATCACAATAAGGGTGGACACAAAGGCAAACCAGACACCACCCTGGGCCGTGATGCCGAAATTGGCAGCCGTGGCTAAGGCTGCCAATGCCGTCAGGGTCTCCACGGCAGGGTATCTCATGGAAAAAGGGGCGTGGCAGTGGTGGCATCGTCCCCGAAGCAGGATATAGCTTGCAATGGGGATGTTTAGATAAAAGGGGATGCCGTGGGTACACACCGGGCAGGATGACCCGGGAAAGAGGATGGATTTTCCCCGGGGAATCCGGTAAATACATACATTGAGAAAGCTTCCCACACAGGCCCCAAATATAAAAGCCATGAGAGGAGCGGTATATGGGGGCAGGGCATTTGGGATCATGGCAACACTCCTTCATGTTGGGTGACAACGCATTGGGTGATCCGGACAAAATGAGCGGGCCCATCCCTTCACTTAGAAAAAATTTCAGCCGGTGTCAATAGATCTCTACCATTAAAAAAGTATGCTTCCACCGTTGTAAAGGGGAAAAAATGCTTTATTGTTAAGGTCTGATTGATATTATATTTGTAATAAAAAGGAGTTCAAATGGCGGAAACCGATATGGACGATCTTATTGAAATAATAGAAAAAGAGACAGATATTAGTGAAATTCCCACCATCCTTCCCATGATGCCGGTGAGAGATGTGGTGGTGTTCACAGATATGCTGATTCCTTTGTTTGTGGGAAGGGATAAATCCATCAGGGCGGTGGAGGCCGCCGCAGACAGTGATCGTTATCTTTTTATGTGCGCCCAAAAGGTGTCCGAGGATGAAAACCCCGGGAAAGAAGATGTGTATCTCCTGGGAACTGTGGGGCGTATACAAAAAATGTTAAAGCTTCCCGACGGACGAATCAAGGCACTGATACAGGGAATCACCAAGGCCCGGGTGGTTAAATTTAAAAAACAGAAGCCCTGGTTCCAGGTGCAGGTTGAGATGCTGGAAGACCAGGAAATCGACACCGTTGATATTGAAATTCAAGCCCTCATGCGCAACGTCCGGGATAGCAGTGAAAAAATTCTGGCCTTGCGTGGGGAAGTGTCCGGGGATGTGGGGATGATTCTGGAGCAGATTGAATCCCCGGGAAAGCTTGCGGATCTGGTGGCGTCAAATTTGAGGCTGAAGGTTGAAGATGCCCAGAATCTTTTGGAAACCATGGATCCTGCCCAGCGACTTTTAAGGGTGAACGACCTTCTGGCCCGGGAGGTGGAGCTGTCTGCTGTACAGGCCAAGATCCAAACCAATGTCAAGGATGAGATTTCCAAAACCCAACGGGACTATTATCTCAGGGAGCAGGTCAAGGCCATCCATCGGGAGTTGGGCGACAATGATGAAAAAATTGCCGAGGTAAAAGAGTACAGCCAGAAGATCAAGAAAGCCAAGATGCCGGACAAATGCCATAAAGAGGCATTAAAGCAGCTCAAGCGCCTTGATCAGATGCATTCTGATTCCTCGGAAGCCTCCATTATCCGCACCTATCTTGACTGCATTGTGGAAATGCCCTGGAATAAATCCACCAAGGATTTTCTGGATATTGAAAAGGCGGCCCAGGTGCTGGAAAGGGATCATCACGGTCTGGAAAAGGTCAAGGAACGCATCCTGGAATATCTGAGTGTCCGGAAACTCAATCCCTCCATGAAGGGTCAGATTATCTGTTTTGCAGGCCCCCCCGGGGTGGGTAAAACCTCCCTTGGGCAGGCCATTGCCAAGACCATGAAACGAAAGTTTGTGAGAATCTCCCTGGGGGGAATCCGGGATGAGGCGGAAATCCGGGGACACAGAAGAACCTACCTCGGCGCCATGCCCGGCAGAATTATCCAGAGCTTGCGCCAGTGCGGCACCAATAACCCGGTGTTCATGTTGGATGAAATTGATAAATTGGGCAATGATTTCAGGGGGGATCCCTCCTCGGCTCTGCTGGAGGCGCTGGACCCGGAGCAGAACACCGAATTCAGTGATCATTATCTTAATATGCCCTTTGATCTTTCCAAGGTGCTTTTTGTCCTCACCGCCAATGTCATTGACACCATTCCATCGGCCCTGCTGGATCGCATGGAGGTCATTGAAATTTCTGGATACACCCGGGAGGAAAAGGCTGTGATTGCCGAACGACATCTTTTTCCCCGTCAGCTCCGGGAAAATGGCTTGATCCGTCGTTCCATCACCATCACCTCTGGTGCCCTGGATACCCTTATTTCCCAGTATACCATGGAGGCTGGGCTTCGAAATCTGGAACGAAAACTGGGGGCCATCTGTAGAAAAATTGCCAGAAAGATTGCCGAGGGACAAAAGGGCAAAGTCCAGGTAACCAAGGCGGCGCTACAAAGATATTTGGGCCCCCCCATGTTTCAACCGGAACTGGATCAGGAGGAGAGTCAGGTGGGATTGGTCACCGGCCTTGCCTGGACTGAAGTGGGGGGAGAACCCCTTTACATTGAAGTATCCCTGTGCCATGGCAAGGGGGAACTTACGGTGACAGGGCAGATCGGGGATGTCATGCAGGAGTCGGCCCGGGCGGCATTCACCTGCATCAAGGCAAATATGGACTCTCTTGGCATTGACAAGGAAGATTTTGAAACCAAGGATATTCATATCCATGTTCCTGCCGGAGCCATTCCCAAGGATGGTCCTTCTGCCGGCATTGCCATGGCCACTGCTCTTATTTCAGCCTTCACCGGAAAAATTGTGAACAACAAGGTCGCCATGACCGGAGAAATCACCCTCAGGGGTCGGGTGCTTCCCATAGGCGGTCTCAAGGAAAAGGCCCTGGGTGCCCTCCGGGCGGGGATTAAGACCATTGTCATTCCTGAAAAAAACAAAAAGGATCTCCAGGAGCTTCCGGCCGGGGTGAGAAGAAAAATTAAATTTATTCCGGTGCGGGATCTGGATCAGGTGCTTGAGGTTGCCTTTATTGAATCATAAGGGGTGTATGATATGGGCAAATGGGAATGCGCCCAATAGGATCAGACTTGGTCTGTGGGAGTTACTTGTTTAGATCCATGCCAGTTGGAAATTCTTGGAAACAATGCCCATGGGTAAGGGCCTGTTCCCTTAACATTAAAAGGCGTTATCATTGGGTAGACAGGAGTGTATTTCATGAAAATACTTGCCGTGGATACGGCGGAACAGGGGTGTAGCATTGCCCTTGTAAACGATGATATTCCGGTGTGTGAGCGGTATGTCGCCGGGTTGAAAAACCATGCCGTCACCTTTTTACCCTTGGTGGAAAAAATGCTCTCAGAGGATGCCGGACAGACCCTTGATGAACTTGACGGCTTTGTGGTGTCCCGGGGGCCGGGCAGCTTCACCGGCCTTCGCATTGGTCTTAGCATGGTCAAAGGTCTTGCCCTGGCCACGGGGAAACCTGTGGCAGGTATTTCCAGCCTGGATGGCATTGCCTGGCGCATGAGCCACGCATCCCTGCCGGTGTGTGCCATGTTGGATGCCCGGCGAGGGGAGGTATATTGTGCCTTGTATCAATTTGAAAACGGTGTGTTGATTTCCAAGGGGAAAGAAATGGTGGTGCCCCCAAAAGGCATTCTGGCCATGGCCGGTGACAGTACCCTGTTTGTGGGATCCGGGGCCGTAGCCCATGCCCGGCACATCACCCGAGAATTGGGATCAAGGGCTGTTTTTGCCCCGGGATTTCAGAATTATATCAGTGCCCTGGCTCTGGCTCATGTTTTTTTCCATGATCCCCATGGGTACCTTAAAGATCCCGCTGCCCTGGTGCCAGTTTATCTTCGGCGCTCCGATGCTGAGATTAATTATTGCAAAGATAAATGACCCGCCCCGCTCCCTCCGGGATTTGGGGCCAAAATTACAATTACGGCTTCCCCTCCGGGGATTGTTGACAACCCTTATGACGTCTGTTAGTATCATGTTTTTTTGCTTTAGAATTGGGTAGATGTCCCCCATACAAAAGAATGTGAAGGTGGATACCAGCTTCCTTTGGGTTGTGTTTCTATTTCAGGAAAAGGACTCAGCTTATGTAAAGCTCTTCCAGAGAAGCCTATGGATTCTGGCTTAATCTGGAAGTTTAATGATTGCTGGCTGGCCGTTCCCTCAAAAGAAAAACTATATTTAAGTACCCATGCATATGTTTTTCGGTATTCCAAAGAGATATACCGTTGATATTTATGGATTTTATTTTGAGGAATATATACTCGGGTACTTACCCGAGAACCAAGGGCGGGTAGTTGCTATTGATCCAGGGGTTCGCTCTTTCCTCAGTAGCGCATAGAAATTTAGTAGGTGCTTGTAATATCCTCTTGCGAGCTTTGGTAAATTCACCCATGGGATTTAGTTTCCATCTATTTGATAATTGTTATTGATTATCAAGAAAAAAGGATCGGACAAGTATGAAAAATATGGAATGGCCGGATAAAGCAGGTTTTATTATTGCTGCCCCCGGCTTTAAATATATTGGCATCACGGGCCTGATCGCTGCGCTTGCCATGGGACTTGGCGGATATATTCCCGGGGGGCTTGCCCTTTGTCTGTTTGTTTTTGTCTGCTGTTTTTTTCGTGACCCTGAACGGAAAATTCCCCCGGAATCCCATGCCCTTGTCTCCCCGGCCGACGGCAAGGTTATCAGTATACAAACCATTGAAGACTCCACCGTTGTCAACGGATCATGTATTCGGGTGTGTATTTTCATGAATGTGTTCAATGTCCATGTGAACCGGGTGCCCATGGATGGGGTGGTGGAAAAAGTTACCTATTTTCCCGGGAAATTTTTTAATGCCTCCCTGGATAAGGCATCGGAACACAATGAGCGTAATGCCCTGGTCATTAAAACCCCCCAAGGGTCGATTTATGGTGTTGTACAGATTGCAGGGCTTATTGCCAGACGTATTGTGTGCCGGGTACAGCCCGGGGATCGTCTGGAACGGGGCCGGAGATATGGCATGATACGCTTTGGTTCCCGCCTGGATCTTCATCTGCCCCTGGATACGGATATTGCCGTGACTCTGGGACAGAAAGTCAGTGCCGGGTCATCCATTGTGGGATACCTCAACCAGGAGCAGGGAAAACAAGAGTGATCTGGATCTGTTTTGTAAGTCTCACTATCCTGCCCTACACCGTTGATCAACCTGGAAGAGAGCTGTTGTTACTGAGACTCCCCGTGAGGGATTGCGGGGAAAGATCTTTTGTTTTTTGATCCCTGAACCTGAATTTTAGTTTTTTTCTGCCTTATCGTGATACATCTATTACGCGGTAAGGCGTTGTTTTTTTTGATGAAGAAATGGAGATATAAACGTTGGAGCAGATACCAATCACCGTTGAGGGGTATAAAACCCTGAAAGCGGAATTTGAAAGATTAAAAACCATTGAGCGACCGCAGAATATCAAGGCCATCGAAACGGCCCGTGCCCATGGTGATCTTTCTGAAAATGCGGAGTTTGATGCGGCCAAGGATCGGCAATCTTTTATTGAAGGTAGAATTGGAGAGTTGGGCTATAAACTTGCCAGTGCCAAGGTGATTGATCCGGATACAGTGGCCAAAGATTGCGCCCGGTTTGCATCCCGGGTATTGCTTGAAAACCTTGATTCGGAAGAAGAGGTTGAATATATGCTGGTGGGTCAGGAGGAGTCGGACATCGACAGGGGGCGTATCTCCATCTCATCTCCCCTGGGAAAGGCCTTAATTGGTAAAAAGCCCGGTGATGAAGTGGTTCTCCAGGCTCCCGGCGGTAAAAGAAGTTATGAGATCATCGATATTTTGTAATAACTGCCACAGGCAGACCGTATTTTGGCCCTATCCTGCCTACAACGAAGCATGAAAGAATGTTAGACACGCCTACTGTTTCATATAAAACGGGCATGTCCTGCCGAACACAATGAATACTGGGTCGTAGACGCGGAGCCAAATGAGATCATACCGCCCCCCCCGACGGGCAATGGGCCCGGCCCGGAACCGTAGACGGCCCCATTGGCCGGTTCCTATTACCCATCGGGGGGGGACTCTGCTGAGGCTAATTGGACACTTCATTTTTCATATAAAAAAATTTTATTGCATGTATACGTTAATTAAAGAGGAATATCCATGGCAAGAGTAACCATTGAAGACTGCCTTAAAAATGTGCCCACCCGATTTGCCCTGGTTCATATGGCGGCAAAGCGTGTAAGACAGGTAAGTGAAGGGGCTGAAACCCTTATTAAACCGGCCAGAAATGGAGATGCGGTAATGGCACTGCGCGAAATTGCAGCCGGTCGGGTGATCCTTAAAAAATCCACAAAGAAAAGGTAACCCCATTCAACCATTCAGACCCCGGATGAATAGAAACGTCAACCATCTCATGGGCAGGGCCTTGAATGATTATGAGATGATTCGCCATGGTG
>CAYSSE010000026.1:0-27651 GCA_964433355.1 uncultured Desulfocicer sp.
TGCTTGCTGAAAATGGATACCCTCCGGTTGACCGGGACGAAGTTTACAAAGAGATCTTTGAGCAGGCGGAGAACTTTAAGAGGAACCTGATTGTGATAAAGAAATAGGTCGTCGTCAGTATTGAGTATTGAAAAGTTGCTTTAAATTTTTTATTGTCCCAGTAGTTCTTTAGTGCGCGAAGCGCATTATAGTGAAAACTATGGACTTTCAGTCCTTTAGCTTTCAGCCCGTGGTTTAGGCCACGGGGGCGCTTTAGCGCCGATTCTATGGGCTTTCAGCCCATAGTGGTTTAATTGGTTTAAAAAGAGGAATACATCATGACAGAGACAATAACATTCAGACCATACCTTATCCCGCAGATAAGCAAGTTTATATTTCATACCTGCTTGCTTATTGTGCTTCTCTACTTCTGGAGCACCCGTGGTAGTTGGATATATTTGGCAATTGCTTTTATCCTGTTTATCACTACAATCGGTTATGGACAAAACCTACTTTTTTTACAACATGTTGTCATAGGCGAGGATAAGACAATCACAATTCGATACTGGTTTGGTAAAGGATATACAGAAAAAATATCAAAAGCCTTGTACGAGATATTGACAAAAGATGCCAAAATTAGGAGTTATAGATTCAACATTCAGGGTAACCTTTATCAAGTATCGCCATTTGTCTATAAGGATGGAGATGATTTGGTAAGTATATTGGCATCATTCACAAAAAATAAAAATATCAACGTTAAACCTACTGTGTTTGGACTAAAATAGTTGGGCTACCCACTTAAGGCGGGACAACTTTTAAAATCAAGCGTCTTAGCAGCTTTTATTTTAGGGGCTGAAAGCTAATTATCCACATAAAAAGCCTTGAGAATATCCCACCTTAAGTGGGTAGCCTCCCAATTTTTACTTTGATGGTTCTCTCCTTCTGGAAAAAAACGTAAGTATTCTAAGTGAATATCTTATGAATATTTACATTACCAAGCCGAATACTTACATAATAATGTTTATAAAATGTTCATAAAAAAGCAGTTATGAACACATTTTGTCGGATGCCTGGCTCAGTTTTAAATAGCCTGCTCCAGGGTGGGCTCGGTGGGTGCAGAGATGAGCAACAAGGAACTTTTTATCCTGTTATTATTAATTGTATTTTTATGGTAATATTTTAAATATTTTTGTCAAAATTGTGATATTATTTTATCAGAAAAGAATGAGTCTTATGAGTCCTGAAATCTCATTTTTTATACCATATATGTTGTTTTTATTTTAAAGAAACACATTATATGGTGGCAATTTGGATAAGTTAGCGTCCTTTGGGCGAATTTTTTAAAACCCGTTGATTTAACAGCTCATAAAATGGAAAGTCTTTTTATTTATTTTTAGGTGACACCTATGAACTTATAATTGACGAGAATGAATAAATAATATGTGAGGAATGAATGGTAAAAGAAATAACCATTTTAGCAGTTGACGATTCAGAAATAAACCTTGATATTCTCGTGGGTATATTAAAAAAATATGATGTCATTCCGGCACTTTCAGGCGAAGAAGCATTGGAAATTCTGCAGGAAGAGGAGGTGGACCTGATACTCCTGGATATTGTCATGCCGGAAATGGATGGCTTTGAGGTCTGTCGTCGCATTAAGGCTGATGAGAGGATCCGGGAGATACCCATTATATTCATTACCGTTAAAAGCAGCGAACAGGATATACAGCAATGTTTTGAACTCGGGGTCGTGGACTATGTTGCGAAACCCTTTAACGCCATAGAACTCTTGGCAAGGGTCCAAACTCATCTGAAATTGCGCAGCTATCAGGTCCGGCTGGAAGAGGCGGTGAAAGCGCAGGCTCAATTGGCGTTTATAAATGACCCATATCAAGTTAAGCAGGGTCTGGTACAACTTATAGAGATGACGGACAACATGATAAAAGCAATGGAAAAAGAGGACCCCATGAACAGGAAGGAAATAGCAGCCACCTGCCTGCAAATGCAACAAATGCTCAACCGCTTGATAGATGATTTATAAGTCGCTCTAAGCCGGGCCTTTGTGAAAAAATACTGAACTTCCGGTAAATTTTAAACTTTTGATGTCAAAAAATAAATTAAAAGATGTTCCTGGGGTATGGGAAAAAAATGAATGAAAATATAGAAAAAACGATTTTGGTGGTGGATGATAACGAAAGCAATATTGATATGATCCTTGCCATTTTAAAGGAATATGACGTCATTCCCTCAACTTCTGGTGAGGATGCCCTTGCATTGATCAAAGAAGAATCCATCGACTTGGTGTTGCTGGATATACTGATGCCTGGAATGGACGGATATACCGTGTGCCAAAGACTGAAGAATCAACCTGATACACAGGATATCCCGATCATATTCATTACGGCTAAAAGTGACGAAGAAAGTATTGAAAAAGCCTATGACCTGGGCGGTACCGACTATGTGACAAAACCTTTCAAGCCCAAAGAGCTTCTGGCACGGGTGAAGGTTCAGCTCAAACTTCAGGATGTACTCAGGGAGCTGGATTTCCTGGCCACCCGTGACAGCCTCACCGGCATTTACAATCGAAGAAAATTCTTCCAACTGGCTGAACAAATGTATGCTGAATCATCAAATGACCTTTACGCCTTGATGATCGACATTGATCATTTCAAACGGGTCAATGACCAATATGGTCACCATACTGGAGATGTAGCGTTGAAAAATATAACCTCTGCCATTTCCCAAGCGCTTCCTGAGTCATCGCTTTTTGGCCGTATGGGAGGAGAAGAGTTTGCAGTTCTTCTAAAAGCAGGCGACCAAACCCAGGCCATGGAAGTGACGTCCCTGCTTCAACAGAAAGTATCTGAAATCCCCATCAATACCGATGCGGGTTCGACCATATCCTGTACCATCAGCAGCGGGGTCTCCTGTAAACAAGACGAAACCGCTTCGTTGGACAATTTGTTAAGGCTGGCTGATAAGGCCTTATACAAAGCCAAGGAGGGGGGGCGTAACCAAAGTATTTTCAGGGATGTTTAATTTAATATTATAGGTATTTATAATTTTTAATACAAAAAATACTATATGCGCTTATTGTCTCCGCCTCGCCAAATAAAAACGGAGCCAGACAGAAGCCCGCCCAAAGGGCGCTAATTTAAGGACTCATTTTGAAATCAATTCTGATTCGCACAATCATTTGCCTTGCACTTCTCTTTCCCGTGACATCCGGTGCTTTGGAATTTACCCCAGAGGAAAAGGCTTTCATCACCTCAAATCCTGAAATCAGGGTTGCCATGATGCCGGACTTCTCGCCATTCTCATACATAATCCAGGATGCAATCGGGGGATTCGAACACGATTTACTCGCATTACTTTCCCAAAGAACGGGGTTAACATTTACCAAACAGCTGGGCAACTGGAATTCGAATTTAACTGCTTTTAAAGCCAAAAAAATGGATATGATAGCCAGCATCTCCTACAAAAAAGAGCGGGAGGCCTTCACCCTTTTTACTAAACCCTACTACGAAATTCCCATCATGATCTTTGTACGGGATGACTTTGGAGAGTATCAGGGATTAGAAAGCCTGGCAGGCAAGAAAGTGGGCGTGCTCAAGGACATTTTTTACAGCAAAGAGCTGGAAAAAATGGGAACCATGGAACTGATGATCTATGAGACATATGATGAGATAACCAAAGCCCTGGTCTTTGGAAAAATCGATGCGCTGATTCAGAATCTGCCTAACATCAACCACCTGATCAAAAAGCATGTCTATACAAATTTAAAACTGGCCAGTGAACTCCAACTTCCGGGCATCAATAGGGAGGACCTGCGTTTTGGCATACGTCCGGATAAACCCATTCTATGTTCTATCATGCAAAAGGGGCTGGATTCAATTTCCGAGAAAGAAATGGAGGCATTGGCCAATCAATGGATTGGTGCGGCACAGGGCAGCAGCGCCAGCCTTATAAAATTCAGCACAGAAGAGGGGGCCTATCTGGTCGAAAAGGAAAGTATCACCATGTGCGTCAATCCCGACTGGGAGCCCTATGAAAAAATCAACGAACAGGGAAAATATGAAGGACTGGCGGCTGAATACATGCAGCTCATCGCCCAGAAAATCGGAAAACCATTTACCCTGTTGCACACCAAAACCTGGCAAGAGACATTGGAAAAAGCCAACGCCGGGAAGTGCGATATTGTATCATTCCTGGAACCTTCCCCCCATCGTAAAGCCTTTTTAAATTTCACCAGTCCCATCTATGAGGAGCCCGAAGTGATCATCGTTAAAAATGATGTTTCCTATCTCGGTGGGCTCAACGCTTTAAAAGGAAAAACAGTGGGAGTGGTCAAAGGTTCCCGGACGGCCGGAATCCTCCGCAATGAGTATCCGACAATCCGGGTCGTTGATGTGGAAAACCATACCAAATCCATGCGAATGGTTTCCGACGGGGAGCTGGATGCTGCCATCAATCCCCTGGTCGGGGCGGCATATCTTATTGCCAAAGAGCGGCTGTTTGATATTAAGATCATTGGTGAGACTGGCCTCAAAAACAGTTATGGCATCGGGGTAAACAAAAATGATGTCATACTGCAGGGAATTATGGAAAAAGCGGTTCAGTCCCTGGCAGACGATGAGGTTGAAGATATCCGCAATAAATGGCTCTCGGTTCGCATGGAAAAAGGAACCGATTACAGTCTGATCTGGAAAATTTTGGCCGGCGTTGCACTGATCTTGATGGGGGGCGTTTACTGGAATCGCAAACTCAGCCATATCAACATGCAGCTTACGGCGGCCAAAAAAAAGGCAGAAGAGGCCACCGTGACAAAGTCAACTTTTCTGGCCAATATGAGTCATGAAATTCGTACACCCATGAACGCCATTACCGGCATGATCTATCTGATGAAACAAACCCGTTTGGATTCAACACAAAGCGGATATGTGTATAAAATTGAAAACTCGGCCAACTCACTGTTGGGACTGATCAACGACATCCTTGATTTTTCCAAAATCGAGGCGGGGAAGCTTGCCATTGAAAAAATTGATTTCGACCTGCACACCGTCATCGACAACGTCACTACCTTGGTGGAACTCAAAGCCAATGAAAAGGGGTTGGAGTTTATTGTCAGCTATGATCAAGGGATGAATATGAATCTTCACGGTGATCCCCTGCGGCTGGGCCAGGTGCTCACAAATCTTGCCAACAACGCTGTAAAATTTACCCAGACAGGGGAGGTGGGCATTTACATCACCCGTTTGAAACAGGACCGTTACCGGTTCAAGGTTCGCGATACGGGGATCGGGATGACATCCGAACAACAGTCCCGCCTATTTCAATCCTTTTCCCAGGCTGATGCCGGCACGACCCGCAAATACGGCGGGACCGGTTTGGGCCTTGCAATTTCCAAGCAACTTGTGGAAATGATGACGGGCCGTATCTGGGTTGAAAGTAAAGCTGGCAGGGGGAGTACTTTTACATTTGAGGTGACTCTGGGGGAGCAGGAGAGCAAGCCAGAAACTCTCCGGCAATTCCCAGACAAAAAGGTGCTGATTGTGGATGATACCCCCAGCTGGCAAAAGATACTGACCCGTCTTCTCCAAGGGTTAAATATCAGTGTTGCAACAGCCGATAGCGGGGAAAAAGCCATTGCGATGATCTGCCAGCAGAAACAGGATTTTGACTTGGTGTTGATGGACTGGAAGATGCCAGGTCTTGACGGAATTGAGACCACAAAAAAGATCCATGAACAATGCCAAAGCCTCCCGCCCACCATCATTATGGTATCGGCCTATCGCCAGGAGAGCCTGCTCAATGCCGCCAAAGAGCAGGGCATAGAGATCTTTTTGCAAAAACCCGTCAATCCGTCCCTGCTTTACACCGTAATCATGGAGGCCTTTGGTGAGAAAATCAAGCGTGAATACCATAAAACGGTTCAGTGCTCGTCCCTTAAAAATGAACTCACGACCCTGGGTGGAAGCACCATTCTATTGGCCGAAGACAACAGCATGAACCGGGAAATCGTTCATGGCATGCTTGCCCACAGCGGTATCCTAATCATCGATGCCATCAACGGCAGGGAGGCGGTCGAGATGGTTGATGCGGAACCAGACAAATATGAGCTGATCTTGATGGATATCCAGATGCCAGAGATGGATGGATATGAAGCCACCCGTCTGATTCGGACGAAAAACAGCACGCTTCCGATCATTGCACTAACCGCCAATGCGCTGGTCAGCGACATTGCCAAAACCAAAGAGGCCGGGATGCAGGAGCATCTCAACAAGCCCATTGATGTTGAAACGCTTTTTGCCACACTGCTCAAGTACATCAGTAAAAAATGTGAGGCAAAAACTGGGCCCGGTAAAGCGGAACCGGAAGAGGGTTTTGAGGTCACACAGCCTGATATGATCCATGTCGATACCCGGGCCGGTCTGTCAAGGATCATGGGTGATGCAACGCTTTATGAAAAACTGCTGGGTGATTTTGCAAACAGTTATAAAACTTTAGAAATATCTCCCCAAAAGGAGGATTTTAAGAGGATCATCCACACGCTCAAGGGACTCAGCGCCGCCATCGGCGCAAAAAAACTCAGTGAGGTATCCAAAACCTTAGAGGCGAATCCCACTGTTAAAAACCTGGCCGCTTTTCAGGAACAATTGAATTTTGTATGTGATGAGATAGTACGGACAGTTAAATTCAAAGAAGATTTAACCATGCAAGAACCGCTGTCTGTAGAACGTGAGGGAAAATTGCTGCAGGAACTCAAAATTGCACTGAAATCCAGGCGGCAAAAGATCTATGCCCCCTTGCTTGAAGAACTGACTGGACACAAGGAATTAAAAGCGTTGGTCAAACGGTACAAATTTAAAGAGGCAGTGGATATATTGGAAAAGGAAATGAACTGACAGAAAGAGAGACAGATTTATGCTTCATTCGAAATAGGTGGCATAAGAATGTTTTTCCTTGACAAAAAACAAATCCTCATCTTAAGCTGATAGCTTAATTATATCAGGCAAAGCGCCTGTTTATTTAATAGTAGCGGCACATTTTTAATTTAGTAGCGGCACATTTTTAATTTGAAACGAAATAGAAATATTACGGAGATTCATATATTGGAAGAATGGCAGAAACAAATGCAGAACCAAGTGAACACCCTGGAAAAAATAGAACAATACGTTCACCTCACTCCAGGAGAGAAAGAAGCGATCCAGACCATGGATACCAAATGGGGAACAACCCCCCACATGGCTGCGCTTATGGACAAAGACGACCCTAATTGTCCCATTCGTAGGCAGGTGATTCCTTCGCTTAAGGAGAACGAAAATGTACACGGTATTAAAGACTACCTGATCTGGAAGGAAAACCGCGACACAGATGAGGTTCGACCAGACTCCATCGCCAGGCAGTACGAGGATAGAGTTGCCTTTACCGTGACCGACATCTGCGCCAACTATTGTCGCCATTGTTTTCGTAAGGAGGTGGTTGTAACCAGGGATCTTGAGCTGCGTTTCGACATTGAAGAGGGGCTTGAATGGATCAGGGAGCACCCGGAAATTCGGGACGTGCTCATCACAGGCGGTGATCCTTTTCTGCTCTCCAACGACAAGATCGAATACCTTATCACAAGCATACGGGCAATCCCCCACATCCAGATGATTCGTTTTGGCACAAGGATACCCATTGCCCTGCCCCAGCGAATCACGTCAGGGCTGAAAAAAGTACTCGCAGGCTTTCATCGGGTTCCCATTTGGATCAACACCCAGTGCAACCACCCAAAGGAGCTTTCCGAGGAAACAGCCAGGGCTGTGTACGATCTGCTCTCCTGCGGGGTGAACGTGGGTAACCAGATGGTGCTTTTAAAGGGAATCAACGATGATGTGGATACCTTCAGGGAACTGCACCAGAAGCTGATCGCCTTCAGAATCCGGCCCTACTACGTGTTTTACTGCGAACCGGCCCCGGGCATCGATCACTTTCGCACCCCGGTGGAAAAAGGCGCAGAACTGATCCGGGATGCCATCCGGGGCCACACCACCGGACTTGCCCAGCCCATGTATGTGGTGGCCACCAAGATCGGCAAGATCCCCCTCATGCCCGATTATTACATTGTGGACAAGAACGAGAAGGAGTACACCCTTCGCAACCACAAAGGTCAACTAACCAAGACCCCCACCATTCCAGAATAACCGGTATGGCGGTGCATGAAATTTAAAGAGGATGCAACGAAAAGTTCTAAAATAAAAACATCAAAAAAGGAGAAAAGATGAAAAAACTTATTACTTTCATTTCACTCGTAACCATGTGCATGTCACTGTTTGCCGGTTCAGCCCTTGCCAAAGATAAATTAATCGTTGGCTGCGACACCAACTTCATGCCCTTTGAGTTCAAACAAGACGGCAAGTACGTAGGGTTTGACATTGACTTTTGGGCCGCCATTGCCAAGGAGATCGGTGAGGAATACGAACTCCAACCCATGGACTTCAACGGATTGATTCCTGCACTACAGACCGGCAACATTGATGTTGCCATCGCTGCCATGACCATCAAATCCGAACGGGAAAAAGTGGTTGACTTTGCCTATCCTTACTACGATGCTGGTCTCATCATCCTGGTGCGCGCTGACGAAAAGAATATCAAATCCCTTGAGGATCTGGAGGGCAAAAACGTTGCCACCAAGCTCGGCACCACCAGCGCCGACTATGTGAAGAAAAATGCCAAGGCCAAAGAAGTGAAACTCTTCCCCAACATCGACGGAGCATACATGGAACTTGCCACCGGCGGCGCTGACGCGGTTCTTTTTGACTCCCCAGCCGTTCTTTATTACTCCAAGACAGCGGGCAAGGACAAAACTAAGGTTGTTGGTCCCCTTTACATGGGGCAGTCCTACGGCATCGCCTTTCCCCAGGGCAGCCCCCTGGCTGAAAAGTCCAGCATCGCCATCCTCAAGCTGATGGAAAACGGCACCTATGCCGAAATCTACAAAAAATGGTTTGGTACCGATCCCAAGTAAGGACAGCAGATTTTGCGGTCATAGGTACCATCCAAATCCAACTTGACCCATCCAGTTAAAACGGGGCGGTCGGCATCGTCCGCCCCTTAACAAAACAACATCGGCTACTCTATGACTCAATTTAATTTTGAAACAAGCGTCATCTGGGAATCAATTCCCGTTCTTATGGGCGGGGCGAAACTGACCATCTACATAACCCTGGTCGGCCTTTTTTTTGGATTCATTCTTGGTGCCCTGGCAGGCATCGGCAAAATTTCAAGAAACCAATTTTTAAACCGCGTGACCACCATCTATGTGGAAGCTATCCGGGGTACCCCCCTCATGGTTCAGGTGATGTTCCTCTATTTCGGCCTTCCCCTGGCCCTTGGCATGCGGGTGCCACCCTTGACCGCAGGGATTGTGGCCATTGCTGTCAACTCCGGAGCCTACATCTCAGAAATAGTCCGGGGTGCAGTTCAGTCCATCAATGTGGGCCAGGCCGAGGCAGCCCGATCCATAGGGCTGACCAACTTCCAGTCCATGCTCTACGTGATCTGGCCCCAGGCATTTAAAAGAATGATCCCACCCCTTGGCAACCAGTTCATTATAAGTCTCAAGGACACTTCCCTGCTGGTGGTTATCGGCGTTGGGGAACTGACCCGGCAGGGCCAGGAAATCATCGCGGTGAACTTCCGCTCCTTTGAGGTGTGGATGGCGGTGGCGCTCATATATCTGACCATGACCCTGAGCATTGCAAAATTGCTGCACATGCTTGAAAAACGTATGAACATCAGCACCAATAGTTAAGTACCCACACATATGTTTTCCGGTATTCCACAGCCATATGTTATTGATATTTATGTGTTTTATTTTGAGAAATATATGCCCGGGTACTTAGAACGAATGATAAACAACCCACTTGCGAGATTGGATACATGATCAAGATAGAAAATCTGCACAAGAAATTCGGCAACTTAGAGGTACTCAAGGGCATTGACCTGCATATTGAAGAAGGTGAGGTGGTGGTCATACTCGGCCCCTCCGGCTCTGGAAAAAGCACATTGTTACGATGCTTGAATCGCCTGGAGGAGATCACGTCAGGTTGTGTCACCGTGGACGGGTTTGACCTTACGGACAAAACCACGGACATCAACCTTGTACGCAGTGAGGTCGGCATGGTCTTTCAGCAATTCAACCTCTTTCCCCACATGACCGTGCTGAACAACGTCACCCTGGGTCTTCGCAAGGTAAGGCGCATGGATAAAAAAGAAGCCCGGGAGATCGGTCTGAACACCCTGGACAAGGTGGGCCTGTCAGACAAGGCAGAGGCTTATCCGGAACAACTATCGGGTGGACAGAAGCAACGGGTGGCCATTGCCCGGTGCCTGGCCATGCGGCCCAAGGTGATGCTCTTTGACGAGCCCACATCGGCCCTGGACCCGGAACTTGTGGGCGAAGTCCTGGATGTCATGAAACAACTGGCTCTTGACGGCATGACCATGGTGGTGGTCTCCCATGAGATGGGCTTTGCCCGGGAGGTGGCCGATAGGGTCATATTCGTGGATGAAGGCATCATAGTAGAAGAAAACAATCCTGAGCCATTTTTCACCTCCCCCCAGAACGAGCGCACCCAAAAATTTTTAAATATGGTGGTCTCCCATTAATTAGGGTTAGCGCCAGCCCGGCTACCCAATTAAGGCGGGATATTTTCAAGGCTTTTTATGTGAGCAATTAGCTTTTGACCCCTAAAATCAAGGCTGCTAAAACGCTTGATTTTAAAGGCTGTGCCAATTTAAGTGGGTAGCCTAAAAATAGGTGGACTGAATAAAAATGGAGTTACCTGTAGTTATCGGAATAAGTGGTGCAAGTGGCGTTATATACGGCATTGAAACACTAAGGGTCTTATCCCAGCTGGGTGTGGAAACCCATTTAATTTTGACCCACGCCGGAGAAACAAACATTAAAATTGAAACGAATTACTCGGTGAAACAGGTAAAAGAAATGGCCTCAGTCATTTATGAACCCGAGGAGATGACGGCAGCTATTGCCAGCGGTTCTTTCCTTACCCGGGGAATGCTGGTGGCACCGTGTACGATTAAAACCCTTTCAGGCATTGCAAATTCATACAACAGTAATCTGCTTATCCGTGCGGCTGATGTCACATTAAAAGAAAAAAGGTCTTTGGTACTCATGGTGCGTGAAACTCCCCTGCACAAAGGACATCTGGATCTCATGTCCCGGGCAGCGGACTTGGGTGCGGTTATTTTGCCCCCTGTGCCAGCATTTTATCACCAGCCCAAAACCATTGAAGATTTGATCCGGCAAAGCGTGGGTAAAGCCCTTGATTCTCTGAAAATTGAGCATAATCTGTTTCGTCGATGGGGAACCATGGCAGGACAAGATCCAAGAAGTAAAGAATTTCAATAGGTATAGACCCTCCAACAGTACAATCATGAAGCCTGCAATTTTTATTAAACACTCCCCAGCACCTTTCCACATGCTTAAAATCGACCCAAAACATACGCAGAATATTGAATATTATGCCCTGGGTACCTCCATATAGGTAGAATGGAATGTATAAACACAGATAGGGGCTGTCAACGTATTTTTACGTTAAGAAATATTTAAAAATATGCATATTTACCCAACTTGACAAATATAACACACATATATAATATTCATGGAACACTTGATTATTAAGGACTGATTTTTATATAAGTACCCGAGCATATATTCCTGAAAATAAAATTCATAAATATAAATGGAATATGTCTGTGGAATACCGAAAAACATATGCGTTAAGTTGCCCATTTGTGAGCTTATGCGCTTATTTAGATTCTTATCTCTGATTTTTGTGTTATTTTGGCAAGAGAATCAGAAAACCTTTTTGGTTCTGGCTTGTCCAGGTTAGGGGACAGATTTTTAAATCTGTCCCCGCCTCCGAAATGGAAAATTTATTTCGGACTCATTCCTAAGTAAAAACAAACAAGAGACACCATGCCTGGCTCAATTTTAATTGGGGCAGGTCACGGATAAAATGGAATTCCTTTGATAATGCAAGATGATTTACTCATCGCCTGCCATGAATGTGATCTACTCCATCGTATTAAGACCTTACCTGAAGGGTCTACGGCCTTCTGTCGTCGCTGTAATGCCGTATTATTAACCCATAAGAAAGACAGCGTAAACAGGAGCCTTTCCCTGACCATCACGGCTTTGATTCTTTTTTTTATATCTAATACATATCCGTTGCTTGAAATAAAAACAGAAGGGCTTTACCGGGCAACTACCTTGATGGGTGGCATACAAACCTTATATGATCAAGGGTACTGGGAAATAGCTCTGCTTGTGCTGTTCACTGCCATACTGTTTCCTTGTCTTGAAATCATATCAAGACTCTATCTCCTGATCCCCTTGAAACTTTATAAAAAACCATGGAAACTGCCGATTTTTGTAAAGTTTATACAAAAAATAAAACCCTGGGGGATGATGGAAGTCTTTATGCTGGGTATTTTAATTTCCGTGGTTAAACTGGTAAAAATGATGAGCGTGATACCGGGACCCTCGCTGTATTCATTTTTTGCCCTGATTTTTGTGTTAACCGGAGCGGCGTCTGCAATAGATTTTCATTCCATATGGGAAAAATCATGAGTACAGTAAAACCAACTGAATTTTTAACTGCCAGACAGGCAGGCATGATAAGCTGCCAGGACTGCCATCTTGTGTGCCGCATCCCCCCATTTAACAACTCATCGAATATGATATGCCCCCGCTGTGGCAGCCGAATACACCAGAGAAAGCCCAACAGTATTGCCCGAACATGGGCCCTTATTATTACCGCCCTTATTTTGTATATACCGGCCAATGTGCTGCCCATTTCCATCAGCACCACCATGGGGGACGCCCAGGGGGATACCATCATAAGCGGGGTGATCTATTTTATTGAATCTGGATCATGGGCCATTGGTTTGATTATTTTCATTGCCAGTATTTTTGTTCCGGTACTCAAAATAATTGCTTTAATCTATCTACTTATTTCTGTGCAAAAAAAATCACAAAAACGGCCTCTGGACAGAACTCGCCTTTATCGCATTGTTGAAGCTGTGGGCCGATGGTCCATGGTTGATATCTTTGTAATCACCATCATGGCTGCACTGATAAAACTGGAGTTTCTGGGAAACTTTGAAGTGGGTCCAGCGGCCGTATATTTCGGGGCGGTGGTTGTTATCACTATTTTTGCCGCCATGAGTTTTGATCCAAGACTGATATGGGATAACATCAAGGACCCTCATGAATGAGCAGAATACCACACAGAGCACCTACACTAATAAGACACCGGAACCATTAATTCGTAAAAAAAAATCCCTTTCAATAATTTGGATCATTCCGTTGATTGCCGCTATGATTGGTGGTTGGCTGGTATATAAATCCATATCAGAAAAAGGCCCTGTGATTTCCATTATATTTAATACTGCAGAGGGGCTGGAAGCCGGAAAGACAAAAATAAAATACAAAAATGTTGTCATCGGCCAAGTGGATTCCATTAAGCTGAATAAGGATTTAGACCATGTTGTTGTAACGGCAAAAATGGATAAAGACACTAAATATTATCTGACAAAAAAAACAAAGTTCTGGGTGGTGCGTGCCCGCTTAAGGGCTGGCCAGGTATCAGGATTGGGTACTATTTTTGCTGGGGCTTACATTGCCATTGATCCGGTACTAAACGGTGCGCCGTCAACCTCTTTCATGGGATTGGAGACGCCTCCGGTGGTGTCAATGAATAAGGCGGGGCGGCACCTTATACTGAAAGCTGAAAAACTGGGCTCTCTGGATATTGGCTCTCCGATATTTTACCGCCAGATTCAAGTCGGCCAGGTGGAAAGCTATGCACTGGATGATGACGGGGAACGCCTTTCCATAAAAATTTTCATTGATGAACCCCACCATCAGTATGTGAAAAAAAACACCCGTTTCTGGAATGCCAGCGGCCTTGATGTTTCCATTAATGCCAATGGTCTCACCATTGATACCCAGTCCATGGTCAGCCTGTTGATCGGGGGTATTTCCTTTGATAATCCAATGTCTTCTGGCAATAAGTATCCGGCTGAAAACAATGATATATTCAAACTTTTTAATAATTACGATGACGCGATTAAAAAAGAATCCATGGGAAAACATGAATGGCTCCTGGTTTTTAAAGGGTCTGTTCGGGGACTTAGCAAGGGGGCTCCGGTGGAATTCAGGGGGATTCAGGTGGGGAAGGTTCAGGATATTGACACACAAATTAAAATAAACTCTGCGGAAATTTTAATATCTGTTCTCATTGAAACAGAACCCCGCCAGTTTCTGCCCAACAAGAGCGCATTTGATGATGTGGAAAAAAAAGAATTATTTAATATGCTCGTGTCAAAGGGGCTAAGGGCACAACTTAAACCCGGCAATATTTTAACGGGGCAACTCCTTGTTAATTTGGATTTTTATCCCAATGTGCCAGATCAAAAAATTGTCTGGGAAGGTAAATACCCCCAACTGCCCACCATACCGGCGGCACTGGAAGAAGCTTTTGCCGCTTTTAATAAATTGTTGAACCGTATGGGGAAAGTACCCTTTGAACAAATGGGTCAAGATTTGCACATAGTGATCAAAAATTTGAATAAGACTATTAAGCAGGGAGATATCCTATTAAAACACATAGACACAACGGTTACACCGGAACTGACCTCAACCCTGAAGCAGGTAAAAAAGACCCTGGCACAGGCAAAGGACTCCCTGGCTGCCATGGAACACCTTGTGGGTTCAGATTCTGCTCTTAATCAGGATGCAAGACACGCGTTAAGTGAACTTGCCGCAGCAGCACAATCCATGAGGGTACTCACAGATTACCTGGAACGTCATCCAGACTCCTTAATTTATGGAAAAGGAAAAAATTGATGAAAAACCCATTCATGCATCTGATGCCCATGGGGTTTATGACATTTTTTATAAGAAAATTCCGGCAAATCAAGGTCTACGTAGGGACAGAATCTATTTATGCCCCATGTTGTTGGCAAATCAAGATCAATTGCAACTCTTTGTTGTGGCTGGATCAATGTCAGAGCATGATCTGCCCGTGGTCGTTATCTGAACGTCCCGGCAAAGCAATATGGACTTTCAATTCTCATCGTAGCAGGTGGTTACTGGCATGTATGATTATATGTATAAGCGTCATGGGATGCCAAAACACCACGCCTCCGGTTTCCTTTTATGCCCTGACTCCCATGATAACCTCAGACGTGTTGCCAGATGGTCAGCAGACTTTAAAGGATGTTACCATAGGGATTGGACCCATCCTTTTTCCCCGAACACTTCAGCGGCCCCAGATCGTCACCCGGCCATCGCCAAACAGGCTGGAATTATCGGAATTTCATAGATGGGGAGGGGATTTAAAACAAGATTTTCTGAATATACTGGTCCAAAATATATCAATGATCATGGGATCGAATCAGGTGTTTAAATACCCATGGTCTCCCTCCTTTGAACCCAAATACAGGCTGACGCTGGATGTGAATCAGTTTGATGGCCGATTGGGAGAATCGGTGCTGCTGAACAGTATCTGGGAGATTAAACAAGGAAAACCAGGTAAGGAACGAACAGAAATTAAACGATCTATCATTGAACAACCGGTGTCAGGAGATGACTATAACGCACTGGTTGAAGCAAAAAGCAAGGCGCTAAAAACATTAAGCATTGAAATTACAGACAAGATAAGAGTGCAAGAAAAATAAATGGCTCCAGGACTTTCTGGGCAGGGTGGTGGAAGATTTTTGAGTGAACCCTTAAGCCCTGAATTGCACACTTTCAGAAAAAGGAGGCTACCTTGGACAAAAAATCCTGTTTTGCTGCGATACAAAGAGGATTATCCGCATTTGTATTCTGCCATGCCTGCCTGATCCTTTGGATGATGTGTGTCATTTGCCTGATGACGGTGCCGGTGACTGCCCACCAGTTCCTTGACGGAACCAAGGTTAAAAAAATACTCATTCTAAATTCCTACCATAAAGGATATAAATGGTCAGATGATATTGTAAAGGGCATTGAAGATAAGCTCCAGGGAAACCCCTTTGACATCCGCATTGAGTACATGGATACCAAACGCATTGAAGCTCCGGGGTATATTGGACAACTGGCCCAAATGTACAGCTACAAATTTGCCAATGATAAATTTAATCTGATCATCTCCTCGGATGATACCGCCTATCAATTTATTGAAAAACATCATCATACCATATTCAAAGACACCCCGGTGGTGGCCTGTGGACTGAATTATTTCCATCCAGAATCACAATCCGTTCACCCCTGGCTTGCGGCTGTGGTGCCGGAAGTCTTTGACATAGAAGGTACCCTCAATGCAGCCCTGGAAATACACCCGGAAACCACCACCGTATATGTGATAAATGATCACACCCCCACGGGCCGGTTGATTCAAAAAGCCTTTGACAAAATTTATCCCCGATTTCTCCATCGCCTGGAATTTATCTCCCTTGATGGGGAAGATATTGATGAAATTTCCAAGGTACTTGCCACTGCTCCGGAAACATCTCTGGGGCTTTTATTGGTTTATTTTAAAGACAGCAAGGGGAACTATTACGAACCCTGGAAGGCGGCCCGGATGATTACGGAAAAGGCTGTCATACCCGTTTATGGGGTATGGGATTTTTACATGAATCACGGCATCATGGGAGGCGTACTGACCCAGGGATATGGCCAGGGATCGGTGGCCGCCACAGCGGCCCTTGAGGTATTGTCCAGATCGTTCTTGCCTGAAAATAAAATCCGCCATGAATCCGCCAACGCCATGATGTTTGACTATACCCAGCTAAAACGATTTCACATTTCCCTGTCAGCGATTCCCCGGAAAGCCACTGTGGTGAACATGAAATATGAGGATCAGAAAAATATTCTCATTCTCAACTCCTATAGCCGGCAACTTAAGTGGACCCATGACATCGTCCAGGGGATGGTGTCTGTCCTGGATAAAATAAAGGGAAAGAGAAAGATTTTCATTGAAGATATGGATACTAAGAATTTCCCCGATTCGGAAAATTATTCTCATCTACTGGGCATTTATAAATATAAATATGCCTACACCGACTTTGATGTGGTGCTGGTGTCCGATGACAATGCCTTTGAGTTTGCATTGAATCACCGAAAATATTTATTCAAGGATACCCCCATTGTCTTTTGTGGGGTGAACTATCTCAATGAGAATGAAATTAAAGCCCATAAAGATGTCACAGGTATTTTGGAAACCACGGATATCCGCGGCACATTAAATTTGATGTATCGTTTGCACCCAGATACCCGGAACATCCTGGTTATCAATGATCAAAGCGCCACCGGTATTGGCAATAAGAAAAGGGTTATTCAAGAAATCCCGGCCAGCATGGCCCCCACCGTGCATTTTGAATTCACTCCACTGTTGAAAATGACGGAACTGCAACACCAGGTAGAGACTCTGCCGGAAAATACCCTGATCCTTCTCATGACATTCAATCGAGACCAGAACAACAATGTTTTTTCCTACAGTGAAAGTATTGACCTCATCGCCTCCCATACGAAAAATCCCATCTATGGGGTGTGGGATTTTTATCTTGGCAAGGGCATTGTGGGGGGGATGCTTACCAGCGGATGGCACCAGGGCCGTGGGGCGGCCCAAATGGTACTTAAAATTCTTTCCGGCACGTCTCCTGACACCCTCCTCATCACCCGAACATCCGATGCGATCCCCATGTTTGATACAGATCTGATGACGCAGCATGGCATTTCAAAAAGCCTTTTGCCCTACACCAGCAGTTTCGTCAACGATATTCCTCCATCGCAGAAACGGTATCAAATTATGATCCGGGCGGGTGTCTGGATATTGGGCATGTTTGTCCTTTTCTTGATATATCTTTTATGGCGCATGCGATCCCAAAAGCACATCAGAAAAACCCTTGAGCTTCAGGCCAGCATTGATCATCTCACTGGGCTGTTCAATAGATCCGCCGGCATGGAAGCTCTTTCTGGCATGATAAAGCGATGCGATCTTGTTAAAATGAAAATGGTATTATGCTATGTGGATGTGAACAAGTTAAAACCGGTGAATGATAATCTGGGTCACACGGAGGGAGATCGTTACATTAAAGTGGTGGCCCGAACCATCAAAAATTGTGTGCGGGCAAGGGATGTGGTGGCCCGGGTGGGCGGAGATGAATTTTTACTGGCCCTTTACAACCATGATCTTGACAGTGCCAAAAACATTGTCCAGCGTATCCGGAAAACCCTGGATCATAAAGGAAATTCAGACGACTATCCCTATGATGTCGGGGCCAGTTTTGGCATGTCCCTTTACAATCCTACCTCCCCCTGCACCATGGAGACTCTCATTGACAGGGCAGATGATGCCATGTACAAAAATAAAATCAAAAATTAATATTGCTGACCTCACAAAAGCCCCATGCGCCTTCCATCCTCTTGTAAAACATGTGTAAAATACCTGACAGCACTTTATTATTAAAACCCAGGGGTGTATGTTATGTGTCGATGATCAAGGAAAGAACTATGTCAGACTTGGCTTTTGGGCCTTATTACCAAGCCATACACTCTTAACAATATTCCCCACAAGCCAGGCTTGACATCTGCCAGGGATTGTACTGGATCATCAACAAGCCTTTAAAAACATTAAATAAACCCTGATCTTACCCGGATTACCTGGAGGTGCAGCATGGAATTGCCAACACTTAGAGAACCTTTCAACGCCCTTTCCCACATGGCCGGGGCCATCGCCTCTGTTGCGGGCCTTACCCTGCTGGTGGTATTTGCAGCAGTCAAGGCAGATGTGTGGCATGTGGTTTCCTTTGCCATTTTCGGGGGCACCCTGGTTTTGATGTACACTTCAAGCAGTCTCTACCATGGTTTGCGGCTGTCTGAAAAAGGTCTCGTGATCATGCGAAAAATTGATCATATCACCATTTTTATGCTCATTGCCGGCACCTATACCCCCTTTTGTCTTGTCCCCCTGCGGGGTCCCTGGGGATGGAGTCTTTTAATCATTGCCTGGAGTATTGCCCTGGCAGGTGTCTTTTTAAAACTCTTCTGCTTCAACGTTCCCCGATGGATCTCCACAGGTATCTACCTGATCATGGGGTGGATCTTTGTGGCGGCGGTGTATCCCCTGGTCATGGCTTTGAACCTGTCATCGTTGATCTGGCTTGGACTTGGGGGGCTATTTTACAGCGGTGGGGCCGTGATCTATGGCCTGAAACGTCCGGATCCCTGGCCCGATACCTTTGGGTTTCACGGCATTTGGCATCTTTTTGTTTTGTCGGGAAGCTTCTGTCATTTCTGGGCGGTCTTTTGTTTTTTTCAATAAAAAAAACTGGAGTACCAAATATTCTCCAAGAGCTGTCTTTGGTGTTGATGTCGATGTTTATTTACTATCTTTTTCGGATAATTTTTTTTCTAAACGCATTTCATTAAACCTTTGCTCCAGAAAATTATAATACTGGATACCGAACTCCAAAGTTTTCATTTTCCAAGGCTCTATTTTACGGGAAGCGAACCGGTCTTTGATGGCCTGTAGGTTTTGGACATGTTCACTGAGATCATCGACATATCCTTTCAGTTGGGCCGTTATTGTTTTCTCTTTAAGATGATCAAAAAAGAAAACTTTTAGCAGGGCCTCATCCCGGATGCGTCCTACGTCGGGCTTAATCTCCAGCCAATTCAGAAATCTCTTTTTTCCCTCATCCGTCAGGGTATACAGTTTGTTGAGCTTTCCATTTTTAATTTCCTGGCTAACTTGGACGCAACCGTCCTTTTCTAATTTTTTGAATTTAGGATAAATGCTGCTGAATCCAGTGTTAAAAAAATAGTGGGTGCTGTTCTCCATATATTTTTTAATCTCATATCCGGTCTTCTTTCCATCCATGAGAAATCCCATCAGCATCATTTCAATCATATCAACCTCAAAATTTTAATTTTCCCCTCACAGATCTCTGGCAAGGGGCTGTAAGTACCCGAGCATATATTCCTCAAAATAAAACTCATAAATATCGGCATCCTTCATATCACCCCCAAAGTACTTTACAATCTTTTGGGAAAAATTCCCAGTAAATGGGGAATGCTCTAAGAAAGTGTAAAGTAATTTTGAAGGATGCCTAAATATCAATGAGATATGTCTGTGGAATACCGAAGAACATATGTGTGGGTACTTAGAAGCCTCTGGGATATCTTATGCAATTCCGAAAGGCAACTTCATGTCACCTCCCATTAAACTGGCTGGATCGTCGGATTCCAGGCAGGTTGCAAAAGGCAGTTTTATTGTTGCATTTTAAGGGGAATCAAAGAGGTTCCCCTTCTCTCTGCGGTCATGGCCATGAGTTCTTGTCCACTGCCTGGAGGCGGCACCTGGAGTTCTTTGGGTTTCTCTTCCAATTGGATTGCCTCCACAGGACAGGTGGTGACACAGAGGCCGCAGCCAATGCACCTTGCTGCATTGATCTTTGCGGTCTCCTCGATCTCAATGGCGTTCATCTGGCACCGCTCCAGACAGGCTTCGCATCCAATGCACTCTTCCGGGTCAATTACAGCCCAGTAGCGATTATGAACCAGTTCGCCAGGATTGGGAAGAAGATTCAGGGCTCTGAGTACACCGCAGCAGTCTCCACAGCAGTTGCACATGCCCCCGGGATTCACCATGTTTGCCGGTTGATTTACCAGCCCCTCTTTTTCACATTGATCCAGTATCTGGCAGGCCTCTTCCCTGGTTATATACCGGCCTATCTTGTTTTCAACGTAGTAATCTGCGTGGGAGCCGAACATAATACAAACTTCCTTTGGTTTATCACATCCCTTGCCGAGAAGCGTCTGCTGGGTTCGGCAGATGCAGTTCGCCACTGCAATTTTATCTTTTCCGTTGACTATGGCCTTGGCATCCTCGTAGGCAGCCACTTTATTGACAATATCCACAGATTTTCCCACCGGAATTGTTCTCAGTGGTGGTATGTTTTCACCCATGCCCGAGAGAAACGTCTCTTCCATGTAGCTGTTGGTCAGCTCTGCCAACTCTTTATCCATACTCCCGAGCTGGAACTCGTATGAGCCGATGACAAAGGGAGTCGCAGAATACCGTTTTTTATCGTTCTTGACGTGGCGAAAGAGCAGGCCCCTTTTTGCCATGTCTTCCAGCTTTACAGCCATCTCTTCCGATGATCTATTCGTTCTTGCAGCAAAATCATCAGGGGCTTCCAGAAGCAAGGAAAGATCCAGGTATAGTTCTGCATCTTCTTCTGTGAATAGCTTCTCAAGAATTTTTAATTCTACACCAGACTCGCTGGGCGGAAACCCGGTTGAATACTGATCCATTTGCTCACGAAGTTGATAATATATTTTAGCTGCCATGTTTTCTCCTTAATCAATTTGATTTTTATGTAAACAAACAAAAACGGCATTTCGTTTTTTGTATACGACTAATTGTGGTAATTTTGGCAACGGTAAGGAGCCTTTATTAATATTTCTGTGCGATCAAAATCATATTGGTCATATATCAATATGATATATAATTATCTACCTATACCACTTATGTCAATCTTTTTTATATGAAAGTCTCAACAACATGCTGGAATTAAAAGATTTTCGTTTTTCGTTATGGCTGGTTTTACAGCCATGTATGTTTTATAAGAAAGAGTAGGCGAGTCTAATATTCTTTCATGCTTCGTTGTGGACAGGCCGAGGCCAGAATACGGTCTGCCCGTGGCAGTTATACTCAATGCGCCGATTCTTGCCGTTTCTGCATTGATTACTATAGGCCCTGTGCTGGGTTAGGGTCGCCTACTCTTTCATATAAACGGGCATACCCTGCCGAACACAACGAATATTGGGTCGTAGACGCGGAGCCAAATGGCATTATGCCGCCCCCCCGACGGGCAATGGGCCCGGCCGGAACCGTAGACGGCCCAATTGGCCGGTGCCTATTACCCATCGGGGGGGGCTCTGCTGAGGTTGCCCGGAAGTTTTATTTTCTAATAAAAATACGGCATCCTTCAAAAGTGCTTTACATTTTTTTAGAGCATTCCCCATTTGCAGGAACTTTTTCCAAAAGACTGTAAATTACTTTTTGGGTGATATGAAAGATATTAAAAATACATTCAAAGCAAATGGTTGGGATTCAGTTGAGGATAACAGACGTTCCAAAGCACACTTGATATTAAGCCCCATGGCGCAGGGCGATTTTTTCAAACATCAAAGCAAAACCTTCATTAAGGGTATAGTTGGATTCAATGTCAAGCGTATCATCGGACGTGGAATCAAAATAGATGTGAAGCGCAGACTCAAGACCTTCTTCCGGTTTCCAATAGCAAACCATTATGGGAAAAAGAGGTAGGGGATACAAAATAATTGAAATATCTGAATCAATGTTGCTGGCAATTTTTTTTCCATCAAAAATTTCCAGCATATCTTTGAACAGATCCGTATAGGTATCGGCAAGTCGCTTTAAGGGTTTCTCACACCGTTGTTGAAAATGGGCATATCTCGAAGGCCCGCCTTTCAATTCCCGAAATGTGATCCAATTTTTCTGGGGAGGTTTACCTGATGCGTTTAAGATGTAGTTCAATGCGGGTACCACCATATATGCATTGATATGAACTTCAGAGGAGAGGTTCCCCTTGGTATCAATACTGAACTCCTTACCAAAAATTTTTATGCTCAGTTTATTATTGGAAAATCGGGCTCCCAGGCGTTCCGCTGCTTTGGAAAGGTCAATCAGAGATATTTTTTGTTTCAGTATTTCAATGGCTTCTGCCTTGTATTCATCAACGGTATTGGCTTTTTTTGTTTCTCCACCATATTGCTCAAGAACTTTTTTTTCCAAATAAGGACATGCATGTATCGGTTTTCTTTCTTTAAACACAGCCACGGCAAACGCCAGGCAGGTTTGTTCATTGCATTCTCTACAGTTGGAACCATTCAACAACTTATAGATTTCCATGGGATTATTAATCTGTGACATTCAAGAATATTCCTTTTTTAATTTTTTTACCCATGCGTGACAGCCAGCTTTTCAAACATATTTGCCAGCCCTGTGCTAAGCCTGTAAATGCTTTCAATTGGCAAATTTTTGTCAGCAGTGTCATCGAAAAAAAGATTCAAATCCGATTCCATACCTTCTTCGGGATTATTGTAGCAAATAAGCATGGGCAAAAGCGGCAATGGCTTGATCATCAGGGAGATGTCAGCATCGTAATGATTTTCAACGGGTTTCCCGTTGAAAAGTTCAATGATATCCTCGAAAAAAGAGGGGTTTGAGTCGGCTATCTTTTTAAACCGCTTAACGCATTGATGTTCAAAAAAACGAGACCAATCCTTGGATGTTTTAAGTTCCCGGAACGGCACCCAGATTTCACTCAATGCCAGTCCTTTGCCGTAAATAATATAATTTAGCACTGGTGGAACAATCCAGGGATTGACATGAATATCGCTGGACATTTCACCATTTATGTCAACGCTGAAATCTTTTCCCAGGATTTTGATGGTCAACTTGCCATGGGAGAATTTTCCACCCAGTATACCCGCTCTGGAATCAAGGTCTGTTTGCTTGATATTTTCTTTTAACTGGGCTATCACTTTTAGATAATCCTGTTCAGGCCCGGATTCTTTTTTATGATTTTTATCACCATAGGTCTTAAGCGTTTTTTCATCAATAAACGGACAATCACTTAAAGCAACCTGGCCTTGGAATACTGCTGCAGCAAAGGCAAGACAGGTAGATTTGTTGCATTTTTTACAATTGGTTTTTTCCAATAACTTGAACACCTCCATGGTGTTTTTGAATTTTACCATATCAATTGGCCTCCTTTTTTTGTTTAAGTCTACAAGTTTTAATAAGCTGAAAATATTACTGCTTCAACTTTTCGTCAAGGAGTTCTCTTCTGAATCTTTGATTCCGGAGGTAAAGTAGATCAACACTTGTAGACTTATCCGCTTCAGGCTGCATCCCCTGCTGCAATTTCCTTTGCAATGGCTAAAACATCATCCATCACTTGATCCACATTAAGGGTCGTCAAGTTCCGGTTATCCATTAACACCTTGCCGTCAACAATGCTGGTCATGACATCGCTTCCATTGGCCGCGTACACCAGCTGGGAGTAGGGGTTGTACATGGGAACCATGTGGGGGCTGCGGGTATCCACCACAATGATGTCAGCTCGTTTTCCCGGCTCCAGTGAGCCAATAATCCCATCCAGTCCCAGGGCCTTGGCTCCGTTGATGGTGGCCATTTTCACGGCTGTTGTGGCATCCACTGCCTCCGGGTTCATGGAAAACACCTTGTGCAGTTTTGCGGCACTGTCCATTTCCAGGAACAGATCCAGATCATTATTGCTGGCACACCCGTCGGTGCCAAGGGCCACACATATCCCCTCTGATAGAAACTCCGGCACCGGTGCCACCCCCGAGGCCAACTTCATATTGCTTTCCGGGCAATGGGCCACCTTGACATCAAATTGTCGATACAATGCCCGTTCCTCCCGGGTGAGGTGCACAGAATGGCAGGCCACCAAATTGGGGCCGAGAATCCCCAGATCAGCAAGAAATTTCACTGGGGTTTTCCCATATTTTTCTTTAATAAGCTTCACCTCGTTGCGGGTTTCAGCCACATGGATGACAAGGGGTACCTGTTGTGTGCGGGCCATGTCTGCGGCCCTTTTAAGCAGCTCTGGAGAACAGGTATATGTGGAGTGGGGCTCCACAGCCACAGTGATCAGGGGATGATCTTTCCATTTTTCCATCATGGTACTCACATACTCAAACCCCTTGTCCAGGGGGCCA
Organism: uncultured Desulfocicer sp.; assembly: GCA_964433355.1. Lineage (GTDB taxonomy): Bacteria > Desulfobacterota > Desulfobacteria > Desulfobacterales > Desulfobacteraceae > Desulfocicer. Next base: position 24,815 of record CAYSSE010000026.1, read on the forward strand.
TAACAGGGAGATGGAAAATCATAGAGAACTTCCCCCACCACGGCCCGCATGCCCACCTTTGCGGCGGCCTTTGCCACCTCTTCTTCAAAAAGATACATGTCACAAAAGCAGGTGGTGCCGGAAAGCAACATCTCTGCACAGGCAAGCAGGGTGCCCCGGTACACCATATCTGCTGTGATTCGGGATTCTGCCGGAAAAATATGATCATTGAGCCATTCCATCAGGGGTAGATCATCGGCCAGCCCCCGGAACAGGGTCATGGCCGCATGGGTATGGCTGTTGATAAGACCGGGCATGATGATTCCCCCCTGGGCATCAATTTCCAGGGTTTGAGCATCATGCGAACCATCAGCCGCATCCTTGCCAACGGATATAATAACCCCATTCCTTACTCGAACGGCCCCTTTTTCAATGATTTGCAGCTCAGCGTTCATGGTCAATATCATGCCGTTTTTTATTAACAAGTCCATTGGGCGTTTCCTTTTTTTTATATGCAACAAAATCTTGTTTCCAAGGGAAATATCAAGATATGGAGTGCTTGTAAAGGGCTGGACAGGCTTGATTACAAGCGTTGAAAATTGTTTGCCATTCCGCTGGCCTATGAATTGCCCAGAAGGTTCAAAATTAATCTCCAACCAAATTGACTTTTGGGTAGTTTGTGGATAAAATAGATAATTTTATTTAAAGCCCTTGAACCGTGCCTTTTTTATTCGGATGGTGGTGGGCCACAGAGTTGATTTTACAGGAGAAAAATATATATGGGGCGTTTTGATGACTTTGAGCTGCCCGTTGAAAAGATTCAGGCATATCCCCTGGTTTTTGAAGCGCTGGTACCACCGGAATGCAGTATTTTTCAGGATGTGAGGCGGTATCAGAGTGTCACCTCAAGCCTTGAGGTAAAAATCATTGATATCAACGGGAAAATTCCCCTGGAACAGGGAATGACCCAGCTCCCCATGGCCAGCTTGTCCGCCAATGCAAGAAAGGAGTTCATTGAATACCTTAAAGTGCGGGTGACAAGAGGGGATAACATTGGCTCCCTATGGATTTTTTTCCGTTCTGAAGATAAAAAAATCATCACCGCCTATGGTGCCAACGTGGTGTACAAGGACTCCTCCCAGGGACAATCCCGGGCCATTGCCCTTCTCAACGAGCTTCAAAAAGGGGGGCCTAAAACCGTTTTTCTGATTAAGCTTGCTGTTATTCTGGGAGTATTGGCACTTGTGTCTGTGGGTGGATATGTCCTGTATGATAAATTTTTCACCGGCAAATCCTTTGAACTTTCACTGGGAAGTACCGATCCTGACTCCATGGAAATGGTGTTTTACAATGAACTTTTCCCAGACGTGTATTCGTGGCTGGATTCAGATAAGCCAGATGAGAAAACAATTGCAAAAACCCTTTTGAACCCGGATTATGTAAAAGATCTTCTCTCCTGCATGAACCAGGAAGCCTACCGGGATGATTCGAATTCGGACTCCGATTTTAAAGGCACCCGATTGGCACTGTTTGTCTATTTTAATTACAACAAAAATGTGACCAAGGCCCTGCGAAAATATGAAATGCAGCTATCTGGAACAGAGATGAAGCGTCTTGCCAAGATTTATTCCTGCGCCGAGTCGGGCTACACCAGCAACGTATTTTATTTCAAGGTGGGGGATCTAAACATCAAACATCCCCAGGTGAGCCAGGTTCTCAATGAAAACAGAATTTCTTACACAGATTATAAAAGGCTCCGGGATTCCCAAGAATTCTCCCAGATGCTCAAGGCTGATACCATTGATTTTAAAATGAAAAATTTCCTGGCCGATGTTTATACCTTTTCCCCCCTGAAAATAGAGGCGCCCCTGGATGACATTGACTGGTATCTCTTGGCCGGAAGAGACAGCGCAGCCAAGCTGTCCTTTGCTGCCTTTTTCAAGAGAGATGAGTCTACGCTGGTGCCCCGGCGCATTGCCTCTGCCCTTATGGGGGGTGCCGGTGCTACAGACCAGACCTACACCTGGTATGCCATTGATGATGCCCAGCAACGGGAATTGAAAATTTCCAACACTTCCGCCGTCTATTTCACGGATAAAATCGGGCAATCTTTTAAATTGGCCCTGATTGCAGAAAAAATTGACAAGATGAAACTGAGCCCCATTGAGTCAGATTTTCCTGTGGTGGTACACCGGGAATTACTCATGGAAGATTCCAAGGGGAAATACGGTATCCAGTGCTATGATCCCCTGACCTCCCTTGTTCTATCCAACCTTATCAATAAATCATCTTTTGAAAAGACCAGCCATGTCACTCTGAAACGGGATCCCATCCAGGTCAATACCTCCCTTGTGCAACTGTCCAAAGATGATAGCTCCTCCACCCAGGCGGTGAATATCAGTCCGGGGCGATCGGGGATTGTCAGCCTGTTTAAAAATGCGGATTATTTCCGGGGAAAGCTTGCCAATGGACGGGTGGTGAGGTTTGAGCGGGCCGACGTTAATCTTTTTAATCCCTTTTCATTCATGGTGTACAGTGACAGTATCACCTTCAGCTACAGGCATGAAATCGATGGAATGAAATTTGAAATTGATGAGAAAAGGCTTGAAATCATTAAATCTGTGGATGGTGGGTACCAGATCAAAGAGCAGGATTGACCTTTGGGGGGATCGGCATTATTGAATGGAACAGTTGCCTTCACTGAGTTTGATGTTAAGGAAGAGTCCGAAATAATTTTTCCATTTCGGAGGTGGGAACAGATTTAAAAATCTGTTCCCTAAGCGCAAATATGAAGACACCGCGAATTAAACCGTTGCCAGGAGAGAATAAATTCCCATGCGTTTTAACGAAAGCCGCCT
>CAYSSE010000027.1:0-27514 GCA_964433355.1 uncultured Desulfocicer sp.
GTGACCCAACAATAATGGCCGCAGTGGCACCGTGGAACAGAAGGTCCCTTCCATTTATTTTCATTTCATCGATGGCATTCTTAACTTTGGGATAATAATTCGGCATCCTTCATTCAACGGTTTACACTTACTGAAGGAAAAATCGACTTGCGCCATTGTTTCATCAATGTGTTTTTTAAGCGACAAGCGATAGGATGCCTGGTGTTTGTAAAGTTCACCAAAGGTTGATTTTGCATGCTGTGAAGCTTGTTTTAACAGGTCTGTGGTGTGTATATAATCATTTTTCAGGAAAGTGATTGATGCTAAGAGGTTTCTGACTTCAGAGGCAACTTCCCTATTCATGTTGGACAGCGCCGTATTGCTGCGCGTGGCGTCCAGGATGGCACCGGTGAGGGTGTCATTGGACTTGTTGACACTATTTGTGGTCTTTTGCAGGGCTATCGCCGTCTGATAAAGATTTTCTCCGGCGGATTCCATTTGGGTGGATACCGTTTTTAAAAAGCAAAAAACCCCGATTAGAAAAAGAACAAAAAAGGGAACTGATACCTTCTGAAGAACTTATGGACCCATTAAAAAAGAGGCTGAAATCAGGAATCAACTTCCCAAAATTAAAAATCTGATCATTCATTATTTATCCGTAAAAACTAAAAAATTTGAGGTGTGCAGGTAGGTCATCGCTGAGCCTATTTGGACCATAACCTCAGTGCTATTTACAAGGTATAGATACCGTTTGAAGGCTAAAACCACCCTAATTTATTACATTTGTATTGTTAATGCGCTGCAAATAATTGCTACCCGCACAGCTCGACAGGCTGTTACAGAACTAAGAATTTTTTCACATAATACCATATGTAGTAATACCAAAGATCATGAATCACCATATATTGTGGATTAATTCGTGAGATCATGCATTCCGTAACAGCCTGTCGAAAATTTTCCAGGGAGATGGAACAATAAAGGTATTTTCAAGTCTGGGGCGCTGGGTCCAGAACATGAAGTAACACAGGATCTTCTATCCCTTTAAATTGTGCATCAAAGGATCGTACCACCTTCAGTTCCGTTTTTAGATGACGGAACACAGCATCGGAAATAACAATTTCATCCCCCAGAGCGGTGGCCTGGATACGGCTTGTAAGATTCACAGCAGACCCCACAATGCCATATTTTTTCCGGGTTTCAGACCCCAGATTTCCCACGATCACCTCTCCTGTGTGGACCCCAATGCCCATGTGTATTTCAGGAATCTCTTTTTCCTTGATATCCCGGTTGAACAGAACCATCTTCTCTTGCATTTTAACCGCACACTGGATGGTATTTCGGAGGGTATCCAGCATGGCAGTTTCCGATGGTGACGGGTCCCGAGATTCAAAGAAAACCAGAATACCATCTCCCAAAAAATCAACTATGATGCCCTGATGGGCATCAATGATCTCAATAATGAGGGAAAAATAACCATTCAACAGATCAATGGTGGTTTCAGGAGTTAAGGCTTCAGCCATGCGGGTAAAGCCCCGGATGTCTGTCATCATCACCACCACCTCTTTTCGGATACCTCCCAGCTGCCCTGCATCGGGTCGTTTCATCAATTGCCGGGCAAAGTCAGGGTCCACATACCGCCCAAAAGAGTTGCGGATAAAATCCCGCTCCTTAAGCCCCTCCACCATGGCATTAAAATTTTCAACCAGCATGCCCATTTCATCCCGGCTGTTGATCTGGATGGGGTCTCCATACTCCCCCCGGGCCACATGTCCCGCCCGTTTGCAAAGCTGACGGATATTGTCTGTGAGTTTCAATCCATGGGTTCGTATGAGAAAAATAACAAGGCCAATGATAAATAAACCACTCATACCAAAGATATTGCGATATTGAATAATGGGCTTTAAGATATCCTCACCCCGGCCATAGATGATGATGGTCCAGGGCACATTGTCCAATTTATAAAATCCTGCAATGAGTTTGGGTGGATGGCCCGCACCGGCAACCGTTCCATTGCCTTTTTTTTCCAGGGCTTTTAGAATATCCAGCTCCAGCGGATCATCGGAATCCCCAAGCGAATGACGTCCCACCATGGCCGCATTTGTGTGAAAAAGAAATTTTTGACGGTTGTCCACAATACAGGCCATGCCATGTTTAAACCACTCCAGACGATCCAGGTGAATATCATCAATGAGGGTTGAAAATCGCATGGTCAATTCAAGGGTACCCACCATCTGTTTCTGATCGTCCAGAAGATGTATCACAAGCGCAAATGTGGTGCCACCGGCATCGGTGTCATATTCCGGAGGAGAGACAGCTACCACACGGCTGTGCCGGTATGTCCTCATTTGTTTCCAGGGCATGCCCGTGGACTCTTTCATGGGCAATGGACTTTTCTTCCCGGCATAGGTAAAGGATACCTTTACCACCCCATCCAGATTCTCCAGGGCCGAGGTCACCATTTCATTGAAAAGCGGAGACTGCCCATTGGGAATGGTTTTGTACATCAATTCAATGAGTTCAACGGGCCTGAGCATGCGCATTTCAATGAGATGGGCTGCCCGCTGAAGTTTCAATATGGCAGACTCGTTCCACTGCTGAATCATGGCATCCCGGGTATAGATAAAACTGGCAATGCCCCAGATCAAAATAATACAGAACACCGGCAAAAGTACGAAACTAAGAAGTTTACCCTGGAGACTGTTCAGTTTTGAGATTTTCAAAATATTGGCCTTTGCATCTTTGTCTCATTTTCCCATGGACCACGACAATGTTATTATAAAATAATATATTCCTCCTTTTACCATATAAAAGACCAAGTCTGCCAGATCCTTTTATTATTGGTAGGTATGATACACCGGACTGATAAACTGGCAACGACAAATCCACGGCTATGAAACACGGTATAAATTTAGACAGCACCAGGTGGAGTCACACCCCCAGGATGGACCTCCATGGAGTAAATCCCGGGAATCTTGTCAATGAGATCCTTAGCTGCTATCTGTAATTTACGCAACTTTGGCATGTCGCTTTTAACGTAAATCAGGACATTGCCATGATCACTTTTTACAAAGATGTTGTGGAAAGCATCCATAAGGGCCACTTTCACTTGGGTGGAAAGGGCCAGATCGTCCAGAATTTTTTGAGATTTGCTGGTGGTTTGAAACTGCTCAAGGTTTGCTGAACGACAGATGAAATCCACCGCATCGTTTACGGTATAGCGTTGGACGTGGATCGTGAAATCATAAAGAGAACTATCCCTGGGGTCCACTCCATAAAGACTTTGTGTCCATTTTCGACGTTCCTGGTCATCTTTTAAAATCAGCCTCCTGGCCTCTTTCATGGGGATGCCATCACGTTTCATCTCAAGGGCCACGCGATGGTCAAGATCAGCGGTTATCCTGACCTTGAGTACATGGGGTATCCCTGTCAGCAGCAGATGCCCGGCCAGACCATGATACACAACATTGTCATTCTGTACGCTGAGGCTGAGGGCCCTCTGGTAATACGCTATAAAAGAGCGTTTACTGCGACCGAAGCGATCCAGAATGGATGGTGCATCATGGATCGCCTTGATAAGTTTAATTTCTGAAATATTAGAATATTCGCTGGCATCCAGGATCACCTCACGACTCAAGCAGCGATATCCCAGTCGTTGGGCGACCATTTCAGCCACCTCCTTACCTTTGCAGTAGGACCCTCTCGATATTGTAATAATCGCCATGATTTTCCTCCCTTATTCTAAAATTTAAGTTTTTTCCGACAACGACAAGCTGAAATTAAGCAAAAAACCGCAACATTGATTCATCTCTTAAAGATAGAAGAAATATACCAGTCCAACCAGAATCCCGATATAAATAACACTCAAAAGTCCCCCGATTTGAATATAGTCTTTGGTTCGGTATTCTCCGGGCCCCATATAAAGCGCATTAACCTGATGGGTCGGAAGCATAAAAGAATTTGAAACACCAATGCCGACGACAATCGCCGCTACGCGCGGGTCGATGCCAATTTGATTCGCCAGTGAAATACCCAGGGGAACCAGAAGTGCACAGGCACCCACATTGGAAATGACCATTGTAAATCCGCAGCTCATGACTGCCAGGACAATTAAGAGCACCAGGGGTGACATAAAGTCCCCCAGACCCAGAACAATACTTCTTGCGATCCATTCTGCAGTGCCTGTCTGATCAACCGCCATGCCAAGGGGAATAAGCCCGCCCAACAGAAAAACGGTACGCCAGTCCACCGAATGGTATGCCTCGCCAACGTCTATAACGTTTGTCAAGATCATACCCAACGCGCCTGCCATGAGGCAGACCGACAAGGGAATGGGATTATAGGCACGGGATTGAAAATAGAAACTTGAAATGAGCATCAAAACAAGGGAGGTAAGAAAACAGGCTAACGCCCATTTGGCTTTTTCAGGTCGGTGAAATTCCTCCTCAAAGGAAGAGATAATGATAAAATTCTGGTAAAAATCCTGGAGGGTATGAAATTGTTTCCATGTGCCCTGGAGTAAAACGGTATCCCCGGATTGCAGGGGGCGATCGGCCAGCTCTCTGTAGTAGTTTTTCCCGATTTGATGGATGGCAAGAGCGGTAATGCCAAACGTTTCACGGAATCGGCTTTCTTTTATGGTCCGGCCGATCAGGATGGAGCGTGGAGAAACCACCGCTTCAACGATTCCCGCCATGGAAGGATTAAACATGGTATCCTTGAAACAGTTTCCCTCTTCTCTGAGAATCAACCCGTAATCCTGGACGAACTCAAGAACCTGTTTTTCGGGTCCATAGGCACACAATGCAAAACCAGGTTGAATACTTTTACCCGGTAACGGAACCATATTACGGGTATTGCTGTCTTTGGCCGATGCCACAATGTTAACCAGATACTGCTTTCGAATGTCGGCCACCTCTTGGGGGCCTTCTCCGGGGTGATATGTAGTGGGAATAAAAATTTCATAGGGTCCGGTAATTTCCGGATATGAACACAGAATACTGTTGGCATTATCACAGTCGACATTATTGTTCAAACCATCCAAAGACATTGACTTTTTTTCAAGCATGCTAAGGCCAAAAGTCGAAAGATAAGCGATTCCCCCGACAACAAGCGCCAGACCGATGGGTGTAAGTTCCAGAAATCCAAATTTGGGCATACCTGACGGCAGAATATCGTTGAGCAGGATCAGAGGGCTCGTACCAATCATGGTTAACGTTCCACCAAGAATAGCCGCCATTCCAATGGGCATGAGAACCCGTGAGATATGGATCTTGAGCCTTTGGGAAGTCACAAGACGGATGGCGGGCAAAAAAAGCACAGCTGCGCCGGTATTTTGCATGATGCCGGATATGGCGGCAATCATACTGCAAAAGCTCACGACAAGCTTGGAACGGCTGCGACCGACAAATGCCAGTAGGGGGTGAATGATTCGATTGACGATGCCTGCCCGGTTCAGACCGTAGCTGATGATCATGACCCCGATGATGGAAATCACCGCATTACTGCTGATACCTCGAAACGTGTCCTCGGCCCGAAGTAATCCCAGTTCAGGCAGCAGCACCATCATCAATATACCGACGACATCCACCCGTACCCACTCAAAAATAAAAAGGACAACCGCAATGCCGACGACAAATAACATCAGCAACTTGGTAAACAGGTGGGTATCAACTTTAAATGGAACTTTGGCGACCCCTGCATCGTATATTTTTTTGCCGTTGGGGGAGATCAGTTCGGAAGAAATATCCAGCCAGAGTGAGTGGTGCCCGGCTTTGGTCTTGGAATCCACAATGTAGTTAACCTTGGCTGTCAGCGGTCCGGAAAAATTCTTTTCTGGTACCGGGAACTTCACCAGCAGATGATACTGGGGCCTATCCAGCTGATCCGTGCCAAGGAAGGCAATACCACTATCCCGTGGGGAGGCTATCCAAACCATCATAGCGTTGCCGTCGGTATTTGCATTCCAGGTCAGAGGCCCCTCTTTACTGTTTTTTGTTTCATTCAGCCGGGCTTCAAGTTCAAAGCTGCCGGTTTCTCCGGCAATCAAGGTTTTAAACCCCCGTTTTAAGCCCACGGAAACATACTCTGGCTGCCGGGATCGGTCAACGTTGGTGTTGCTATTGGATTCCGTCATGTGGGATTGTTTTGTTACCGGAATCGGTTTTTTTTTGTCGGTGAAATTCAAAGTCCCAAATACGACAGCCATGGAGCCCAGCAATACAGGAATAATAACCCATTTTCTGGTTGTCATGGAAAAAAGTCCCCCCTGATGAAGAATGAAAAATCTGTTTGAAAACAAAAGAATCCAGGCGTTTTGATGTCTCAGAAAAGCAATTCTTTGACCTTGTCCAGGAGATCATCAATGTCAAAAGGTTTGTCAAACATAGCTGCGGCATTGAATTTTTTCGCCTGAAGATGCGTCTCTTCATCACCAAATGCGGTAATCAGTATCATGGGTGGAAATCCCCTGCCACTCTGAATGCCTTCAAGTATTTCCATTCCGGTAAGTCCGGGCATTCGAATATCTGAAATAATGAGATCGAACTTATGTTGCTTTTGTTCTTCGGGAAAAAGGAATGATTCCAGATGCATCAGCAAATCTATGCCGTTTATGCATTCTGTGACCGCAAAACCAGCCTTATGAAACATCTGGGACAAAAGTTTACGCATCTCATTATCATCATCTGCGAGCAGGATATGAAACGTATCGTTTCCCAAGGGGTTACACAGGTTTTTTTGCCTTGATTTAAGGTTTGTTGAATTTGCTCTCATTTTTTATCTCCATCTTTGACGATTCCAAGAAATATCCGGTGAATTATCCGGCTTTTATTTTGTTGCAAAAACAAATTAACACCACCGCTAAGTTCTGATTAAAGCAGAATCCGTGCCATGTTTTTTTGTTGTAAAATCAGATAATTAGATCATATAGAATGGGGCAAAATGCCCCGGTCGGGGAAAATGCCCCATCTGGATATCAAGGCTGGTAACTTTTAGTCGATATTATTTGGGTGGGTCCTTTTGACGAAACATTTTTGCTGAAAGCAGCAAAAGATAGCGCCTGTGCCATACAGCAAAATTGATGAACAAAAAATAATGGATTTTAAAAAAGAAAATCAGAGGGATGAAGTTTATGATGATATTTGGCTGGACAAGAGACCTGCGCTTAGGGGACAGATTTTCAAATCTGTTCCCGCCTCCGAAATGTGTCCCCGCCTCCGAAATGGAAAAGTTATTGCGGACTCATTCCTTACGTTAAGTACCCGAGCATATGTTCTTCAACATAAAACCCAGAGATATCAACGATATATATTCATTGAATACTGAAAAATATATATGTGGGTACTTATTCCGATGGATCAATCTTATATTTCTGTAATTTTCGATAAAGGGTCTTGCGATCCAGTTTCAGTATGCGAGCTGCCATGGTTCGATTTTCCTTTACGATTTTCATCACATGCAGGATATAGCGACGCTCCATCTCTTCCATGGAAACAAGTTCTGAAGGGTCACCGGTTCCCAATACCAGTTCATCGGCCGGGTACGTCCTGATTTTTTTAGGAAAATCGTCAACAGTCAATTTGTTGAAACGGGTCAGTACCACAGCGCGTTCAACGGCATTGCGAAGTTCTCGGACATTTCCCGGCCACGAGTAAGCGAGCAATTTTTTAGCTGCACCATTTGAGATGCCGCTCACCTGTTTTTCGGTGCAGTCCGCAAAATATTTTACAAAATGATTGGCCAGCAAAAGAATGTCTGTTCCACGCGCGCGCAGGGGCGGCACCTCCAGCTGAATGACATTAATACGATAAAACAGGTCATCCCGGAACCTCTTTTCCTCTACAGCAGATTCCAAATCCCGATTGGTAGCAGAGATGATTCGAACATCAAAGGCAATTTCTCGGTTTCCGCCAACCGGTCTGAGACGTCTTTCTTCAAGGACACGCAACAACTTGGGTTGTAGACGTATGGGGATCTCTCCGATTTCATCCAGAAAGAGAGTGCCACCTTCCGCCTCAAGGAAAAGCCCTGAATGATCTTTCCCGGCGTCTGTAAAGGCACCCCGTTTGTGCCCGAAAAGCTCACTCTCCAGGAGGTGCTCGGGCAACGTCGAACAATTAATCGGCACAAAAGGGCCTTTTCTCCCCATTGCCTTTTTGTGCAGTGTCTGGGCCACCAATTCCTTTCCCGTACCGGTCTCTCCACAGATAAGCACCGAGGCATTGGTGCTGGCAACTCGACTGATCCGGGAAAAAAGGGATTGCATGGGCAGACTTTGCCCAATGATATCAGCCATGCCATTGGGTTGTTCTTTTTCTTTGCTGAGTTGTTTTATTTTTTCCTGGAGCAAATGGTGTGAAATTGCCCTATCCAGTATCAGTTCAAGGAGATCCGTATCCACGGGTTTGGAAACAAAATCATATGCGCCAGCTCGAATGGCTGATATGGCAGTTTCAAGACTGCCAAAGCCTGTTATGGCAATAACCGGAATATCCGGCCGGTTAAGGGACATCCGTTCACATAACTGGATGCCGGACATACCGGGCATATTTATATCCGTTAGAATGACATTGTATTCTGTTTCATTGATGTGGGCGAGTGCCTCGTCGGCCCGGGTAAACCAGGTGGGAGAAAACCCACGCATACGCAGATCAGAATCAAGCATTTCACACATGGCCTGATCATCATCCACAATCAACACCTTTCCAGTCATCAGCTAACCTCCACCGGAAAAAAGACGGTGAGACAGGCGCCCCTATCAGCCCGGTTCTTTACGTTGATCCAACCGCCATGTTCTTCAACAATACCAAAGACAATGGACAGTCCCAAACCGCTTCCCTGCCCCATTTCTTTGGTTGTAAAAAAAGGTTCAAAAAGATACGCCATGTTTTCTTCGGCGATTCCTTGTCCCTCGTCTTCCACCTGGACCGCCAGATAAGGTTTGTCTGCAAAATTTTCTTCAGGCGGATGTGTCTCTATCGTAAACAACGACAACAAAAGGGTGCCCCCCTCGGGCATTGCCTGTATGCCGTTCATGATCAAATTGGTCAGTACCTGTTGAATCTGGGAAAAATCAATGAGAACCTGGGGCAATTTTTCTTTTTGTACCAGTTTCAATGAGACCTTTGCCTTTGTGGCGGTTGAGGTGAGCATTTCGACGACCTTACCCACCACCAGGGTCATATCCTCATATTGTCGATTTAGCTGCCGTCTCCTTGAAAAATCAAGCAGGCTCTGGATAATTCGGGTCATGCGCTTCGACTGCTCACCGATAATTCGGGCATTGTCCACGATTTCCGGGGGGGTAAGCTGCCCTTTGTGGATCAGTTTGGAACGACCTGATATAACATTTAGGGGTGTGCCAAGTTCGTGGGCCACACCTGCTGAAAGTCTGCCAAGGGTGGCGAGTCTTTCCGTATGCCGCAGTTGCTCCAGCGCACCGATCCGTTTTTCATGTTCAATACGAATGGACTTCAACGTGGCATTGAGATTTTCACACATACCATTAAATGTGGCAGCCAACTGGCTGAATTCATCATTTCCTTTGACCTCCAGATCAGGATCCAGATCGCCCTCACCTATCTTCGCCGATTTTTCGATGAATCGCTGGAGGGGTTGATGAATCCAGATGTTGAAGCGATGCCATAGAATGATACCGAACGTCAGGAGAAGGAGACCGCCAGTGTAAAAAAGATGGACGAATGAATCCCGTGTATATTTTTTCATTTTCATTAAAGATTCGGATATTTCAATGGCACCCATGGGATTTTGGGGTATTTTGATGGGTATATAGGAGAACCGGTACGGTTCCCCTTTGAGGTCGTTCATGGTCAAGGAGATGCTTTCGCCGCTAATGATTCTATTTCGCAAATTGGATGGCAATCGGGTCGTCTGCAGGTCATGGGAACGATTATCGAGCCAGATCCATCTGATGTCTATTTGGTCTTCACTCCGGTTGAAATCATTAATTAACTCAAGGGCCATGTCCATACCGGATTGTTCCCAGATATGTCCAATAGGGCCAGAGATAGCCTGCCCCAGTAGAAAGGCATTCCTTTCCATATCATTGTTGAATTGGTTGATTTCACGCTGATAAACGATATAGCCATACCATCCCAGGATAACTATGAGCGTAATGATTAAAAAGATATAAACTTTGTAAAAAAGCTTCATTGCACCCCTTATTTTGAAAATAATAATATGACAATTTAATGTAGTCTTCCATGAACGGGAGTAGCTCGAAAACCGGTGGATCACAGGACTGATCCTTACTCAATTTCCCCTAAAACTCTAACAAAAACGATATCAGCACCATCATATTCCAGTTTCTGGATTTTTTCAATGGCCCATCGGGTCAGAGCCAAACCTGGTTTCAGGATGTGAGAACCATAGGCAACGGCTTACCCATGGAGATCATCTCCCGGGTCATCACAGCACTTCTGGCAATCACTTCCACACCATTTTCAGCCACCCTTGCCAGGGCATCCGCATACACCGGGTCAATGTCCGCTGCCGGTTTAAAACGAATGGCATCCATGCGTTGGATCAGAAAAAACAAAACGGCCCGATGGCCTTTTGTCGCCAGCCACTCCAGTTCGTCCAGATGTTTCTGGCCCCGGGTGGTGACAGCGTCAGGAAAGCGTGCCACGCCCTCTTCCACCAGTGTGCAGTTTTTCACCTCCACGTAACACTTTTCCCCATTGTCCCTGGTGAGTAAAATATCCAGCCGGGTGTGGTCGCTGGTTTTAATCTCAGGCTTAAACTGAGAATACCCCGACAATTCCGGCACCAGTCCATGGGCAATGGAGGCCAGCACCAGTTTATTGGGTATCAAGGTATTGATACCAATGAGGGTGTGGGGCATCTCCATGAGTTCCCAGGTATATTTGAGTTTTCTTTTGGGATTGTCACTCTGGGAAAGGTACACCGGCCGCCCGGGTTCACTGCAGCCCCGCATGGACCCAGAATTGGGGCAATGGGCTGTTACCATGGTCCCATCATTCAAGATCACATCCGCCAGAAATCGTTTATACCGTTTAACCAGCACCCCTTCAATTAAAGGGGGCAGTGGGTGTCCTTCATAGGTCATGCCACTTCTTCCTCATTTTTAATTTTGGATCATGTTGTGTCTCAAATCAAGAACGGAATCATCTGATTACATGCCAATGGTTTTTCTTAAGCACCATAATAGAATTGCCCAGGCACCTTGCTTTTCAGCACAGACAAGTATAATAATCTAAATCTCAATGATCAAGTTTTTTTATTTTGACATATACCGGGAGTAGTCAGACTTGCATTATCGTTGAGAGGTTGAATTCGCGTGTGACTTGATCAATGAGTCTGTTGATTAATTCGAGATTTTCATATTTGTGGCCTGGAAAAATCGATGAGGCCATGGGCAAGATTGAAGAGCATGAATTGCCTGTGAGATGCGGATGAAGTGGAAACAGGGATTGTAGGCTATCTTGATAAGTACCGTGCCGAAATCATAAATTACGAAGAACGGAAACGCCTTGGAAAGGTTATTGGAAACGGGCGCGTGGAAAGCGGTGTGAATCAGGTTGTGGGAGAACGACAAAAGCACAATGGGATGAACTGGAGCACATCTGGCAGTAAATCTCTTGGCATTCTTAAGGCCGTTCAGCTTAACGATCAATGGAATGAACTTTTTTATTCTGAAAGGCTCGCTGCTTGATTCCTGAAATATTTCGAGCTGTGCGGGTAGGTCATCGCTGAGCCTATTTGGACTGGAACCTCAGTGCTATTTACAATAGTATAGATACAGATTAAAGGCTCAAACAGCTCTAATTTATTACATTTGTATTGTTAATGCGCAGCAAATAATTGCTACCCGCACAGCTCGAAATATTTATGGGCAGGAGCGAAGCCCAGGCAGTATTAATCAAAGTGGTAACATCAAACACCAGTCGCCCGGTGACCTGACGGATTTCGTTAGCATAGGGCGGCATATTGGTACATTCCAGCACAATAGGACCCACCTCGGGATGGGTGGTGATCAGCTCCCGGGCAGCCGCCGCCATTTCCCTGCGGCACAGGGCTTCATCCAAAGTGGTTTTGCCCTGGATAAACACCTCGGTGAACTCCCTTGCCTGATCCATGCCCTGTATGGCCATAGGGATATCTTCAATGCCGATGGCGTTCAGATGTTTCCGGGTCAGAGCAGATTTTCGGGCGGTGATAATCCCCACCTTCTGACCGGATTTTAAAATCGTCCGAGCCAGGTGTACCTGGAGTAAGCTGGATGAAAACACGGGAACATCCAGGGCCGTTATCAAGGCTTTATGAAACAGGGCCAGAAAGCCGCATGAGGTACCAAGGGCAATGGCCCCCGAGTTAATCAGGTCGCGCCCCGTGTCGATGAAGGGTTGTATCAGATTTTCGTCGGCCTTAATCACCAGACGTTCCACAGAGGCGTTTTTCACCACCTGATACTGGACTGGGAAATCAAATGTGGCAGGATTGCCGATATCTCCCTTGATACGGGGAAAGGTGGTGTCCAGCATGATAATGCCCATGAACGGGGCAGGAGATATTATTTTTTGGGAAGCAGCCATAGGAATCTCTTCTGTAGGATTAGTTTGTATGGAAGTACCGACAACAGAACCCCCGTCGGCTGCCCTGACCGGAACATTGGGAACCAAAGGGGGAGACTTTTTGCCCTTTTAGGCGTTAATAAGCACAGACTCTGTTTGAGGACAAACTTGCCCGCAGTTTCTGTGGTTTAACCTGGAAGGGCAAAAATACCCCCCGACGTTCCCGTTTCGGTCAGGGCAGCCGTCGAGGGCGGCATGAGATCATTACCTTTTTTGTTGTGCCGGTGATGGATATATGCGCCTATCACGAATTTAAAAAAGCACCCACCCCCACATTCTTCACCGGTGCTCTGGTGTGGGAAGCGCCAATGTTCTCCGGTTTTTTCCGGGTCAACGCCGTAATAATATCAAGGATAACAGGTCCACAGATGCGGCCCTGGCATCGTCCCATGCCGCATCGAGTGGCTTTTTTAAGCCCCCCGGTGGTGTGAAAACCCTGTCCTATACTTTTTTTGATCTGTCCCATGGTGATCTCTTCGCACCGGCAGATAATAGTATCATCGGGGATGGCAGCGTAGGCCGAAGATGGCACCCGGCAAAGATCATTGAGAAACACCCCATAATCCATCTGGCGACGACGCTGGGCTATCAATCGACGATATTCCCCTTGCAAGCTATCTTTTCCATCAGTCACCCCCGCTTGATCCCTTTTGCCCAGTTTTTCCAGGATGGACAGGGCCACCAGTTTACCCTCCACATGGGATTTCTTGGCACCGGCAATACCGGTGATTTCGCCTGCGGCATAAACCCCCGGCACCGAGGTTTCAAGATGATCATCCACCTGGATCACCCAGCCCCCCTTGTCTTTGTCATAGGAGACATCACACCCTGCCTGCACTGGCAGTTCAATGTTGGGAACAAAGCCATATCCCATGGCAAGGGAACGGGTGGGCCAGGTTGTTTCCGTACCCAGGATCACATGACCTTTAAAGTTTATTTTTGCAACAATCACTGACTCCAGCCTCTCTCCTCCACAAGCTTCAACAATGCGAACCCCTTGTTTCATGGGGGTGTGGGCCAGGGCCATTTTGCCCATGTGAAAACCACCCTCCAGAAGCTTGGGCCAATGATTTTTAATGTGGGGTAGAAAAGAGAATTTCTTTTTCAGGGTATTTTCATCCAAAAGGGCACTCACCCGGCCCCCATTGGTCAAAAGTTCTGTGGCCAGCACCATCTGAAGCGGGCTGCTCCCAGCAATAAGGGTTTCCTGGGCGGGCAGCACCCCATGGCTTTTCATGAGAATCTGAGCCGCCCCCAATGAGATAACACCGGGCAGATTCCACCCCTTAAAGGGGAGATATCGTTCCCGGGCACCGGTGGCCAGGATCAGATGATCTGCCTGGACATCCACCATGGTCTCCCCTTTGTCAGGGGAAGATGTCTGGATCAAAAGTCTGTTTTCATTGAAAATACCCAGCACCTGGGCCTGGATCAGGCGTTCCATGCCCTGGCCTGAGGGGATATTTGTTTCCCGGCTCAGGCGGTTTACCCGCTGGGCCAGGCTAAACCCCTTTTTTTTCATGCCATCGGGCTCCATGCGGGGAAACCATGGGACTTTTTTGGGTACTTTCCGGATCAATTGACCCCCGGCATGGACGTTTTCATCAATGATCAAAATGTCCAGTCCCTTACCGGCAAGGGTGTCGGCGGCGGACATCCCTGCCAAGCCGCATCCCACAATAATTACGTGATACTTACATTGCACCGTCATTTCTACATTTCCCCCTGGATTTCTGACCCCTGTCTGCCCGGAGAAAGTTTCATGTCCGGGTGGGTATTATGGGAGTTAGTCTGGTGGGTTAAAATATCCATGTTCGCCTTTACCTGTGTCATGCAGGCCCGCTGGTCCGGAATGCCGTTAATCTCAACCCGGCATTGATAGCAGATACCCATACCGCATAAAATACCTCGGTTTTGATGGCTCTTTCGGGTGATCCCCAATATTTGAATGCCCGATGCCACCAGGGCCGCATGAACGGTCTCTCCCTCATGGGCAGTGACGGGCTTTCCGTCCACGGTGAGGGTTATTTTTTTGCCCCGTTGCACAGACCCGATTCTAAGATCTGTGTCTGTTTTTATTCCCTTCTTATCCATTAGCTTTCAGTTCCTCTGCGGTAAATATTAGGGATGGTCATATAAATATTTGGCCGGTGCCCATATTCGTTTATTTGGGACTGCGTAGCATACTAATGCTATGTGAGCAGGCCAAACTTAGAGGAAGATGGGGTGCTGGCCGAATATTTACCCTTTGTTTTCAAATCGGTCTGGTGAAAAAGCATCCAGGTTAATGGGCAAAGGATGCCCTAAAAGCATCTGGGCCATGAGATCCCCTGTGATGGGGGACAGGGCAATGCCATCGCCCTCGTGTCCAGCGGCCATGATAAATCCCTCCAAAGACTTCACCGGCCCCAGAATGGGCAGACCATCCGGGGTGTAGGGCCGAAGTCCTGCAAAGGTGCGGATTACCTGAAATGTTTTTAACACCGGAAGAAGACCGGCAGTCTGGGAGATGATCTTTTTGATGCCCTCCAGGGTGTTTTCTTTATTAAATCCCACAAATTCCCGGGTGGAACCCAATAGCAGGTTGCCATTGTCCGTCTGTTCCATGGAGATCCCTTCTCCGCCCTTGTCTGCCAGGGAGGGATCGTATTTGGCGGCAATGTACTTGGCGGAGATCATGCAATGGCGAAGCACGGGTCTTGCCCCGTGGGTCACCACGATTTGACCCCGACGGGGGCGGATGGGAAGCGATATCCCCACCATGTCCGACACCCTGGATGCCATGGATCCGGCGGCATTGACCACCATGTCGGCTTTAAAAAATCCCCGGGTGGTATGAACCCCTGTCAGCCGGTTGTTTTTTGTGCCAAGGCCCAGTACTTTTGTCTGGGTGACAATGTCTGCATGGGCTCTTTTAGCTGCCTGGGCAAATCCCAGTGCCAGATTGATGGGGTTGACCTGGCCGTCCAGAGGGGAAAAAGAAGCACCCAGAATATCATGGGATAAAAAAGGTTCTTTTTCAAGGGTCTGGGTGCGGTCCAGCAGGCGTACATCCAGATCGTTCTTTTGCTGCTCCTGGGTGTATTTTTCCATGGCCCGGTATTCGGCATCGGTCTCAATGATCACCATGCCGCCGGTCTGCTTAAATTCAATGTCAACGGGCAATTCCTGTTGCAATGATTGAAAGCGTTTAAGGCTTTCCATGGCAAGGGAAAGGTGGATGCCCGGTTTCTTGGACTGCATGAACACCAGACCGTCACAGGCACCGGAACTGCCCGAGGCAAGATCTTTTTCTTCAATAAGGGTCACCCGGGCATTTTGTTTGGCCAGATGATAGGCAATGGCGGTGCCGATGACCCCACCGCCAATGATGAGGATATGCGGTTTTATCTGTTTCAAACTAATAGGTCCTTTATCTCGATGAATCAGAAATTTTTAATAGCGATCTTTTAGAATCCCAATCCTTTAAGTTTGGGAATATGTCAAGAACATTTCTCCGGGAGAACAGGGTCAGGCATTTTGTCCGGAGTTCATCCCCTTGGCGGCCCTGGTTTTTAACCACAAGGGCCGGAATACAATGCTTGCAAGGATTGTCACTATCGTGATTCTGGCCAGTGACGAGTTAATCACGTCGGGTCTGGCGCATAAAAAGGTGGTAAGCCCTGCCAGAACCAGCAAACCTGCCTTTGAAATCATATTCAAGGGTTTGAAAAAATATCCACTCAGGGCCCCAGCAAAAAAGATGATGGCAACCACCAGCCCCAGCACCACCGTGATAATTTCAAGGGGGGTACCCCGCATGAGCAGGGCCGGGTTAAACACAAACACATAGGGAATTAAAAATCCAGCCAGGGACAGTTTAAAAGCCTCTATGCCCGTTTGAAGGGGTTTAGAATTGGCAATGGAGGCGGCACAAAAGGCAGGGACGCACACCGGCGGGGTTACTCCGGCAAGGACGGCAAAATAATAGACAAACAGATGGGCTGACAGCATATCCGCGCCCATGGCAAGCAGGGCAGGGCCACCAATGGTAATGGCAATAATGTAGGCCGGGGTACAGGGAAGCCCCATGCCCATAACAAGAGAGGTGAACATGATCAACAGCATGGCTGGCAGCATGTGGCCCCCAGACCAGTTGGTGATGACAGTGGCAATGCCAAGGGCAAGGCCGGTGTGGGTGACAATGGCCACCACCATGCCAGCTCCAGCACAGGCAAGGGCAATCATGATCATGTTACGACCGGCAAGACTCAAGGTCTGCCAGAGGCGGGCCGGGGTCATGCGGGTCTCTTTTTTAAGGAAACTGATCAAAAAAGTAACGCCGATGGCTGCATTGGCTGCCATAAAGGGCGAATACCCACGAAGAAGCATCACCACCAGAAAAACCATGGGAATGAGCAGATAGGAATCCCTTAAAAGTTGCTTATAAGAAATGATATCCGATTCTGTTACCCCGGACAGATTTTCTCTTTTTGCCGTGTAATGGACTCGAATCACCATGCTGGCATATAACAGCAGGGAGCCGAGCATGGCGGCGATGACGATGTTGACATAGGAGATACCTGTGATTTCAGCCATGACAAAGGCACCAGCCCCCATCACTGGGGGCATGAGCATCCCGCCTGTGGAGGCTGCTGCTTCCACGGCTCCGGCAAATCTGCGGCGATATCCCAATTTTTTCATCAAAGGAATGGTGAAAACACCAGTGGAATACACATTGGCTGCGGCCACGCCGGAGATTGAGCCAAAAAGCCCGGAGGAAATAACTGCGATTTTAGCCGGCCCACCATTGCTTTTACCCGCCACTCTACAGGCCAGATCCGTGAAGAACTGTCCTGTTTTTGTCACTTCCATGAAGGCTCCAAAAATGACAAACAACGCCACAAAGGTGGCCGAAACCCCAGTGATGGAGCCAAAAATGCCGGCATCGGTGATGAGATATTGCATTTCAATGAGTTCGGCAAAGGGTAGGGGCTTTGCATAAAACACCCCGGAAAGATAGGGGGCTGCTAAAAGATAGACAAAGGCACCGCCAATGAGAATTGCCATGGCCGGAACCACGGCCCGGCGGACGGCCTCCAGAAGTAAGAGAATCATCATGCTGCCAAGGATAAGCTCAATGGGCAGAACATCATCCACAAATTCCATACGTTCGGTGAGCCGTTCATGGAAAATGACTATGTACAAGGGAGGAAAAATGGACAAGAGTGCTAAAACCCAGTTACCAATGCCCACTTTCAAGCGTTCCTTGTTAAATGCTGGAAACAAAACAAAGGCAGCAGGCAACAAAAACATGAGATGAATGCCCCGCTGTATCCGGGGCTGAAAAATCCCCACAGTGGCCGTATACAACTGAAAAATGGAAACAATGACAAGCCAGGCACCAATGGCCTTGTCTTGCCAGGTATTGAGTTTATTCATGACACATCCCCTGATTTGTTTATGATAAATACAGCATTAAAATACCGACAGCAGAGCCCCTGGCGAGGGATGGGTTCTGCCCATTGGGAGCCAAAGGCGATCAGCCCTTTTGCTCTGCAGGTTATCTGGAACTTAGTCGAACAGCTCTAACGCCTCAATTGTTCGAACGGCTTGGTGAGCATGGCTGGTCTGGCTATTTTATTTATCTTTTGACGGTCATTGGCTCCATGTTAGAGGCAATGACCGTCCAAGGTACAAGATATATTGATTAGAAAGGCAGTGGAATAAATTCTGTTCAATCCGATTCCGATTCTTTCTAAAATTTATGCTTAGGGAGTTCATAACCAAAAGTTCATCAGCATGCGAAGCATGTCTGTTGCAACTTTTGGTTGGAAGGCGAGCGCAGCGAGTCCTTCCAACAAATAATCTACCCGTTTTCACTTAAGACATGCTGCAAATACTGGGCATCCGGTTTGAAAGTGGGTAGTTTTATTCTTATGAAGTCCCTTACTTCATGAATCCAGCATCTTTATAATATTTTTCTGCCCCGGGGTGGAGGGGAAGTGCCACATTTTTCCATCCGGTTTCAGGTATGAAATTTTTGTTAGCCGGGTTGATGGCGTAAAGTTCTTTTGTATTTTCACAGATGATTTTAATGACGGTATACGCCACATTATCCGGCACATCTTTGTTGATGATCAGCTCACCCGCCGACACAACTGTAGAAACATCATCGGTCTGATCTTTGTAAGTTCCCTTGGGAATCATGCTTCTGCCGGAATCCAGAGACAGGGTGCCAAGCTCCGCATTGAGGTGGTTGATACAGTCATTAGATAGCGAAATCAGGGATGAATCACGACTGACAGTCATCTCGGTGATGGCTGCACCGGGAAGTCCCAGATGGGTAAATACAAAATCCACATGTTTGTCTTTATAGAGGTTGACCATGTCGGAATAAACGGAATGGAAGACCTTGCCACCTGATTTTTTGATGTCATCCAGGGAGATGCCATAAAATTCCAGAATGGTGTTCATCAGGGGTAAATCTGAAGTTCCTTTCATGGGGGCGGCCACTTTGACTTTTTCACCGGCTTTTACCATATCAGCCAGCTGGGACATGGTAGTGATACCCTTGTCGGCAGCTCCCAGTACATGGATGTGATAGATGCCGAAAATACCGCCCAGAGAGCGCACATCCGGGTTGGGTTTTTTATAAACTGGTGCGAGTCCCTTCAGTGCCATTTTATCCACAAAGGTGATGCCCCAGCCAAAATCGTCTTTATGTCTGGACACGCGTACGGGATTGACCACACCGCCGCCGGGAACCACTTTTAAAATAATGTTGGGTTCTTTTTCTGCGATCATTCTGGCAATACCACCGGCCTGGACATACCAGCCACCGCCAACGCCCCCGGCCACCCAGGTCATGGTGGTGGATTCTGTGACTTTGAATTCGTTGGCCATGGTTGTGCCGGGCAGAGTAATAAGGACTGCCGCAAGAAATGTGAACATGCCGATCATTGCTTTTTTCATTGTTTTCTCCCTTTGTTGAAAGTTAGGCTTCACACCGTTGGTTCTTTAGTGTATATGCATGAAACAACTTGTGAGGAGCCCCGTTAATGTTGGTGGATCAATTTAAAATAGAGTTGGCAAAATCAATACTTTCGCCAAATTCCAATTCAATTTAAAATTGGCGAAGGCATTGAAAATATAACTTACAACTCACGAGATCATAATGTCTTTTTTAGGATTCATGTGTTCTGCATCCAGGAATAAACCGGAGGAATGTCATCGGATTCGGGTTCGCTTTTCACATCCAAAAATATGGGGGCTTTGGAATTAAACGCAATTTCAAGCCCTTGTTCCAACTCTTCAACGGTTTCAATGGATAGAGCCTTTAAACCGAAGCCTTCTGCCACCTTAGCCGGGTTGTTTGCATTAAAATCTACTGAAAAGTAATTTTCGTTGGAATGGAGTTTCTGAAGGGCCTTGATCCAGCCAAAGGCACTGTTGTTAAAGTGGATGAGCACAGCGGGAATATTGAGTCTGGAGATGGTCTCCAACTCTCCGGCAGACATACCAAGGGAGCCATCGCCAAACAGTCCCACAAGTTTTGCATCGGGCCGTGCAAAATGGGCACCCACCACGGCGGGAATGGCATAGCCCAGGCCACCGTAAGCCCGGGGAATGATGAATCTGGAATTTTTAGCGGCCAGTTTCAGATACCGGGTGGTGTAGGGGGTGGGGGTTCCAGCATCGGAAATGACGATGGCGGTTTCATCAAGGTGGCGGTTCAGTTCGGCAATGATACGATGGGGTTTTAAAGGGGTGCTATCCATCTGAAAATTCTTTTCAGCCTCTTGCCAGAATGAACAGCGCTGGGCATTAAGATCATTAACCCAGTCCGATGCTTGCCTGTGGGCGGTTTTCCCCTTTAAAAGGGTAAGCAGATCTTCCACCACCAACCTTGCATCCCCAGCCACGCTAAGGGTGTTGGGAAAGTTATTGGACAGCATCTCAGGGTTGAGATCAATCTGGAGAATTTTTCTACCAGGTTTTTCCGAGGGCATGGTCCAGTTGATGGTGGATACGGAACCCATTTTGCAGCCAATGTACAACAGCACATCTGCCTCCTCAATGGCCCGGTGGGCATGGGGGTGAAAACCGTTGTCGCCGATGACTCCCAATGCCAGGGGGTGATTGTCTGGCATGATACCCTGACCCGATATGGTGGAGACCACTGGAGATACCATCCATTCTGCCATGGATTGAACGGCATCACCTGCCTGGGAATGGTTGGCACCTCCCCCCACAATGAGGGTCAGCTTTTTAGCGTCTACCATGTGAGCCACCATTTTCTCCAGCTCCACCCGGGCTCCCCGGGTGCGGAATGCCGGGTATTGGCAACAGTTTTCGTCGCTGTAAAGGGGGGTTGATTCTGGAAGTTCGCCGTACAGAACCTCTTTGGGAATGGCCAGATGGACCGCACCGGGCCGTCCTGTAGTGGCGATTCTGAAAGCCCTTCGCATCACTTCTGGGACTTTTTTAACATCTTTGACCACATAAGCCCATTTGCTGATGGATTCAAAGAGTTTTTGGGTGTCAAGCTCGGTGATGGTCTGCTTGCCTTCCCCGGATAGCGGAACATCAGATGTGATGGCAATGACGGGAATGGAGGATGCATTGGCCTCGGCCACACCGGGAACTGTATAAAGGGAACCAGCACCCGAGGGACATTCGCAAATGCCGGGCTTGTGGCTAAGCCTTGCATAAGCATCGGCCATGAAGGCAGCTGATCTTTCGTCCTTGGCCATGACATGGGTAATATTTTCCTGATTGTCATATAGTGCCTCATAAAGTTTAATACTGGTGTCTCCAGGTACACCAAACAATACCTTTACCTGATATTGTTTTAACATTTCGACAATCGTTTGAGCACCATTCATTATTTTACGCTCCTTTCTACGATATTTGTTAACACATAAATTAAAGACATTTGGCTTGGTTGGGCTATTGGGCTACTGGGTTTTATTTTATGGGATCACTGTCTCCATCCTAAAATGACCAATGCTGTAACCACCCCATAAGTACCCACACATATGTTTTTCGGTATTACACAGACATATTCCATTGATATTTATAGATTTTATTTTGAGGAATATATGCTCGGGTACTTACCACTGAATCGAATATTTTCTTTCATGTTCAGATTAAAAAAATAGTCCGGAAAGCGGTATTAAATTCAAATAGGGTGTATTTAATTAAAAAGTTAATAAATTATTTAATAAACTTTTCAATAAAACATATTGCACAAAAAAGATGGTGTGTCAATTAAAAATTGATTAAAAATTATCTTGTGATTTCAGGAATTTTGATGGAGTATAGGGTTGTTTCCCATTCCATTTCCATGGCATGGGGTGGGGGAGAAGTTTGAATCCCTATGTGATCCCTATCCTAAATCGGCGGGAATTGTGATCAATCCCTGGGAATATATTTTTGATGTAAAGGAAATCCATGCCTCGAAAAAATGATAAAAAAGAACCTGAGAAAACAGATATGACCCAGAAGGCTTACATGGCCATCCGTCAAATGCTGTTTTATAATGAAATTCAATCCGGTCAGAAAATTAAATATAAGGATCTTGCTTCCCGCATCGGTGTCAGCATGACCCCTGTTATTCAGGCGTTGAAGTGGCTTGAATTTACAAACATTGTTAGACATGAGGCAAATAAAGGATACTATGTCAACGAGATCAGCATCCGGGAGGTGGAGGAAATTTATGATACCCGTCTGATGTTGGAAGTTTCTCTGGTACCCAAGATTATCAAAAATATGGATGAAGAGGGGGTTGAGGCTCTTAAACTTGCCGTGGAAAATTATAAAAAAGCAGTGGCGGATGATAATTACTATAAACGGATCATGACGGACATGAAATTTCACATGACCCTTGCCGCCTTGTCCCACTGCACCATTCAAATTAAGATGCTCCAGGGGCTGTTTGATGTGTTGATGTTGCGTTACAGCCAGAATCTGGTATTTTTAAGTGTCACCGATACCTCCCTGCCCGAGCATGCCAAAATTTTTGAAAGCCTTGATAACCGGGATGAGGCTGCACTGGAAGCCAGTGTCAGATATCATGTGGGGACGGTGCGCAGCCATATAATTAAAGGAATGAAACGTCTGGTTGTGGAGAAAAAGGAGTTTTTATAATGTCAAAATGGCAAGAATTGAAAAACAGGGGGTAAGTACCCATGCATATGTTTTTCGGTATTCCACAGAGATATACCGTTGATATTTATGGATTTTATTTTGAGGAATATATACCCGGGTATTTAACGCCAGCAGAAAGCAAAATGGCTTGCCCTGACAGTGGAGCCGGAAAACAGTATCCTCAGTTATGTCCATGGGGCAGCATTTTTGAAATCTGTGAGTCTTCAATTAAATGCTCCGGTTCTTCCAATCGCTTTAATTTATTTGTGTAGTAGTCGTCAATGGTTTCCTTTACCAAACTTCCGGCCTCTGCCTTGAACACATCAATCATGTTAGATTTTAATATATGAAATGATATTTCTCCAATACTTGCTGTGAACAGCACATCTATTTCATATTCAATGGCACACCGTGAAGTTTTTACGCCAAGATGCTCTTTTTTTTTAAGAAATTTATTTTCATAAAAATCTATAATCTCCGGCTGGTCGCCCTTTAATTTCAAAACAAGGTACCCAGATGCCCTGGCAAAATGATGATCCACCACGGAGTCCATGCCCAGGTTCTCCTTAACGGGAATCAATGCCCTAAGGTTTTTCTTTTTGTCCGGCTCAACATGGATAAAAATGGATTCAATGTGATCATAATTTTTAGCAATCATTTCCTCCACCTTATCTGCCACCTCATGGGCCTTATATAAAGAGAGTAAGGGCCGGGTTATAATGACGCATTCAATTATTTTAAATGGACCGGATTGACGTATTTTTACGGTACCAACCCCTTTAACTCCCGTTATATCCTTTATTTTTTTGTCAATTTCATTTTCTAAATCCGGGTTCAGGTTGGCGTCCATTAAAATCAGCAGGGCAATCCATGCACTTTCTGCGCCTATTTTAACCAGGATCAGAGAAATGATCAGGATGATTATCCCTTCGGCATAGGGGATTCTGTAATAAACCAATAAAATCCCCACCAGTACTGCCAGGGAGGTGAAAATATCCAGAAAGGCTTCTTTGGAACTGGCGATTAAAGATTGTGATCCAATGGCATGCCCCACCCTGGATTCCATTTTTGCAATGATAAAACCGGCAACGGAAGAGATAAGGCTGGCAGCAATTGGAAATATGGGAAAGGATGTCGCTGAACCAATATAAAATAATTTATGAAATCCTTCCTTGAACAGATTTATTCCTGCCATAAAAATAAATACCCCAACCACCATACAGGCAAAGTTTTCAGCCCGGTACAGGCCATAGGGAAAACGGGTGGTTTTAGCCTTGGAGGCAATCCAGAGCCCAAACCCGGATGCGGCATGGGTCATGAGATCGGCAGCGCTGTGGATGGCGTCGGCAATGAGTACCTGTGAATTGAAAATATAGCCCACAATGCCTTTCATGATGGATAGACCAAGGGAGATGAACACTGAAATAAGGGCAACGGTTTGGCCCTTTTTTAAATTTTTTATTTTGTCTTCCATGACTCATTGCTCTCTTTTCTTCAGATCCCGAAACAGTCTATGAATCTGTCAGGAAAGGATTCTACTATATTCTCATCAGCATCACAGCTATCTAATGTACAGGATGGAAAGAATTTTCCATTACATGCACCGGGCACACAACCTAAATCTAAACTGTTGCCCAACTGAGTTTTAGAAAAGTCTTTAATATAGTCAGAGAATTGGGGGTACCTTCCCAAAAGCACCTTACAATCCCCTTGATAACATCCAAATTTTATTGGAATAACTCATTTTTTTCTACTCTTTTGTAATGGATTAAATGGCGTTTTTTTTATATTTTTTCAAAAATAATAATACGCCTTCAAATCAGTCCCCGTCAAGGCAGTAATTATTTGATCAGCAATTCTAATGTTGGAGTATAACCAGATTGTCCTGGACAGCTATCATTATCTGTTATAATTGAAAATGGGTAAATGGTTCTGTTTAAATTATTGGGGAAAAGATGCGTTTGTCCAAAAAACATAAAGAAAATAATGTCCAGAAAAGCCGTAAAAGGACAGTGGTCACAATGGATATTGGAGCTTTCCATGTCAAAGAAACGGTTCTGGTCTGGGGTGTCTAAATCAGCCACTTCTCTTGCTCGGTTTCTGAACCCTGCTATGATTGTTGAAAAGAGCTTAAAATCAGGCATTTTAATCAATATTGTCAGGTTTTAAAGCCGAGCAAAAAAAATGGAATTAAAAGTGGGTTTTTGGACACCCCAGTTCTGGTCTGTCCACGAGAGGATATGATTTTTTCTTCGGAACTGGGCAGCATCGTACCCAAATGGTGTAACATTGGTTTCGATATCATTGTCGAGGTGGGCATGTCGCTTTTTGTTTACTGTCGTAATAATCGGGGTTGGTCATAACGTGGGCCACTTTGAAGTGATTTTTTTGATCTAAAAATAAAGTCGGTAATTACAGATAATTGACAATAATATATATTTAGTTCCCGTATAGTGGCCCATCTTATGACCAAGCCCTAATAATCAAGAAGTCATGACTGTGCTGTCGGCAAAGAATGTCTCCGTGTCCGAAAGCCAGATAAGTTATCTGGGGCAAAAGTTCATCATTTATCTTGCCCTTGCTCATCGAGAAAGTCAGGCCCGCCTTCGGAAGCATATGGTACGACGGGGGGGATATATCCTCCATGTGGATGGAACCTGTGAAGGAGACAGTCCCAATCTATTCTGCGGTATCGACGGCCTTTCCGAACTGGTGCTTGATACCATCAAAATTCCTTCCGAAAAGAAGGAGTATCTGGTTCCCTTTTTTCGACGTATTCAGGATCAGTACGGATCTCCTAAAGCGCTTGTACATGATATGGGGCGAGGTATTATCTCGGCAGTGGAAGAGGTGTTCCCAGGAGTGGCGGATTTCGTTTGCCATTTTCATTTTCTGCACGATATCGGAAAGGGTTTGCTGCTTGATGACTACACCGCTCTTCAAAAACGATTGAAGAAGCTCGGAGTCCGGTCGCCACTGAGGCAGAGAGCTAAATATCTTGAATCGAAAATTAATCTCTGTTCTCAGACACTTGACGAAGTCGTCTCAAGCCTTGAAGCCGGAACATGGCAGACCACCTCTTGCGAACATGTCCCCTTAATCATGGCCTGTGCCTTAATCCACTGGGTGTTTGACTACCATCAGGACTCCAACGGATATGGATTTCCCTTTGATAGGCCACATTATGATTTTTTTCGACGTCTGCAAACGGCCCACCGGTTGCTGGAAGAAATTATGGGTGTTCACCTACGTGATGTTGTCAAAGCCAATAAGCCCTTTTACCAAGTTTACAGGGTAGTAAAGATCGCAGCTAAAGACAATAGGCTCAAGAACTTAGCGTCAAGTCTGGAAAAGAAGTCGGAAGTATTTGATCAGTTGCGATCGGCCATGTGCATCGCCCTTCCTGAAAATAAGGATGGTATCAATGACGATGGCAGTAATGCCGACATGAAAAGTATAAAGGGCCGAGTGGTTGCATTCACAGAAGCACTAACTGGGGATAAGCGGAGAAAATCAACGTATTCCAAAACGCTCAAACAAATCGATAAATACTGGGAAAAGCTGTTCGCAGATCCACTCGCAGTTGCTACCCCTGAAGGGATCGTGTCTGTTCAACCACAACGAACGAACAACATTCTCGAACGATTCTTTAGAGGAGAAAAACGAAGAAGTCGTAAAAAAAACGGAATGCTGTCGCTGAACAAGGTATTAAGGGCTGCACTTGCCGAAACGCCACTGGTTCAGAATCTTCATAATGCCGAATACATGGATATTGTTCTCAAAGGATGCTCTATTTTGGCAGAAAGGTTTTCCAAAATTGATGCTTGTTTGGTACAGGAAGAGATGGAAAAAGCAAAAAATAACGGTGAAAAAATATTGCCTGCAATCAAAAAAATGAGTAGAAGTTCTGACCTAACAATGAAAATGTACTCATTGTTTTTGCCAGACGCAAAATAAATGCCAACCGAGTTTTGTGGCCATAGGTTCTGTGTCTTGGAAAACAGGAAATATTGAAATATTCTATTTAAGTATTTGATAAGGATGATGGCACCGCAATCCATGTCACATGGCATGGCATTCTTAATATTCTAAAAAGTACACTTTGTGAAAATGAATTGCATTGTTAAAAAACATAAGCTATAATGTGCAGAAATTAATACTTTAACCACTTAAAATGACTTAATGCCTATTATGGAGTTCATTATGATATTTGATAGAATGTCTCCAGCTGCCATAACGGAACAATTAGGGGATAGACTAAAACAAACGAGGCTGAATGCCGATTTAACCCAAGCTGAACTGGCATCAAGAACCGGTTTAACCCGGAGGACGATTCTTAATGCTGAAAAAGGCAACGTTCAGTTAATAAATCTGGTGGCGATATTAGTTGGTCTGGACATGGCAGACCACCTCAATGTGTTCTTACCTGTCCAGGAAATATCTCCAGTACAGTTGGCAAAACTCAAGGGGAAAAAAAGACAACGAGCCTCAAGATCTAAAAAGAAAGAAACAGTTCGGAGAAATAAAATATTATATGGATGATTATTCTGATTTCATTGCAAAAATATATGACCCTCTGCTTTCCCGGGCTCTTAAACAGATAAGAATAGCTGTTATGAACAAGTTTTCAAAATATAAGGACAAACCCATTCTGGATCTGTGCTGCGGGACAGGAGACCAGCTGAAGTTGTTTTCAAAAAATGGGTTTAGAAATCTGCATGGTCTGGATTTATCGGATTCTATGCTGAAGATCGCCAGGAAAGGCAATTGCCCGATTAAGATATATGCTGAAG
>CAYSSE010000028.1:0-25527 GCA_964433355.1 uncultured Desulfocicer sp.
CCTATCCTGGTATCACCATGGCCGTGGCCGTGGTGGTGGTGGGAATTATCCTGGTTTTTGTTATTCCTGTTTTTTCCCAGATGTTTGAAGGGTTTGGATCTTCCCTTCCTGCCCCCACCCTTATGGTTGTGGGGTTGAGTGAGTTTGTCATTGGAAACATAGGGTATATACTGGGGGGGATATTTTTTACGATGTTCAGCATAAAAAGATTCTATGCCACCAAAAAAGGTCAGATCATCATGGATGATCTTTTTTTAAAGCTTCCTGTGTTTGGCATGCTTATCCGCAAGGTGGCGGTGGCCAAATTTACACGAACCATGGGGACCATGATGTCAAGTGGGGTTTCAATACTGGAAGCCCTTGATATTGTGGCCAGAACCGCTGGAAATAAAAGCGTTGAATTTGCCGTTTTGGACGTTAAATCAGGTATTTCGGAAGGACGTTCCATGGCAGACCCTTTGCTTGAAAGCGGTGTGTTTCCTTCCATGGTCTGTTCCATGATTGCCGTGGGGGAGTCCACTGGTGCCCTGGATACCATGCTGGAAAAAATTGCGGATTTTTATGATGATGAGGTGGATCAGGCCGTGAGTAACCTCACCGATATGATAGAACCCTTTCTCATGGTTTTTCTGGGGGTGGTCATTGGCGGGCTGGTCATAGCTATGTACCTTCCCATCTTTAAGATGGCTGCCGCCGTCGGGTAATTTTCATGAAAATTCATCATGCCGGTTCGGAAGATTCAAAGGGACGGATAAAATGGCTCATTGCGTTCAGGCTGGTTTTTGCCGGGGTGCTTTTGGGAGCCACCTTACTTTTTTGTGCCAGTGAATCCATCCCTTTTATGGCCCGGCCCTTTATCTTTTTGATTGCCATTGCCCTGGTGCTTTTTGTCCTTTCTGCCCTTTATTTTTTGCTGTTAAATGTCTGGGGGGATACCCACTGGTTTGTCTATGGCCAGGTCTTTCTTGATACGGTGACCGTCACCGTTATATTATTTTTGACCGGTGGGTTTGCCAGTGTGTTTACCTTTCTCTATCTGCTGGTCATCATCGGGGTGAGTATGA
Source organism: uncultured Desulfocicer sp. (assembly GCA_964433355.1). Classification (GTDB taxonomy): domain Bacteria; phylum Desulfobacterota; class Desulfobacteria; order Desulfobacterales; family Desulfobacteraceae; genus Desulfocicer. The sequence continues at coordinate 1,065 of CAYSSE010000028.1, forward strand.
TCCTCCATCGGACGGGAAGTCTGGTGGTGGCCGCCTTGAGCAGTGTGCAGTATGGGGTGATGATTGATTTGGAGTATTATGGTGTCCTTGTTCCCCTGGGTACCACAGGAGACCTTGCCTCGGCCTATGCCTGGACCCATATTATATATCGCATGGCAATTATTATGTCTGCCTGCTTTGCCGTGGCGTTTCTCACGGGAATACTGGCGGTGCAGACCCGACGGGCACGGAATGACCTGGTCGTCATGAAAAGACATCTCAAAAGAGTGGAAAAGGTGGCAGCCATCGGGGAGCTGGCAGCGGGCATTGCCCATGAAATTAAAAATCCCCTGGCATCCATTTCAGGATCCATTCAGCTTCTAAAAGAAGATCTTTCCCCGGGGATGCCCAAGTATCAGCTTATGCAAATTGTGCTGCGGGAAACAGACCGGTTGAGTAAACTGGTGACAGATTTTCTGCTCTTTGCCAACCCCCACCACATGGGGGTAAAAAAAATACGTCTGGACAAAGCGATTCGTGATCTCGTGGTCTTGTTTGAACAGGATCCTATGTGCAGTGAGGGCATTGTTCTTAATTTAAATGTGGCCTGTGACGTTTATATTTACATGGATGTGGGACACCTGCGTCAGATATTGTTTAATCTGCTAAAAAATGCCGCTGAGGCCATGGATGGGTCGGGAACCATTTCCATTGATCTTTCATCACCAGCCCAGGGGAAGGTAAAACTTCGCATCAAAGATACGGGGTGTGGCATTGAAAGTGGGGTGCTTGCCATGATGTTTGATCCTTTTTATACCACAAAAAATCATGGAACCGGATTGGGGCTTGCCATTACCCATCGCATCATGGAGACCTATGGGGGGATGGTGGATGTCACCAGTGTGCCCGGGGAGGGAACTTCTTTTACCCTGATTTTCAGGCTGAACCATCCCAAACAAAATCTTGACACTGTGTTGTAAAATGGAGTAGGTAATGAAGATTTTTCACAGTTAATCATTTATGAATTTAAGATGGGAAATATAATACAACATGGAAGAATCAAGTGGGCTGCTCAAGGTAAGAAGAGAGAAAAATCAGGAACTGGCAGATGCTGGCATTCCCTTATATCCCAATGATTTCAGGGTGTCAGATACCATTGATGTTCTCACGGGTATCACACAAACTGCCCCGGAAACACTGGGGGAGGCCGGACGAGAATTTGCCGTGGCCGGGAGAATGATGGCCGTGAACAGTTTTGGAAAATCCGCCTTTATCCGTTTTAAAGACAGAACCGGGACTCTCCAGGCCTATGTCCAGAAAAATAAGGTGGGAAATGACACCTATGCGATGTTTAAAAAACTGGACATCGGAGATTTTGTGGGAATGAAAGGGATTCTTTTCCTGACCCACACCGGTGAGTGGACCTTGCTTGCAAAGGAGTTTCGACTGTTGTCAAAATCAGTGCGACCCCTTCCTGAAAAGTTCCATGGCATCAAAGACCCGGAAAAACGGTATCGCCAGCGCTATCTTGACCTTATCATGAACAATGAGGCCAGGGATATCTTTACCAAGCGCAGCAAAACCGTGAGCACCCTTCGCCGATTTTTTGAAGAAAGAGATTTCATGGAGGTGGAAACCCCCATGATGCAGCCCCTTCCCGGTGGTGCGGAAGCCACCCCCTTTAAAACCTGGCATAATGCCCTTGGTATGGAGCTTTTCCTTCGCATTGCCCCGGAACTTTACTTGAAACGGCTGGTGGTGGGGGGATTTGAAAAGGTCTTTGAGATCAACCGAAATTTTCGAAATGAGGGTGTTTCCACCCGGCATAACCCTGAATTCACCATGGTGGAATTTTACCAGGCCTATGCCAATTACGAAGATTTGATGGATCTCACCGAAGAGATGTTCAGCCACATCGCAAAGGAAGTCACCGGATCTGACACCATCACCTACCAGGGGGAAACCATTCTTTTTGGGGGTAAATGGCGACGGATTTCCATGATGGATTCACTGGTGGAGATCGGTGGCCTTGATCGGGCAATCCTTGATTCCCCCGAAACCATGCTGGCCTATGCCCAAGAGAACGGTATCAAGGTGACTGAAAAAGAACGTGCCGGTAAAATTCTAACCAAACTTTTTGATACCCTGGTGGAACCCAAATTGATTCAACCCACCTTTATCACTGGATACCCGGTGGAGGTGTCTCCCTTGTCCCGGAAAAGTGAAATTGATCCAGATTTGACGGATCGATTTGAGCTGTTCATTGCTGGCAGGGAAATTGCCAACGGCTTTTCCGAGATCAATGACCCCGTTGACCAGTATGAAAGATTTCTTGGTCAGGTGTCCCAGCGGGAAGATGGGGACAGTGAAGCCCATATCATGGATGCCGACTATGTGGAGGCCTTGGAATATGGCATGCCCCCCACAGCGGGCCAGGGAATTGGCATTGATCGTTTGGTGATGCTTTTGACAGATTCTCCCTCCATTCGTGAGGTGATTTTGTTTCCCCACATGAAAAAGAACGCCTGATTCAATGTCTCTTGAAACCTTCATAGCCGGGCGGTACCTCAAAGCAAAGCGTAGGGAAGGCTTTATCTCCCTGATCACTCTTTTGTCCATTGCCGGGGTCACCCTTGGGGTGATGGCCCTGGTTATTGTCATTGCTGTCATGAGCGGGGCAGAGACAGAATTCCGTAATAGAATACTGGGGGTGGAACCCCATATCCTTGTGATGGATGCCTCGGGGGGCTACCAGGGGATTGATGCCACTGAGGCGACCATCCGGGGCATTGATGGGGTGACATCGGTGTCTTCCATGGTGTTTACCCAGACCATGATCAAGACCTCGGTGGGGCTTTCCGGTGCTGTGATCCGGGGGGTTGACCCCCATGGGCAGGTAAGTTTGATAAAAGGGTATACCCGGGTGGATATGGAGAACAGACTCACCCCATCCGGGCCCAATGGCGTGCTACCCGGCATTGTGCTGGGCCGGGAACTGGCAAAAAATATTGGTGCATCTGTGGGGGATGCCTTGGTCTTGATGTCACCGGGGGGAATGATCTCTCCGGTGGGATATATGCCCTCTTTGAAACGCTTTTTGGTCACGGGACTGTTTGAATCCGGCATGTATGAGTATGACAGCTCCCTTGCCTGGGTTCACCTTGACGAGGCCCGGAAACTCTTGGGCTCAAAGGATCGCATTTCTGCACTGGGGGTATGGGTGGAAGATGTCTTTTCTGCGGCCCATGTTAAAGATGCCATTTTGAAAAACCTGGGATCACCTTACTATGCCCGGGACTGGATGGAGATGAACCAGAGCCTTTTTTCTGCCCTGAAGCTTGAAAAAACCGCCATGTTTATTATCCTGACACTCATTGTTCTGGTGGCGGCATTTAACATCACCAGTGCCTTGATCATGATGGTCATGGAAAAAACCCGGGACATTGCCATTTTAAAGGCCATGGGGGCCACCAGTACCATGATTCGAAAAATATTTATCTTCCAGGGAATGATCGTGGGCCTCACCGGTACAGCCCTTGGCACGTTTCTGGGTGTTTTTATCTGTGTAATACTGAAAAAATATCAATTCATAACCCTTCCCTCTGCCTATCCTTTTTCCACCCTGCCTGTCCAGCTGGAATACCTGGATGTAATCCTGATTGCGGTCTCTTCCATGGTGCTGTGTCTGCTTTCCACCATTTATCCCTGCCGGAGGGCCGCTGCCATGGATCCGGTGGAGGCACTTCGATATGGGTGATGACAAAGATAATATTCTGGTTTCCCTTAAAGGGCTTTGTAAGGGCTTTAAGACTGCTGAGGCCACCATTGATATTTTAAAAGAGGTTGATTTTGACATCAGCCAGGGGGAGAGCATGGCGGTTGTCGGGGCCTCTGGGATCGGGAAATCCACCTTGCTTCATATTCTGGGAACCCTTGATCGTCCGGACACCGGCACCCTCTGTTTTAAAGACAAGAATGTGCTGGCATTGGGAGAAAAAGCACTTGCCCGGTTTCGCAATAGAACCATTGGCTTTGTATTTCAGTTTCACCACCTGCTCCAGGGGTTTACGACCCTTGAAAATGTGATGATCCCCTGCCTCATTGATGAACAGCCGGCAGAAAAATCCAGGGCCTTGGCCATGGATATCCTAAAAAGGGTGGGCCTGGCCCATCGTTTGACCCATCGGGTGGAGGATCTGTCCGGGGGGGAACAGCAGCGGGTGGCCATTGCCCGGGCATTGGTGGCAAAGCCTTCACTTTTGCTGGCAGATGAACCCACAGGTAACCTGGACAAAGAAAACGCAAGGGCCGTACATCAACTGCTTCTGGAGTTGAACCGAGAACTTGGTATGACCCTGATTGTGGTGACCCATAATCAGGAGCTTGCAGATTTAATGGAAAGACGGGTGACCCTGCGGCAGTGTCGGGTGGTTCCTGCTTGAATAATTTTTTTTGTGTTGTGGCAGAGATTTGCCCATGGTGCTTATAACTGCCACGGGTAGATCGTATTCTGGCTTCGGCCTGTCCACAGCTAAAGATGAAAGCCTTTTAATTCCAGCGTGTTGGTGAAACTTTATTATAAAAAAAATAAAAATGGATATGATATCATGAAGACATGGATACGAAAAACGGTCGTTGGGATGATATTGATTGCAGTGGCACTATTACCGGTCAATACCATGGGGGCTGAAAAAAAGAGTGTCGGAATGTTTCCCCTGAAAATGTTGTCAGCTACGGACACCGGGGAACTTGGAAGCCGTATTGCTTCAATGATTTCAGATAATATCATCGCTGAAGGGGCCATGGTGACCCCCATGACGACCCCAGACGATGTAACCCTGCTGGAAGCGTCTGATCTGAATACCATGGGACTGGGCCAGGGGATGGATTATCTGTTGTGGGGAACGGTGTTTATCTCCGGTGAGAAGATCAGCATGGATATGAAGGTAAAGGATGTTATTGCCGGTACCCGGCCTGTTTCATTTTTTTCCGAAGCCCAGGGCGTAGAAACTCTTTTTTCCGCTGTGAATGCATTGAGCATTGAAATATCCGGGGAGATTTTTAACCGAAAGCTCATTGAAAAAATCAGTGTCAAAGGTAATATCCGCATTGAATCCGATGCCATTTTGAAAATGCTTCATACGGCCAAAGGCGATATTTACAGCCCGGAACGCCTGAACAGCGATCTTAAGGCCATTTATGGCATGGGATATTTCAATGATGTCCGCATTGAACGACAAGCGTATGATAATGGACTTGAGATTATCTATTCCGTTGAGGAAAAATCCAGTGTCCGCAAGGTTAAATTCCAGGGAAACCGAATCTATGATGAGCAGGAACTTTTTGATGTGGTCTCCACCAGCACCGGTTCCATCTTAAATATTTATAAGTTAAAGGCCGATGTGGCTGCCATTCAAACCCTGTACACGGATAAAAATTACCACAATTGTGAAATTGAATATGAGCTTAAGTTGCTTGAGAACAATCAGGCAGATATTGTTTTTATCATCAAAGAGGGCAAAAAACTTCGCATTGAAACCTTGGTGTTGGAAGGGAACACCTTCTTTAGCCGTAAACAGATTTTGAAAAATATCAAAACCAGTGAAAGAGGCTTCTGGTCTTGGATCACTTCATCCGGAGATTTGGATCGAAATGAACTCACCCAGGATGTGTATCGCATGGAGGCTTTTTATAAAAACAATGGTTTCATCGATGCCCGGATATCTGATCCTGAGATTGAGTTTAAGGAAGAGGGCATCTGGGTTAAATTTAAAATCCAGGAGGGGGAACAGTTCCGAATTGGTGAGATTTCATTTAAGGGAGATTTGATTTTCCCCCAGGATGAGTTGATGTCAGGTCTGAGCCTTAAAACCGATGCGCTCTACTCCAGGGATTTGCTTCGAACCAATATGCTTTCCCTCACCGATCGCTATGCGGATAAGGGCTTTGCCAATGCTGATGTTCGCCCCTCCATCTCCAGGGATATTGAAACAAAAAAAGTGAATATTCTTTTTGATGTTCAAAAAGGAGATCCTGTTTACTTTGAACGAATTCAAATCACCGGTAATACCAAAACCCGGGACAAGGTGATCCGTCGTCAGATCACCGTCCACGAGCAGGAGCTTTATTCCCTGTCGAAAATTCAAAGAAGCACCGCAAATCTAAGGCGGATTGACTATTTTGAAAATGTGGAGGTCAAACCCAGCCAGGGAAGTGCCGAAGATAAGGTTAACCTTAATGTGGAAATTACGGAAAAACCAACCGGGGCCTTCAGTTTTGGCGGTGGATACAGCAGTGAGGATAAAATTTTCGGGATGATTTCAGTGTCCGAACGCAATTTCATGGGCAAGGGGCAGATTGCTTCCCTTAAGGCGGAAATTTCCGCATCTTCCACCAAATATACCTTCAGTTTCACCGAACCCTGGTTGTTTGACATTCCGCTTTCCGCTGGAATTGATCTGTACAAATGGGACTACGAATACGACTATTATGACAAGGACAGTACCGGCGGGGCATTGCGGTTTGGGTATAAAATTTTTGATTATACCTCATTGGGGCTTAAATATGGGTATGAAGACTTCACCATTGAAAATGTGGACGAATACTACACCGATGTGGATGCCGGTAATTATGTGACCAGCAGCATCACCACCTCTTTGCGATATGATTCCAGAAACAGCGGATTTAATCCCACAAAGGGCTCCGAACACAGCATTTCCGTTGAATATGCTGGCGGCTGGCTGGGGGGAGAAATTGATTTCACAAAATACATTGCAGAAACCGGGTGGTATTATCCCCTGTTCTGGAAGTTTACCGGGTTTCTTCATGGCCGGGGAGGGTTTCTCGATGACCGATCCGATGGTGACCTTGACATTGATTATGAACGTTTTTACCTTGGGGGGATAAATTCCGTCCGGGGCTATGACTGGCAGGACATCAATGCCACCCCCCAAGGCCAGACCGAAGAGCGGGGCGGAGAAAAATTCCTCCAGTTCAATGCTGAAGTCACCTTTCCCATTATTGAGGATATGAAGCTTATGGGGGTGGTTTTTTATGATGCCGGAGATGTCTATGAAAAGAGCGAGGATATTGAGATTGGCGATCTGTACACCAGTTTTGGAGGCGGTGTCCGGTGGTACTCCCCCATGGGGCCCATCCGCATTGAATACGGCAGTATTCTCAATGGCAATGAGTACACCGGGGGCCGCTGGGAGTTTTCCATGGGGGGAACTTTTTAAGTAAAAATATTCGGCCAGCACCCCATATTCACCCATTTGGGCCTGCTCACATAGCATTAGTATGCTACGCAGTCCCAAATAGGCGAATATGGGGCACTGGCCAAACATTTACATTACCAATCCGAATCTTTACCTTTTTAATTCACACATCTGTTGGATTCCCGTGTTTTTATATGAAAGAGCAGGTGCTGGGTACTGGGTATTGGGTGCTGGATTTTGCCAGCAACTGCTCTTTCTATATTCGTTGTGGCAGATATTTACTGCCATGTAGGTTTATAAGAAAAGGTAGCCTCCAAGGTTACCTAAGGCAGAGCCCCCGGGGAGGGGTAATGGAACAGACCAATTGGGCTGTCTAACAGTTCCGGGTCGCTTCCATTACCCCTCCCCGGGGGCGGCGTACAGCCATTTGGCTCCGCGTCTACGACCCTATATTCGTTGTGTCCATCAGGACATGTGGGTTATATGAAACTACGTTCAAAATATTGGAATCATAGGAGTTTCATTTCTTGTTGTGGCAGGTGCTTATTGCCATGCAGGTTATTTAAAATGACAACAAGCGTTGGGCTTGGCACTAACTTCGCCCATTTTGGGGTGGGCCACCAAAGAATCGGGGTGGCTGGACTTAGGATCAGGCTCCAATAGTTAAACCGTGGAGGATCGTATGAAAAAGACAAGTATGATGATTTTTATGGCAACACTTTTTATTCTGGGGACTGTTGACATCACCCTGGCCGCCGGGCTGAAACTTGGAGTGGTGAATTTCCAGAAGGTTCTTTCCAACTCAAGCCCAGGGAAAATGGCCAGTGCAGAGATGAATAAAAAGGGCAAAGAGATGGAGGGCAGTATCAAGCAGAAGGAAGAGGAGCTCATGGCCTTGCAAAAGACCCTTGAGCGGGAAGCATTGGTCATGGGAAAGGATAAAAGCGAACAAAAACAGCGGGAATTTCGCATCAAGGCCAATGATTATAAAACCCTGAAAGCTACTTATCTCAAAGAATTTAAACAGATCCAGGCCCGGCATTTTAATAAAATTAAAACCGAGGTGCTGGTTCTTGCCACTGAGGTGGGAAAGAAAAAAGGCTTTGATCTCATCCTTGAAATCAATGAGGGCGGGGTGATGTATTACACCGATGCCATTGATATCACGGAAGAGCTGATCACGGCATACAACAAAAAGGCTGTAGCTGCACAATGATGGCCATTTCAGTTGAGCACATCGCAAAAAAATTTAACGCCATGGTTGTGGGGGACTCTGCCCGGATGATACACGGGGTGGCCCCCTTTGACCAGGCAGGATCCGGGGATCTTGCCTTTGCTGTGGATGCTGCATGGATTAAACAATTGGATGTCTCCAGAGCCGGGGCCACCATGGTGCCGGATACCCTTGATATCCCCTTTTTGGAATCCATGGGGGGAACCTTTATTGTGTGCGCGTATCCAAAACAGTTTTTTTTCAAGATGCTCTCATGGTTTTATCCGGAAAAACGACCTGCATCCGGTTGTTCTTCCCTGGCGGTAACAGGTCAGAATTTTACCTGTGGAAAGAATCCTGTGATCTCTTCTCATGTGTTTATTGGTGATGATGTCACCCTGGGACACCGGGTGTGGATCATGCCCGGAGTGTTCATCGGAGATGGGGTGTGCATTGGGGATGATACCATTATAAAGCCCAATGTCACAATAATGGAACGCTCCTGCATCGGCAACCAGGTGCTGATTCACTCCGGCACGGTGATTGGAAGCGATGGGTTTGGGTTTACCACGGATGGCCAGGCCCATGAAAAAATTCCCCATGCCGGATTTGTCCAGATTGATGACCATGTGGAGATCGGTGCCTGTAACACCATTGATCGGGGCACCATGGGACGCACCTGGCTGGGCCAGGGAGTAAAGACCGACAACCAGGTACACATTGCCCATAATGTCACCATTGGGCCCCACACCCTAATTGTGGCCCAGTCGGGTATTGCCGGAAGCAGCACCATTGGCCAGAATGTTATCATAGCCGGAAAGGCGGGTATTTCTGGCCATCTCTTTGTGGGAGATGGTGCCATTGTTGGACCCGGTGCCGGGGTGACCAAAAATGTGCCCCCCGGTGAAATTGTGTCGGGCATGCCAGATATGCCCCACAAAAACTGGCTAAAGGTGGGGCGGATACTGCCCCGTCTTCCTGAAATGAGAAAATTACTGCTCTCCCTGGAACGAAAGATAAAAGCCATTGAAAAACGCATTGAAACGGAGTAATCCCATGATTCATCCCACGGCCATCATTGATGCCGACGCGGAAATTGGTCCTGATGTGTCCATTGGCCCCTATGCCATTGTCAGGGGAAATGTCACCATTGGTGCGGGTACTGAAATTGGCCCCTACACCATCATTGACGAATATGTCCAGGTGGGCCCGGATTGTCGTATTTTTCAATATGCCTCCATTGGCGCTGCCCCCCAGGATCTAAAATATCACGGGGAAAAGACCTACCTTAAAATAGGCCGGGGCACCATTATCAGAGAATTTGCCACCATTAACCGGGGAACTGCCTTTGGCGGGGGATACACCGAGGTGGGGGAAGAAAATTATTTGATGGCTTATACCCACATCGCCCATGACTGCAAGACTGGAAAACAGGTGATCCTGGCCAATAACGCCACCCTGGCAGGCCACATTGAGCTGGGTGATAATGTCACTGTGGGGGGGCTTGTGGCCATCCATCAATTTGTTAAAATCGGGGATCATGCCTACATTGGTGGCAAATCTGCCGTGGTCAAAGACATTCCTCCCTATGTCATCGCCGCAGGAGACCGGGCCACCCTTCATGGGTTGAATAATGTGGGGCTCAAACGCAAAGCGTTTTCCAAATCCACCCTGCTGAGTCTGAAAAAGGCTTATCGCATCGTGTTTCGCATCGGTCTCACCGTTAAGCAGGCTTCGGAACGGGTTCGGGCCGAAGTGGAACAAGTTCCAGAGGTGGTGAATTTTATTAAGTTCATTGAACGATCCAGCCGGGGTGTTACAAGATAAATGAACTCCATAGGTCTCATTGCAGGGGGCGGGCAGTTTCCGCTGCTGTTTGCCCAAAGGGCAAAGGCAAAGGGCATTGATGTGCATGCTGCGGCCTATGTCAATGAGGCATCCCCCTCCCTTGCAGATCATGTGACCTCCATCCAATGGGTTCACCTGGGCCAGGTGACGAAATTGCTGAAATTTTTTCGACACAATGGGGTTACCCGGGCCGTGATGCTGGGGACTGTTAAAAAAACACGGATATTCACCGATATTAAACCGGATTTTAAGGCCCTTTCCTTTATCGCCACCATGGGGCACACCCATGATGATGGAATTATGAGGGCCTTTGCGGATCTTCTGGAAAAAGAGGGTGTCACCATTTGTCCTTCCACCTTGCTGTTGCCGGATCTTATTTCCCCCAAAGGGTGCTGGACTCGGAAAAAACCGGGGCGGGCCGCCACAAAAGATATTGAGACTGGCTGGCACATTGCAGGGGAAATTGGTCGCCTGGACATTGGGCAATGTGTGGTGGTGTCCAACGGCACTGTACTTGCCGTGGAGGCGGCGGATGGCACCGATGCCACCATCCGGCGAGGCGCTTCTTTAAGCACCGGTGGCGCTGTGGTTGTGAAACGCGCCAAACCTTTGCAAGACCTGCGGTTTGATCTGCCCTCATCCGGAATTGAAACCATCCAGACCATGGTGGAATCCGGTGCCGATGTGCTGGTGCTGGAGGCAGAAAAAAGTCTTTCCTTTGATCGACAGGAGATGATTGCTCTGGCCAACCAACAGGGAATCAGCATTGTGGCCCTGGCGGATGAGGATGTTTTATCATGATGGATATCCCAAATGATTGTACGGCCCATTGCCAGGGCATTCCAAAAAAAATCATGATCATTGCCGGGGAACCTTCGGGGGATCTCCATGGAGCCAATCTTGTCAAGGCCCTTAAGCAAAGAGCCCCGCAAATAGATATCACCGGTATTGGCGGGGATGCCATGGCCCGGGCTGGCATGGACATATTGTTTCACATCCGGGATCTGTCCGTCATGGGCGTTACTGAAGTGTTGCTGAAGATGCGGTCCATTGCCAGGGTTTTTCGGGGTATCAAAGGTCGGTTGGCGCAATGTGCACCCGATCTGTTGATTCTCATTGATTATCCGGGATTTAATTTACAAGTGGCTGCTGTGGCCAAGGCCATGGGGGTGCCTGTTCTTTACTATATCTCCCCCAAGGTGTGGGCCTGGAAGTTGTCCCGTCTTAAAAAAATAAAAAAATATGTGGATCATGTGGCGTTGATTTTTCCCTTTGAGGCTCCCCTGTACCGAAAATGGAAAATTCCTCACACCTTTGTGGGACATCCTATATTGGATTGCCATGATCCAGGGACGCTTCCCAGGATCAAATCCAGGGATGGAGTTCTTACCGTCGGTTTGTTACCTGGCTCCAGAAACAGCGAGATTGACGCGCTTCTTGAAATTCTTCTTAAGTCATCTTTAAAAATAAAACAGCACATGCCCGGGGTTCGATTTTTGTTATCCTGTGCCACCGCCGTTGACATGAAACGCTTTAATGCCATTTTAAGTCCTTACAACAACAAGCATTTATTTCAAATCATCCACGGAGATGTCACCAAGATACTGTCCACGGCCCATTTGATTATTGCGGCATCGGGAACTGTTTCCCTGGAGGCCGCTCTTTTCAGGGTGCCCACCATTATCGTATATAAAATGTCCTGGGTGACCTATTCTCTTGCCCGCCTGTTTGTCAGGATAAAGTATGTGGGACTTGCCAATATCATCGTTGGTGAAGAGATTATGCCGGAGCTGCTCCAGGGGGATGCCACCCCGGATAAAATTAGTACCAGGGCCATCTGTCTTCTGGATTATCCGGCACGCTGTGCCATGGAAAATCGCCTGGGGATGATACCTTCCCTTCTGGGGGGAGAAGGGACTTCCCGGCGGGTGGCGGCCCTTGCACTTGACATGGCAAAAGCCCGAATTATTCGAAATAATTCCCTTGAGTAAGTACCGTTGCAATGCCCTAAATGAGCCATGTATCATCCCGCAATGCCAAGCCAACATTAGAATTTGTGTAAAGCCTTGACAGGCTTAAAGAGAATTGACATAAATAAATGAAGATTATTTTTTTTATTCATTGCCCCCGTTGGTCAATTCCGTTGATAAGGACTGCAATATCGCAGGCCTGTTTATATAGTTAAACCCATAGGGAGGAATCATCCATGAAATTGTTCAAGATTTGTTTGACCGTCATTCTCACCTTTGTTTTTGTGTCATCTGCAACTGTTATGGCAGGAACCCTTGAAGATGTAAAAGCCAAGGGCTACATCCAGGCAGGCGTTAATGGGGATTTGTTCGGATTTGGTAAGCCCGATGCAAAAGGGGAGTGGAAGGGGCTGGATGTGGACACTGCAAGGGCCGTTGCCGCAGCTGTATTTGGCGATGCCTCCAAGGTTAAGTTTACCCCCCTCACCGCTAAAACACGCTTTACGGCACTTCAATCCGGTGAAATTGATGTGCTGACTCGTAACTGCACCCAGACCCTGAGTCGAGATACGGCCCTGGGACTTGATTTCTGTCAGGTCAACTACTATGACGGCCAGGGGTTTCTCATCCACAAAAAAATGGGTGTTAAAAGTGCTAAAGAACTTGATGGTGCCTCTGTTTGTGTGCTTCCTGGAACCACCACCGAGCAAAATGTGGCGGATTTTTTCCGGGCCAATGGCATGAAAATGAACCCTGTGGTCATTGAAAATACCGCAGAACTTGCCAAGGCCTTTTTTGCCGGTCGCTGTGACTGTCTGACGTCAGATGCCTCCCAGCTTGCAGGCACCCGTGCTGTGGCTCCCAACCCTGGTGATTATATTATCCTTCCCGAAGTCATCTCCAAAGAACCCCTTGCCCCTGCTGTTCGTCATGGGGACAATCAGTGGAAAGATATTGTCAACTACTCCGTGCTGACCATGATCAATGCCGAAGAATTGGGTATCACCTCAAAAAATGTGGATGCAAAATTAAAAAGTACAGATCCCAGGGTGAAACGCTTTCTGGGTGTATCCCCGGGTAATGGAAAATCCCTGGGGTTGGACGAAAAATTTGCCTATAACATCATCAAACAAGTGGGAAATTACGGTGAGGTTTTTGAACGAAACGTGGGAACAGATACGCCACTTATGATTGAACGGGGATTAAATGCCCTGTGGACCAACGGTGGATTGCTCTACTCTGCTCCCTTTAAGTAAGCGTTGACTGAAAAACACTCAATTTTGGCATCCTTATATTCACAGACTGACATTTTCTTAAAATATCCCCTGATTTTCTGGGATTTTTTGCAAAAAACTGTCAACTGCTTGTGAGTGGATATGGAGGATGCCAATGTCTGGGTTTATATGAAAGAGTAGATATCTCTAATATTCTTTCATGCGTCGTTGTGGGCAGGCTGAGGCCAGAATACCGTCTGCCCGTGGCGGTTATAAAAAATGTTTTTTGCAAAAGGTAGCCATGGACAACGTTTCTTCTGAAAAAACATCCTTTTTTCGTGATCCTGATAAACTGGCTCTTTTTTATCAGTTTGTGGTCATGTTGGGGGTGGGCCTGCTGGCATTTTATCTTGTCAACAACACCCTTGCCAACCTTGAAAGGCAATCCATTGCCACCGGATTTGACTTTTTTGATAAGGAAGCCTCTTTTGAAATCGGTGAATCCCTGATTTCATACTCTGCGGCAGATTCCTATGGCAAAGCACTGCTGGTGGGGGTTCTAAACACCCTTATCGTCTCTTTTTTTGGCATTGTGCTCACGGTGATTCTGGGTACCATCCTGGGGGTAGCCCGTCTGTCTTCCAATTGGCTGGTATCACGACTGTCTGCCATCTACATTGAAGTGTTTCAGGATATTCCGATTTTGTTGCAGCTTTTTTTCTGGTACGCTTTTTTTTATGAGATGCTGCCATCTCCCCGTCAGGCGATGAATCCATTTACCGGACTATTTCTATGCAATCGCGGTATGATTTTCGGGGTTCCCCAATGGCATCCTGCCCATGGGTATATGGCGGTGGCATTCCTGGTGGCCTGTGGTGGTGTTTTTTTTCTCAAAAGATGGGCCAGAAAGCGGCAGGAGGCCACGGGGGATATGTTTCCGGTGCTCAGAGTGTCCCTGGTGCTGCTCTTGGGAATGCCTCTTATGGCGTGGCTTTTTGCCGGTGCCCCCACAGAAATGAATGTCCCCCGGCTTTCCGGTTTTAATTTTAAAGGCGGGGTGAGTGTCAGTCCGGAATTTACCGCGCTATTGTTGGGGCTTGTCCTTTATACGGCGGCCTTTGTGGCAGAGGTGGTTCGAGCCGGTATCCAGTCTGTGAGCAAGGGACAGACCGAAGCTGCCTTATCCATTGGTCTTAAGCCAGGACAGGTGCTGAATCTGGTCATTCTTCCCCAGTCATTGCGGGTGATTATTCCCCCGCTGACAAGCCAGATGCTCAATCTTACCAAAAACAGCTCACTTGCCGTGGCCATTGGGTATCCTGATTTTGTTTCTGTGGCAGGTACCACCATTAATCAGACGGGCCAGGCCATTGAAGGGGTGGCCATGATTATGATTGTTTACCTCTTTTTCAGCCTGTCCACATCTGCATTCATGAATTGGTATAATAAGAAAATTAAACTTGTGGAAAGATAAAAAAACATGGAAGCCAACCCCCAGCAACAAGACATCTCCACGGTGAAACCCCCGGTCACCAGTGTGGGAGCCATTGGATGGATCCGAACCAATCTTTTCAACGGCCCCTTTAATTCTCTTTTGACCCTTATGGTTCTTTACTTTCTTTGGATCAGCGTTCCCCCTTTTGTGCGATGGGCCTTTGTGGACAGCGTATGGATGACAGACAGCCAGGGCTGTCGAAATATTGATGGGGCCTGCTGGTCCGTGATTCCGGCTAATTTTCGGTTTATTATTTTTGGATTTTACCCCCATGATCTCCAGTGGCGACCCCTTTTGGCCATGGTGATTCTGGTGGTCATGCTTTTTTACAGCCAGGATCGCAACCGTTGGAAAAAATCACTCCTTTACCTCTGGGTGGGGGCGCTTGTCATCATGGGACTTCTGATGAAGGGAGGGGTTCCGGGCCTTGCATCTGTGGAGAGTTCCCAATGGGGCGGTTTACCCTTGACCCTTCTTCTGTCCGTGTTCGGGCTTGCCTCTGCCTATCCTGTGGGTATTGTCCTGGCCCTGGGGCGGCAATCAAAAATGCCGGTGATTAAATCCCTTTGTGTGGTCTATATTGAGCTGATACGCGGGGTGCCTTTGATTAGCCTTTTGTTCATGTCTTCGGTGGTGTTTCCTCTTTTTTTGCCGGAAGGGGTCAGCATTAATGCCATTTTTCGTGCCCAGGTGGCCATCATTCTTTTCACTGCGGCATACATTGCAGAGGTGGTGCGCGGAGGGCTCCAGGGGATGAACCAGGGACAATATGAGGCCGCCGATGCCCTGGGACTCAATTATTTCCAGACCATGCGGTTGGTTATTTTGCCCCAGGCCCTTAAAATTGTGATTCCCCCTTCGGTGAGCATCCTTATTTCAGCATTCAAGGATACCTCCCTTGTGGTGATCATTGCCTTGTATGATCTCTTAAAAACCACCCAATCCACTCTGTCCAACCCCAAGTGGATGGGGTTTTCCGCAGAGGCCTATATCTTTGTGGCGTTGATTTATTTTGTCTGCTGTTTTTTCATGTCCAACTACAGCCGCAGACTGGAACAGGAGCTTAACAGAGAATTATAATCCATTACGGTAAACCCTGAAAATAATAAACATAGACATTGGATAAATCCCATGAACGATACCCAGGCAGCAAATTTTGAAATCGAGCAAAATTCTGAGATCATACAGATTACGGACATGCACAAGTGGTATGGGGACTTTCATGTCCTCAAAAACATCACGCTCCAGGTTAAAAAGCAGGAGCGAATTGTCATCTGCGGGCCTTCGGGATCTGGAAAGTCCACCTTGATTCGGTGCATCAACCGCCTTGAGGAGCACCAGAAGGGTAAAATAGTTGTGGATGGCATTGAGCTTACCAATGATTTGAAAAATATTGAAAAAGTTCGGGCCGAAGTGGGAATGGTGTTCCAGCATTTTAATCTTTTTCCCCATCTAACCATCCTGGATAATTTAACACTGGGACCCATCTGGGTGAGAAAAACCCCCCGGGCTGAGGCTGAAGACATCGCCATGTACTACCTTGAAAAGGTGCGCATTGCCGAACAGGCAAAAAAATATCCGGGCCAGCTTTCCGGGGGGCAGCAGCAGCGAGTGGCCATTGCCAGAAGCCTTTGTATGAAGCCCAATGTGATGCTCTTTGATGAACCCACGTCTGCCCTGGATCCGGAAATGGTTAAAGAGGTTCTGGATGTCATGATCAGCTTGGCCAATGATGGCATGACCATGATAGTGGTCAGTCATGAAATGGGATTTGCCAGAAGTGTGGCCCATCGGGTGTTGTTCATGGATTATGGAGAGATTGTGGAAGGAAACACCCCCCAGGCGTTTTTTGATAATCCCCAGCATGATCGAACCAAACTTTTCTTAAGCCAGATACTTGATTAAATGCTGTATTGCCTTATTTTTAATCCCAATGTGCCTTGCCCAGATTTGATTTGGTGCGCTGTTTATTAAAAAGGCAATATTAATTAATCTGAAACCCTAATCAGGATGGTATGACCAGCCAGTTAACACTTTTGTTTGTCTGTATAATTTTATCCGCTTTTTTTTCATCGGCCGAAACCGCTTTATTTTCCATCAGCAGGGTGAGAGCGCTTCATCTTGCCAAAGAGGGAAAACGGGTGGATGAAGTCATTGTTAAAATGAAGCAAGATTCCCACAAACTTCTTTCCACCATTCTTATTGGAAATAATCTTGTAAATATTGGGGGATCTTCCCTGGCAACGGCCATTGCCATGGATTATTTTCAATCCAATGCCGTGGGCATATCCACGGGTATCATGACTTTGATTATTCTGGTGGTGGGGGAAATTTTCCCTAAATCCTTTGCCGCCCGGAATAATATTTTTGTTTCTCGTATTGTTATTATCCCCTTATTCTGGATGTCAAAGCTCTTCTTTCCGCTGATTCTGGTGTTAAATTTTATTCCCAGGCTGCTTCGCAGCGTGGATGGTGCCCCAGGCGTCACCGAGGATGAGTTGATGACCATGGTGGAAGTGGTGGAAGAAGAGGGGGAGATCAAAGAGGAGGAAAAAGAGTTTATTTCCAACATCTTTGAATTTGATGATACCAGTGCCTCGGAAATCATGACCCCCCGGGCCGACATGTATGTCCTTGACATCAATGATCCCCTGGATATTAAAACCATTTTACAATCAGGGTTCACCCGCATTCCAGTGATGGATGGAAATATTGATAATATTATTGGTGTGCTGAATATTAAGGATCTTTTCGCAAGCTACCATGATACCTGTGAAAATCCCCTGGGGACGCTGGATATCAGGGACGTCATTCGGGATGCCTATTTTATCCCGGTGTCCAAAAAATTGGACTCTCTTTTGCATGTCTTTAAGCGGATTAAACTCCACATCGGGATTGTGGTGGATGAGCATGGTGGGGTGTGCGGCCTTGTCACCATGGAGGATGTCTTGGAGGAAATCGTGGGAGAGATCAGCGATGAGACCGACCGCATTGATCCCCATATTGTCACCCTCAAAGGTAAAAAATGGATTGTGCTGGGAAAAACAGAAATTGATGAAATCAACAAGGCCCTGGAACTGGTCATTCCAGACTCAAGTGATTATGATACGTTTTCGGGATTCGTCTTGGATAAGCTGGGCCGAATTCCCAAGGTGGGTGAAAGTGTTAAAATTGGAAAATATACGGCCACCGTTAAAGATCGGGAGGGAAATCGTATCCGAAAGTTCGTTCTCAAAGAGTTATAAAAATTCTTGACATTGATAAGCCTGCCGTGTATTTACATTGCCAGCCCGTCTATTTACATAGACATTGGCTCTACAGTGACACTTTCATGATCTACCCTGTTGGGAGGGGAACCTAAAGCGTGCTTCCCCACCTTTCTACACTCGATTTTTAGTGAAACAAGCACAGTGTTGCTTTAGTGTTAGCCTATACTTAATTAATTCAAATTTATGTGTTTATCAATTGGGTTAAACTTTTTTATTATTAAAACAGCCCCGACCAGGAGATTCTTGCACGATGTTTAATTCTTTTGCAGACCGATATTTTTTTTATTTCCGGTTTTATTTTAGAATCGGTCTGTAGGCGGTGCGCTGAAGAATAGTTTGACAAGATAACAAATAAAGAGCCGCAGCAGACCTTAAATGGTCTCTGCGGCTTTTTTTGATTTTAAAGGGCTGTACGGGGATCGGTTTTCGTATAGCCTTTTTTTGTTTTGAATAATTGCCACGGGCAGACCATATTCTGGCCTTGGCCTACCCACAACGAAGCATGGAAGAATGTTAGGTATGTCTACATTTTCATATAAAACACCCATGCCCTGCCGGACACAACGAATATTGGGTCGTAGACGCGGAGCCAAATGATATCATGCCGCCCCCCCCGACGGGCAATGGACCGGCCTGGAACCGTAGACGGCCCAATTGGCCGGTTCTTATTGCTCATCGGGGGGGCTCTGCTGAGGTTGGTTACCCGGAAGTTTTATTTTCTAATAAAGGGTGTTGAAACGATTGCTATTTTAGGTAATAAAATCAAGTATTTATACTAATGTTAGCTTTTTGATGTTTTTAGTCATAACACCTTGAAATAATTAATACTTTAAAAATACTTTTCAACACCCTTTAATAAAAGGAGTATGTCCCATGGATGAGATAAAAAAAGATATTGAAAATCGGCTGGCATCATTGAGAGCAGGAATTGATGACATTGATGCTGATATTTTGCAGTTGATCAATAAGAGATTGTGTCTTGGAAAAGAGATCGGTCAGATCAAGGATGAAGAAGGGGCCGGAGTGCTGGATCAGGGACGGGAAAAAAGTCTCCTGGAACGCCTGGCACAGCTCAACGACGGGCCTGCCACTGAAGATCTGGTGCGCTATCTGTTTAATGTGATCATGACGGCCACCCGGGAAATTCAAAAGGCCAATCGGGTTTCCTTTCTGGGGCCTGTGGCCAGTTATACCCATATTGCGGCCTTGAACCTGTTCAGCCATTCCGGCCGATTCATTGAACAGGGAAATATCAGGGATATTTTTATGGAAATTGAGAAAAAGAACTGTCATTATGGGGTTGTTCCAGTGGAAAATTCCATGGAAGGAGCAGTGAATCATACCCTGGATCTTTTTTCAGAATTTGATGTCTCCATCACTGCCGAGCACTATGAGCGAATTTCCCATGATCTGTTATCACTGTCCGGGGATATTTCGTCCATTAAAGCCGTATACTCCCATCCCCAGGCCCTGGCACAATGTCGGGGGTGGCTTCGGAAAAATATGCCGGGCATTGAAACCAAGGAGGTGAGCAGTACCTCCCGGGCCGCATCACTGGTTGCTGAAAATCCCCATGGTGCTGCTATTTCCAGCCGCAGGGCAGCTCATATTTATGGTTTGAAAGTGGTGGAATCCCGCATTGAAGATCATGTGAGTAATATTACCCGGTTTCTATCCATTGGGCGTGAAAAAAAACAACCCACGGGCAATGATAAAACATCCATTATGTTTGCCACCTCCCATGTTCCCGGGGCACTTTTCATGGCCTTAGAGCCTGTGAAACTGGCTGGGTTAAACATGGTAAAGCTGGAATCCCGCCCCACCCGACACCAAAATTGGAGTTACTATTTCTTCATGGATATTGAAGGGCACATGCAGGAAAAAAAAGTATCTGATACCGTGGATAAAATGAAGCCCCACTGCCTGTATCTTAAAAATTTGGGGTCTTACCCTGCGGGGAAACCCGCCGTTGAGGATCACGAAAGATGATAGCCAATACCGACACCGATCTCTTTGCTGTGTTTGGTAATCCCGTGGCCCATTCCATGGGGCCTTTGATGCACAACACCTGGTTTAACGCCTGTAGTGTCAATGCGGTTTATATGGCCTTTGCCATTGATGATATCCACCAGGGCATGACCGCCATGAGAACGCTTAATATAAAGGGCGCATCCATTACCATTCCCTTTAAAGAAAAAATCCTTGATTGCCTTGATGGTGTGGAACCTGTTGCCAGAGATATTGGGGCTGTCAATACGGTGATGAATCGTAATGGTGAACTATGGGGATACAACACCGATTGCGCCGGGGCGGTGGATCCCTTAAAACAAATCACTTCCCTTGCAGAAAAGCGTGTTTATATCCTGGGAGCAGGGGGGGCAGCAAGGGCTGTGGCCTTTGGTATTGCAAGGGAACAGGGGCGTGTTGTGATTGTTAACAGGAATCAAAAAAAAGGAAAATGCCTTGCCGATCATGTAAAGGGAACTTTTGTTACCTGGCATGATTTCACGGGGGCCGATGCTGATATCATCATTAATACCACCCCTCTTGGCATGACCCCTGATATCCATTCAACTCCAGTGGATAAGACAGCGTTTCATATGGATACGGTTATTATGGATATTGTCTATAACCCCCTTGATACCCGGCTGCTTTGTGACGCAAGGGGCATAGGGTGCAAAACCGTTGATGGGCTTTCCATGTTTATCCACCAGGGTGCCCATCAATTTCGTCTTTTCACAGGACAGGAACCCCCCTTGGAATTAATGAAAAACATCATAATAAAGGCGATATCACACCCATGAAATCCATAATTAAATCCATAAAAAAACGAATTTTGTCCCACAGTACAGTTACCATTCCAGGATCCAAAAGCATTTCCCACCGCATGATGATTTGTGCGGCCCTGGCCCATGGCACTTCCATGGTGAAAAATGTATTGGACAGTGAGGATCTGGCCCTTACCCGGGGTGCACTTGTCCACATGGGAGCCGCCATGGAAGTGGCTGATGATGGCACCATAATAGTGCAGGGAGTCAATGGGTTACCCACCCCCCACGAGCCAGGCATTTATCTTGGCAATTCCGGCACCTCCATGCGCCTTTTGGCCGGTGTGGCGGCCCTGGGGCAAACGCCCTATGTGCTCACCGGAGATCAACGCATGCAGGAACGGCCCATGGGGGACTTATTGGCAGCCTTACAGATGATTCAAGTGCGTGCAGCGTCTGAAAAAGGGGATGGCTGTCCCCCGGTGCTTATCCACGGAGGAAACAGGAGGGGGGGAGATGTGACTATAGACTGTTCCCAGAGCAGCCAATATCTGTCTTCTTTGCTCATGATGGGGGCTGTCTTGGATCAAGGGCTTTGCATTTCATTGCCAGCACCGGCGGTGTCAGCCCCCTATATTGATCTAACCATGGATATTATGGAAAAATTCAATGTCAAGGCCCGGCGCGTGGATGAAACGCATTATGAGGTTTTGGGAGGGCAATTCTATGCGCCAGGAGACTTTGTAGTGGAGCCAGATCTTTCCAATGCCAGTTATTTCTGGGCCATGGGAGCAGTGTCAGGGAAACAGATCACAGTGGCACACATCAATCAGTCTTCTTTACAGGGGGATATTCGACTGCTGGATATTTTAAAACAGATGGGGTGTGATGTGGTATATGATGCCCGTGGCATAACCGTTTCCGGCAAAGATCTCACCGCTGTGGAGGTGGATATGTCAGACATTCCCGATGTGGTTCCCACCCTTGCCGTTGTGGCTTGTTTTGCCACTGGAACTACAAAAATAAACAATATTGCCCATTTGCGACAAAAAGAGTGTGATCGCATCTCCGTTGTGGTGTCCCAATTAAAAAAAATGGGGGTGGATGCCCGGGAGGGAGCAGATTGGTTATCTGTGACCGGAAAGGCATCCATGGAAGGCGCGGTCATTGAGACCTTTAACGATCATCGCATTGCCATGGCCTTTTCCATCATCGGCCTTATGGTGGATGGTGTTTCCATTGAAAATGAGGGCTGTGTGGCCAAGTCCTTTCCAGGTTTTTGGGGAATTCTTGATCAATTATAAATATTCGGCCAGCACCCCATATACATCTAAGTTTGGCCTGCTCACATAGCATTAAGTACCCGTGCATATATTCCTCAAAATAAAATCCATAAATATCAATGATATATGGTTGTGGAATACCGAAAAACATATGTGTGGGTACTTAGTATGCTACGCAGTCCCAAATATGCGAATATGGGGCACTGGCCAAACATTTACATTACCAACTCGAATATTTATTGTATTTTGAAGGTAAGTTGCCTAATTACCATCGGTTCGACCATTTTTTTATAACAAATTGAATTTATTGATATAAAAAAATAATAAATAAAAAACCTGAATAAAATTCTATTTAGATTACAGTATGTTATGATGGCTATCGAACCGAGGGTAATTAAAGATAGTTGAGAAGAGTTTGATTTAAGCATCTTTATAAGTGGTCTATCTTATGGGCAACCCCCGAAAACTTGATTATCGAGAAACAGGAGAAGAAGATGGCAGGAAGCAGTTTTGGAAAAATATTTCAGGTCTCCACCTGGGGAGAATCCCACGGCCTTGGATTGGGGGTAGTGGTGCAGGGATGTCCCCCGGGTATTGTTTTGGATGAAGCCATTCTTCAAAAGGCTCTGGATAAACGAAAACCGGGCAAGGGCAATACCAGTACCCGAAGAAAAGAACCAGACAAGGCCGAAATACTTTCCGGGGTTTTTGAAGGGGTCACCACGGGAACCCCCATCAGTATCATGATTCGCAACCAGGATGCCAGATCCCGGGATTACCATAAAAATGCAGCGGTGTTCCGTCCGGGCCATGGGGATATCACCTACCAGGCAAAATATGGCATCCGGGATTGGCGGGGAGGAGGGCGTGCCTCTGCCAGGGAGACAGCAGCAAGGGTGGCTGCTGGTGCCGTGGCCCAGGCATTCCTGGATATCCATGGAATTACCATTAAAAGTATGACCCTGGCCCTGGGGGGAGTGTCCATTGAAAAAATAAATATTGATCCTGATGCCAACAACTTGCAGTGCCCGGACAGTGCCGGTTTTGAAAAAATGGAAGCCAGGATTGCACAGGTTAAAAGACAGGGAGACTCCCTGGGTGGGGTGGTTGAGGTGACTGCCTGCAATGTACCTTCTGGATTGGGTGATCCGGTGTTTGATAAACTGGACGCTGACATTGCAAAGGCGTTGATGAGTATTGGTGCGGTAAAGGCTTTGGAAATTGGTGCTGGATGCCGGGCTGCAACCCTGACAGGTTATGAAAACAATGACCCCATCACCCGGGAGGGATTTGGGTCTAATAATAGTGGTGGCATTCTTGCCGGTATCTCCAATGGAGAAGATATTGTGGCAAGGGTTCATGTAAAACCCATTCCATCTATAAGTAAGTCCCAGCAAACGGTGGATGAAAATGGCAATGAAACCATCCTTTCCACCACTGGCAGGCATGATATTTCTGCCATTCCAAGAATAAATCCGGTGTGCCGGGCCATGCTGGCACTGGTCATTGCAGATCACTTACTGAGACAGAAATGCCTGCAATAACGGTTCTGTTACCTCACAGAAACAGTCAACACCCCCTGAGCTAAAGACTCGGGGAGTTTTCTTGTCGGTTTTTTATAACTGCCACGGGCAGACCGTATTCTGGCCTTGGCCTGCCCACAACGAAACATGAAAGAATGTTAGACATATCTACTCTTTCGTATAAAACGGGCATGTCCTGCTGGACACAACGAATATTGGGTCGTAGACGCGGAGCCAAATGATATCATGCCGCCCCCCCGACGGGTAATGGGCCCGGCCGGAACCGTTAGACGGCCCAATTGGCCGGTTCCTATTACCCATCGGGGGGGGGCTCTGCTGAGGGTACTTTGACACTTCGTTTTCATATAAAATAATAAAAACGGCATCATGCAGCTCCCAACGACTGATTGGCCGGGAACGTCAGTGGATGGCCTTTCACTTAGACAGCAAAAATTGCAATCTCTCTTACAGCTTCCTTTAAAAATGATGGGTTAACTGTTTTGATTATAAAATTAATATGTAAATAGCTTATAATTACAGTATTATATGAAAAAGATTATTTTTATGTTAAAAAAGTGTTTGACAAGGATTTGGTTTTCATGTAGATATTGCGGGTCTTGTTGAGACGCCAACGCCGATTGCAAACAGCACGGCAAGTTTCGGCAAGATTTTTTGTTTGAAGGA
>CAYSSE010000029.1:0-25419 GCA_964433355.1 uncultured Desulfocicer sp.
TGTCCAAGTACCCTCAGCAGAGCCCCCCCGATGGGTAATAGGAACCGGCCAATTGGGCCGTCTACGGTTCCGGCCGGGCCCATTACCCGTCGGGGGGGGGGGCGGCATGATATCATTTGGCTCCGCGTCTACGATCCAATCTTCGTTGTGTCCAGCAGGGCATGGGTGTTATACCAAAATACCGCACGTCTGATCCCACCCGTGAGTCGCCCCATACAAGAAGCAAGGCGCATTCAGTTTAAAGAATATCCCTGAACCACTGCATTATCCTTGCCATGAATTTTGATATGCCTGTTTTTTTAAGTTTAGCCATTTCCCTGTTGTGGCTGCTTTGGCTGCCGTAAATGACCAACCCCACCCCTGTGGCAAAGATGGGGCTGTTTACTACCTCTTTGAGTCCACCGATGTTTGAAGGGGTTCCCACGCGCACCGGTACATTGAATATCGATTCAATGACCTCTTCAATGCCGTTGAGAAGGGCCGTTCCTCCGGTGAGTACAATGCCTGACGGAAAGGCGTTTTCAAGGCCGTTGCTGTGGATTTCATTTTTGAGAATTGTGGCCATTTCATCTATGCGGGGTTCGATGATATCCACCAGAATATCCCTGGAAAGTTTTTTGGGTTCCCGCCCCCCCATGCCCGAGACATCAATGTTTTCTCCTTTTTTGATTTTTTCCCGCAAACAGGTCCCATGGTTCAGTTTTATATGATCTGCCTCATTGGAGGGTGTTCGCAGCCCAATGGAGATATCATTGGTCACGGTCTGTCCTCCCAGGGGTAGTTCAAAGGTGTATTTGATATTATTTCCCTTGAATATGGCAAGGTTGGTGGTGCCTCCCCCTATGTCCACCAAGGTGCACCCCAGCTCTTTTTCTTCCGGAGAGAGCACCGCTTCCCCAGAGGCCATGGATTCCAGCACAATATCACTGACTTCAAGGCCAGCCTTGTTACAGCATTTTACAATGTTTCCCACCGACGAGACAGCGCCTGTGACAATGTGAATTTTTGCCTCCAGTCGAACCCCCGTCATGCCCCGGGGGTTTTGAATGGCCTCCTGCTCATCCACAATAAATTCCTGGGGAATGATGTGGATGGTTTTCCTGCCCGGTTTTGCGGCAATGGCACTGGCCGCCTCAATCACCCGGGCTTCATCACTCGGGGTGATCTCTTCGCCTTTTATGGCGGTGATGCCATGGCTGTTAAATCCTTTGATGTGTCCCCCGGCAATACCCACATACACCGAACTGATTTCACATTCGGCCATGATGGACGCTTCATCCACGGCATGGCGGATGGATTCCACGGTGGATTCAATATTCACAACAGCGCCTTTACGCATGCCGCTGGAGGGGCTTTTACCCATGCCGATGATGTTGATGTCCCGGCCCACCACTTCTCCCACAACGGCACATACTTTGGTTGTACCAATGTCGAGCCCTACGATGATTCTCTCTTTTTCCTGCAATTTAAGCTCCTTGTTGTGTCTCTGCACCGGGGGTGTGGCTGCCAGGGGTGACAATGACCCGTTCCGGGTTGAACAGATCCATGGCAGCAATGTCTTTTTCCATGGCATGTTGCTGGAGATAGTGAAATATGTTTCCGGCAGTTTCAAATTTAGACTTAAATTGTGAAAAACCCAGCTTCAGGGTGATGGGTGTTTCAACGGATTGCCCGGAGTGATCCTTGGAAAGAAAATGAGTGTCAACGGCGATGCCTGTGACCATGTCAGTGGTTATGGATGTAATGGGAAGAGCGGGATCACTGGTTAGCAATCCCACAACCTTTTGACAAAGAGTTCCATGGAACCCCCACTGATCTTCTTTTTTTTCAAGAACAAATCCCTTGATAAGGGGTAATTTCATATTAAAAGCATCTGTTTCCACGGGATAGGGAGCAAAGGGAACCCCCTGGGTGTTGATGAGCAGTGATGGCTTATTCGTTATGTCCACCTGGGCCAGGGGCACCTCTTCCTGGATGAAAATTTCAAGGGTATGGGGTGGTTTTCGTTTGATCCTGACCGCCTTTATCCAGGGGTGGGCCACTAATTTTTTTTTAATTTTAAATGCATTGATGCTTAAAAGAGTGTCTCCAGGTTTCAGATCTGCCTGGGTCAGCGCTTGGCTTTTTGTTAATTGAGTTAATCCATGGATGGAAATTTCGTTGATGGAAAAATAGGCACTCTGGGTCACATAATCATGGGTAAAAATAAAAAACAGACCGGTGAGCATTATCAATACAATGATGAAGATAAATTTAAGCGCCAGATCAAGGGTTTCCATGAAGTCAAAATCCGGTAACATTGACGTGGTGGAAGAGCTGTTTTTCTTTATTTTTTTATTCGCCTTCAATTTTCACCTCATTTTCCAGACGGATGCCAAATCGGTTGTGTACCTCTTTCTCAATGACATGTTTCAGATCCATAATCTCCTGGGCTGTGGCCTGTCCTGCATTCAGAATGAAATTGGCATGTTTTGATGAAACCATGGCATTGCCGACTTTGAAACCTTTAAATCCGGCCCTGTCAATGAGTTCCCCTGCGGATTTCCCCTGGGGGGGGTTTTTAAAAAAACAGCCAGCACCGGCACCCTTAACGGGTTGATTATTTTTTCTTTTTTCCAGGAGGGCTTGCCATTGGGCCTTGATCTTCTTTTTATCCTGATGTGACATAATCAAGGTGGCACCCACAAGAACGGGGCGCTGTCTTTTTGGGAATGCCGGGCCCAAATTCAGACACCTATGGGTGAACTGTAAAGCGGATTTGGGCAGGGTGATGATGCCTTTCTGGCTGTCCAGAATGTCAATGGACTCCACCACATCGGACACGGTTCCCCCACTGGTTCCCGCGTTCATCATCACGGCCCCCCCCACGGTACCCGGAATGCCAGCGGCAAACCCGATGCCTCCAATACCCTGGGCCATGGTTTCCCGATACAGGCTGGCAAGGATGGTTCCAGAAGAGACCTGAACCCGGTATTTTCCTTGCTGTAACGGGGTTATTGTTGTGGGACATTTCAGGTGGGTCATGGAGATGACAATGCCTCGGATTCCCTTGTCTTTTACCAACAAATTGGTGCCGCTACCCATGATGGTCAATGGCAGTTTATGGGCCTTGGCCATGCCCAGTATTTTTTCAAGGGTGCCAATGGATCTGGGCCTGGCAAACAGATCTGCCGGTCCCCCCACCTTAAAGGAGGTGTGCTTTTTCATGGATTCATTTTGTTTGATGCACAGTTCTTCCAATGTGTCAGCGGTCAGGAACATGGATTTTCCATGAGTCCTGGGGGACGTTCCGGGGATGATTATGAAGGGGACAGATTTGAAATCTGTCCCTTCACCACCACCACGGGGGATGCTCCCCTCACAGGGGATGGTCCCCTCACAGGGGATGGTCCCCTCACAGGGGATGGTCCCCTCACAGGGGATGTGTTCCCGGAACAGGCTGGTTAGAGGGGAGGGGCTCATTTTTATTGCTCCCCAAGTTGTTTGATAAAGGTTTCCCCCAGACGATACACATCTCCTGCCCCCAGGGTGAGAACCAGATCATTGGGCGCCACGGTGTCCACGAGCATGGCAAGACACGGGTCAACGCCGTCCACGTAATGAACCTTTTTATGGCCGTGGGCCTTAATGCCCTGGCACAGGATCTGGGAGCTGACCCCTTTTATGGGTGTTTCACTGGCCGCATAGATGGGCAGGACGATTAAGATATCGGACTGGTAAAAGGCCCGGGTAAATGCATCAAACAGGGCCTGGGTTCTGGAATAGCGGTGGGGTTGAAAAATCACCACCACCCGTCTGCCCGGCCAGCTTTCCCGGATGGCTTTGAGGGTGGCTTTGATCTCCGTGGGATGGTGGCCATAATCATCCATCACCAGAATCCCCTTTGTATCTCCCTTGATTTCCAGACGTCGTTTGACCCCGTCAATGTCTTCCAATGCCGCTTTTATGGTGGCAAATTGGATGTTCAGCTCCAGGGCAATGGCAATGGCAGCCAGGGCATTGGAAATATTGTGTCTGCCGGAAAGATTCAGCCGGATGCGGCCCAGGGCTGTTCCCTGGTGTACCACGCTAAATAAGGACTTTCTGCCCTCAAATTCAATGTCCTGGGCTCTGAGATCGGCCTGGGCTGTCAGCCCGAAGGTGGTGTATCTCACCCGGATGTCCGGCAGTATATCCTGGATGTGCTCGTTGTCCAGGCAGACAACGGCCAGCCCGTAAAAGGGCACTGAATTGATGAACTGTTTAAATTTTGATTTGATATCTTCAATGCCGGTGTAATAGTCCAGATGTTCAAGGTCAATGTTGGTGACAGCCGCAATGGCCGGGGTGTACTTAAGAAATGACCCATCACTTTCATCTGCCTCGGCAACAATATAGTCCCCTTTGCCCTGTAGGGCATTGGTGTTGAGATGTTTTAACAGCCCGCCAATGACCACCGTGGGGTCAAGCCCTGCCCGATCCAGAATATGGGCCACCATGGAGGTGGTGGAGGTCTTGCCGTGGGCCCCGGAGATGGCAATGGCATATTTGATGCGCATGAGTTCTGCCAGCATTTCAGCCCTTGGAATAATGGGGAGTCCCTGTTCCCGGGCTGCTGTTACTTCGGGGTTATCCTGGGAAATGGCCGTGGAGGTGACAATGACACTGGCCCCCTGGATTTGATCCGGGTGGTGCCCGTTGTGGATGGTGGCCCCCAGCTCTTCCAATCGTTGGGTGATGTCAGAGGTATTCAGATCAGACCCGGATACCCGGTACCCAAGACCCAGGAGAAGCCCTGCAATGCCGCTCATGCCGATGCCGCCAATGCCCACAAAATGAATATGATAATTTTTTTGGTACATAAATCTTACCTGTTCTTTAAAATGAGGTGGATAATTTCCCGGGCCACGGTGTCCCGGGCAAGGGGCATGCCAACGTTTTTTGCTTTTCTGGCCATTTTTTCCAATTTTTCCGGATGTTGTCTCAGTTGTTCAATGCACTCCCCCAGCACTTGCCCGTTGAGTTCATGATCCAGGATCATCATTGCAGCACCCTGTTGTTCCAAGGCCATGGCATTGTAACGCTGGTGATCATCTGCGGCATGGGGGTAAGGCACCAGAATGGCAGGCTTGCCAAGGGCGGTGATTTCCGACAAGGTACCAGCCCCGGCCCTGCAGATGATGAGATCTGCCTTTTTTTGCAGTTCTGGCATATCATGGAAAAACGCCTGGGCCGTTGCGTTAAGATGCATTTTTGTGTACCGATTGGCCACCCACTCCCGGTCACCCTTGCCGGTTTGGTGAATAACGGTGTATGCGGATGGATTCTCGAGCAATTCCATGGCCGCCACAACCGCCTTATTAATACTGGAGGCCCCCTGGCTTCCCCCGGTGATGAGAAGGGTAAAACTATTTTTGGCAAAAGAGTTTCCCTGGATTTCATGGGGCTTAAGGGCTTCCAGGAAGCTTGCCTTTCGGATGGGGTTGCCCGTGTGGATGGTATTAGCCCCGGGGGGGAATCCCTTTGTATCTTTAAAGGATATGAAAATTTTATGAACCATCAGTGACAATATGCGATTGGTGATCCCGGGGATGACATTTTGTTCCTGGATGGCCGTGAATTTTCCCAGAAGTCTGGCAGCCATGAGCACAGGACCTGATGAATATCCCCCCACCCCCAATACCAGATCCGGTTTAAAGGAGGTAATAATCCGGGCCGCCTGGACGATGGAAAAAGGAATCTGGGCCAGAGCAGAGAGTTTCTCCCAGAGCCCTTTTCCTTTAATCCCTCTGGAGGAGATGGCCACATGGTTAAAACCATAGGTGGCAAGGGTCTGTCGCTCAAAAGGAGTGTTGGTGCCCACAAAGAGAATTTGAACCGTGATTGGCCCTTGGGGACAGAGTTTGGTGTTTAGTGGACAGATTTTAAACCTGTCCCCAAGGGCCAATCTGTCCCCAAGGGCCTGGGCCGTGGCAATACCTGGAAAAAGATGGCCCCCGGTTTTACCACCGGCAATGATGATTTTAAGATGTCTGTGCAATGGTTTTCCTTTTAAGTGGAACGGGTGATACTACACCTTGCTTTTCTGGCGGCGGCTGTCGTTCCTGCTGCTTCCCGGTGCCGGTTCTGCCAATGTTCATAAGAATACCCATGGCGGTCATGCACACCACAAGGGAGGTGCCGCCATAGCTGATAAAGGGCAGCGGCAGCCCCTTGGTGGGGAGCACGCCCAATGTGACTCCGGTGTTGATCACCACCTGGAGCCCCAGATAAATGGTAATCCCCATTGCCAGAAAGCTGCCAAAAAGGGTGTCTGCCGACCGGGCAATGGTAGCCCCCCGTCTTAAAATCAGGGTGTAGAGAACAAGGGTGGTCAACACCCCCACAAGGCCCAATTCTTCTCCGATAACGGAAAAAATAAAATCAGTGTGGGGTTTGGGCAGGTAGTGGGCTGTCTGGAAACCCAGGCCCAGACCCTTGCCAAAAAGTCCCCCGGATCCAAAGGCTTTGAGGGAATGGGTCAGTTGGTAACCGGCGTTTAGAGGGTCCTGCCAGGGATCCAGAAAGAACCGTACCCGTTCCCATCGATAGGGCTCGTTGTACACAAGAAAATAGAAAAGAGGGGCCCCAAAGGGGACAATGCTGAAAAGTTTCAGTAGGGGCACACCGGCAATGAACATCATGGCCCAGGTGATAAACCCGATGATGACAATAGACCCCAGATCTTTTTGAAATATCAGAAGAACCGTAAACACTGCCAGGACAAGGACATGGGGGAAAAACCCGATATAAAGCGAGCGGATCTGATCCTGCTTTCTGGAAAGGGAGTCGGCCAGATAGAGTACCAAACTGAGTTTGAGCAGTTCCGAAGGCTGAAAAGTGATTCCATTTATGGTGATCCAGCGATAGGCCCCACCGGCATCGGCCCCCAGGGAGGTCAACACCCCCCCCATTAGAACCAGAGCCAGCAACAAGAAGGGATAGGTAAACTTTTGGAGGTATTGATGGGGAAAGCAGGCCCCCAGGTACATGGTCACAAGCCCCAGGGCAAAAAATATGGCCTGACGTCGGGCATAGTACACAGATGTGCCGTGTTTCACCACACTGATGTCTGCGCTGGCACTGTAAACCATGGCAATACCAATGCCTGTGATGATAACTACGGGGATGAAAATCGTAGATTCCCGGGAAAACGGTGCAGTGATGTGGTTTTTTTTTGTCATGGCATTGTCAGTTGTTTGACCTGATGTTTAAAATCTTCTCCCCGGTGTTCATAGCTTGAATACATATCAAAACTTGCACAGGCCGGAGAGAGCATCACGGTATCCCCTTTTTGGGCCAGGGTATGAGCCAGATCCACAGCAGATGCCATGGTGGCGACCCGGGTGATGTCACATGACCCCTCCAGGGCTTTTTGAATGTGGGTTGAAGCCTCTCCCATGAGAATCAGATGTTTCACCCGGGAGGTGATGGGGGCTTGCAAGGGCGAAAAATCGGTGTTTTTTTCTTTACCCCCCATGATGAGGATTAGGTTTTTAAAACAGGAGAGTGCTTTGATCACGGCATCAGGGTTGGTGGCCTTGGAGTCATTATAATAGGGGATACCGTCCACAATTCCTGAAAATTCCATGCGGTGTGCCAACCCGGAGAATTGATACACTGTCCGTTCAATGTCCGCCATGGGGGTTCCCATGCATAAAGCCACCAAAGCCGATGCGGCAATGTTTTCCAGGTTATGATCTCCCTTTAAAAGACAGTTTGAAATGGTCATTTCCCCGGTGATTTTTTTTCCTTCTTTGTAAAAGCAGATGGTGTTTTCCTGGATGTGGGCACCGTTGTCCGGGGGCATTTCATGGGCCAGGCGGATAAAAAAGCGCTTTGCCTTAAGGGCTTCAATCTCTTTTTTAAAAGGGGACAGGCTGCTTCCCAGGATGGCCACGTCGTTTTTGCCCTGGTGGGCAAAAATACGCCATTTGGAAGCGGCATATGCCGCCGGGCTATTGTAACGATCCATGTGATCCGGAGTGATATTCAAAAGAATGGCCACATGGGGCTTAAATGCCTTGGCAGTGTCCAGCTGAAAACTGCTCACCTCGGCCACCACCACCTTTGCCTGTTGCTCCCCCTCAAAGTAATGGGCCAGGGGGACACCGATATTGCCACCGGTGAACACAGGGGCATGGCTGCATTCGAGTAAAAGATCAATCAGGGTGGTCACCGTGGTCTTGCCGTTGGTGCCTGTCACGGCCACCAGGGGCACTTTAATGTGCTCTGCTGCCACATCCAGTTCGCCCCTTATGGGAATTCCTTTCTGGGTTGCCCTTTTAAGATGGGGCATGTCAAGGGGTATCCCCGGACTTGCAATAATCATCTGTGCCTGGTCAAAGGTGACGTCATTGTGATATCCAATTTCTGTGATGATGCCAAGTTTTTCAAGCTCCCGACCCTTTTCCATGAGACTGGCATCGCTGTCCGTGACCACCACGTTATTTCCCATTTTTTTTAAAAAACGGGCCATGGCAAGACCTGATCTTCCCAGACCAACGATCAGGATATATGGAAAATTAATGTGTGTCATGAACAGTTCCTATCTTATCTTAAGGCTGCTTAATGAAACAAGCGCCAGGGTGATGGCAATGATCCAGAATCGGACGATGACCTTGGATTCCGGCCAGCCCTTTAATTCAAAATGGTGGTGCAGGGGGGCCATGCGAAACACCCGTTTGCCTTTGCTCATCTTGAAATAGCCCACCTGTATGATCACCGACAGGGCCTCAATGACAAACAAGCCTCCCACCAGTAAGAGGAGAATTTCTTGTTTGGTCATCACGGCAATGGTTCCCAGAATGGCCCCCAATGGAATGGATCCCGAATCCCCCATGAAAACCTGGGCCGGATGGGCATTGAACCACAAAAACCCAAGACCTGCCCCGGCAAGGATGCCGCACACAATGGAAAGTTCGCCACAGGAGGCAATGGACTGCACCTGGAGGTACTGGGCCATTTTTACATGTCCTGCCACATAGGCCAGGAACATGTAAGTCACCGCCGCAATGATGATGGGGCCAATGGCCAGACCGTCCAGTCCGTCGGTGAGATTTACGGCATTGGAGGTGCCCACAATGATCAAGGTGGCAAAGGGAATATACCAGATGCCAAGATCCGGTGACAGGCTTTTAAAAAAGGGAATGGTCAGTTCAGTGCTGAAATCCGGGCAGTGGTATATCAGCCAGGAGATCCCCAGACCTGCCAGCACCTGTAGTATAAATTTTCCCCGGGCCGTGAATCCCATGTTTCGTTTTTTCACCTGCATGAGATAGTCATCAGTGAACCCGATTAAGCCAAACAGCACAAGGCTCAGTATACAGATAGAGATGTAGTGATTGGACAATATAGTCCACAACAGGGTGGATACTCCAATGGAAAAGAGGATGAGCAGTCCCCCCATGGTGGGGGTACCTTCTTTTTCCAAATGGGTCTGGGGGCCGTTTTTTTGAATGATCTGTCGAATCTGTAGCCGGGACAGTCGTTTGATGGCCCAGGGGCCCAACAAAAAACAAAGGATGAAGGCGGTGAGCCCCCCATAAATGGTTCTGAAGGTGATGTACCTGAATATATTAAAAAAAGAAATATCCGTATGGAGTGGATATAAAAGGTAGTAGAGCATGATTAATCTCTTTCTCTAAAGGGGCGTTGCAATGCCGTAACAATATGTTCCATATGCATTCCTCGGGATCCTTTCACAAGAATCAACATTCTGGGCGTTATTATTTTTGTGATTTCCTTGATCAGTTCCGGGTGGGTTCCAATAAAAATTTTATTCCTGGGAAATCCCTTGCTCAGGGCACCTTCCATGACATGGGATGCCATGTCACCGTGGATAAATAGATGGGAGATTCCCGACATGGCCGCTTTTTCACCCACCTCTTGGTGCAGCGTTGGGGCATCTTCTCCCAATTCCAGCATATCCCCCAGTACAGCAATGGTGGGGGTGTTACAGGGCTGTTGTTCTAACATATCGAGTGCGGCTGCCATGGAACCGGGGTTGGCATTGTAAGTATCGTTGATCAATCTGATACCCCGGCCCGGTTCCAGGATTTCCATGCGGCCTTTTACCGGCCTGAAATCACCCAGCCCCTGGCAAATGTCAGACAGGCTAAAACCTGCCTCCAGCGCTGTGGCGGCCGCTGCCAGAGCATTTCTCACCATGGCCGGTGCCGGGGTTACAAGGGTGATTTTTATGCTATCTGAATCTTTTTTTCTGGAGGAGATCAGGGTGAAGGAGATTCTGTCCCCTGCCAGGGAGATTTTGTCTGCCCTGACCTGTGTCTCTTTTGTGGTGCTGAAAAAACAGCAGTTGATGTCAAGCGTTTTAACGACATCTTCCAT
Source organism: uncultured Desulfocicer sp. (assembly GCA_964433355.1). Taxonomy (GTDB): domain Bacteria; phylum Desulfobacterota; class Desulfobacteria; order Desulfobacterales; family Desulfobacteraceae; genus Desulfocicer. Next base: position 10,369 of record CAYSSE010000029.1, read on the forward strand.
GATGTGGCATCGTTTATCATCTTTATTAAGAATGGCAACTCCCCTGTGTTTGATGCAGGGCAAAAGCTCTGATTTTGCCCGGGCCACGGCATCCACAGATCCCAGACCCTCCAGGTGGGCCTGGAAGGTATTGGTGATGATACCCATATCTGGTTGGGCTATTTTCCCCAGGCGGGTGAGTTCTCCGGCATGGTTCATGCCCATCTCCACCACGGCCCATTGGTGGTCATGGGACAGCCTGAGCAGGGTCAGTGGCAAGCCAATTTCATTGTTAAAATTTTCCTGGGTGGAGAGCACCTTGTATTTTTGCCTGAAAATGGAGGTAATCATCTCCCGGGTGGAGGTCTTTCCGCAGGACCCGGTGATGCCGATCACCTTTACATTGGCCCGGTTCCGCTGGAAGGTCGCAAGTTTTCCCAGGGCGGCAAGGGTATTGTCCACACAAAAAAGGGTGACATGCTGGCTGTTGATGCTTGCCCTTTCAGCTAAGGAAAGCCCCTGGAGAAAAGGTTTTTCCACCACAAACCCCTTGACTCCCTTGTCCATGAGGGGCATGACAAAACGATGGCCGTCAAAGGTTTCCCCCTTAAGTGCCACAAACAGATCTTCCGGGGCCATGGTTCTTGAATCCGTTGAAATGCCTGGAAACACACAGGGATGGCACTGGGGTATCTCTGCCGTTTCAAGAGCTTCAATTATCTGGTCTGTGTGCCAGGGAATGGGGGGACAGGAGATCATGACTTTTCTCCTTTATCCCAGTTGGCCTGTTCAATGGCCTGTTTTAACACCTGGCGGTCATCAAAATCAATGGTTCCGCTGGCCGTTACCTGGTAGGTTTCATGCCCCTTGCCCGCAGCAACGATAATGTCCCCGGGGCAAGAGAGGGCAACTGCGGCATCAAGGGCCTTTTTTCGATCCGGCTCCACCAGAATGGGGCTGGGGGACTGGTTTAAATCCATTTGGGAAAGCCATGTTACCCCTTGGTTGGATTCCGGGGTCGGTGTCATCCCAGCCAGAATATCCTGGATGATGGCTTCGGGGGGTTCTGTGCGGGGATTATCCGAGGTGACCATGGCGATGTCAGAATAGGCGGCTGCAATTTGTCCCATGAGGGGACGTTTGGATTTATCCCTGTCACCTCCGCATCCAAACACGGTGATGAGTCGGGCCGGTGCCCGCAGTTTTAAGGTTTTTAATATAGACTCCAGGGCATCCGGGGTGTGGGCATAGTCCACAAAGATGAATCGATTTCCCTGGTTAAGAACCCGTTCCAGACGGCCCGGAACCCCTTTGCATGCTTCAATTCCCTGGCAGATCGTTTCAGGGGCAATGCCCAGGGCATGGGCTGCCCCTGCGGCGGACAGGATATTTTCCAGGTTAAATGCCCCGGTGAGGCTGGATGTAAACGCCGTTTTTGTGCCGTCAATGTCCAAGATTCCCTTGATCCCTGAGATGTTCTCGGTGACGTCCAGGGCACGAACCCCTGCGGTGTCATGAATACCCGTGGTGATAGGGGGAACAGACAGAGTTGTGGCAAGTTTGGCCCCCCTTGTATCATCAATGTTGATGACGGCCTTGCCGTTTTTATTTCCCCGGGCCAACTGTCGGGTGTAGAGTTTTTTCTTGCATGCCCAGTATGCGGACATGGTTTTATGGTAATCCAGATGGTCCTGGGTGAGATTGGTGAAAATGGCTGTGTCAAAAAAGCAATCCCGAACCCGGTGAAGATCCAGTCCATGGGAGGAGACTTCCATGACCACATGGGTGACCCCTGCCTTGACCATGGTGGCAAGCATTCGTTGAAGATCCATGGATTCCGGGGTGGTCACCGGGGTGTTTGCCACCTTGTCCTGGTATCGCCAGTTGATGGTACCAATGACACCGGTTTCAAATCCGGCAACCTTTAAAATATGTTCCACAATCCATGCCGTGGTGGTTTTGCCATTGGTGCCGGAAATCCCCACCAGAATTAGTTGCTTGGAGGGATTACCATAAAAACGTGCACTGATGGCGGACATGGCCCTTCGGGTGTTTTTTACCGCAACGGTGCGCACCGCCGTTTTTATGTGGCGATCCACCACAACAGCCACTGCGCCGTTTTCAATGGCCTGATCAATGTAATTATGGCCATCTGCCTTAAGGCCTTTGATGGCAATGAAAAGTCCACCGGGGGTCACATCCTGGGCCCGATAGTGGATGGATAGAATGTCAGGATCATTGCCCGGTTCCTGGTGGGATTCAAGGCTTCTTTCCCATAAAGGGGTACAGGTTTTGGTTAGATAAGAAAGTCTCACAGCTTATGCTCCGCTGGCCCTGTGGGCCATGGGTTGTCCCTGGCTCATGTCAGGGGGAATGTTCAGATAATTAAAGGTTTTCCGTAAAATGGTTTTAAAAGCCGGGGCTGCCACGGTTCCGCCATAGTGACTTTTCTGGGGCTCATCCACAACGACAAGGCAGGTGAGTTCCGGCTTCTTTTGGGGGGCAAATCCCACAAAAAGAGCGGTATAGGCGGTGTCAGAATATCCCTTTGAATGGGGTTTTGCCTTTTGGGCCGTACCGGTTTTACCGCACACCCCATAGCCGGGAAGATGGGCCTGGGTTCCTGTTCCCCCCTTTTTTACCACGGAAGCCATCATTTGGGTGACGGCCAAGGCCGTCTTTTTTGAAACAGCCCGTCCCACCACTTTGGAGGGGTAACTTTCTTTGATAGACCCCTCCCCGTCAATGATAGCGCTGATAAGCCTTGGGCGCATTAGAATCCCCTTATTGGCAATGCCGGACACAGCACAGGCAAGCTGGATGGCAGATACGGAAATGGCTTGTCCAAAGGCAATGGCGGCCGTATCCATGGTGGACCATTGGGCCGGGGGCATGAGCGCTCCCTGGGTTTCAATGGCGCAGGAAATACCTGTTTTCTGTCCGAATCCAAACCGGGTGAGGGTGGTGTGAAGTTTGTCTTTTCCCATGAGCCGGGCCACCTTTGCTACGCCAATGTTACTGGACAGTTTAATAATCTGTGCCAATGTGAGCCAGCCATGGGGATGGGTGTCTTTGATGATTTTATTTCCCAGGGCATAGGAACCATTGCCGCAAAAGAAAAGGGAGTCTGGAGAACTGATTCCCTGATCCAGTGCCCCGGCTGCCAGAAAAATTTTTAATGTGGAGCCGGGTTCAAAGGCATCTGTCACCGCACGATTCCGCCAGTTGTTTTGATCAAATTCACCAAAGGCATTGGGATTGAACAAGGGGAAATGAGCCATGGCAAGAATTTCTCCTGTGTCGGGCCTCATGACAATGGCCATGCCCGATCGGGCACCATTTTTTGTCACCGCATCCTTCAGGGCCATTTCGGCAATGTATTGAACAGTTTTGTCAATGGTGAGCACCAAGGAATCTCCCCTTAGTTGCCGGGCGAACTCCTGGGTGGCGTGCCGGGCCGTTTTTTTCACCGTAATTTTTTTTGTTTTTCCCCTGAGCACATCCTCAAATTTAAATTCAAGTCCTTCTTTACCCCGGTTATCCCATCCGGTTATCCCAATGACTTGGGCTGCCAGTTCCCGGCTGGGGTGGAAACGAATGGTATCTTTCAGGGGAAGAATACCCTCTATGTTCAGATCCGTAATCTTTTTGCCTTCCCCGGGGGAAAGTTTTTTTTTGAGCCAGACAAATTTTTTAGTTGAAGAGAGCTTACCGGCAAGAAGGGACGCATCCATGTGGAGCAAGGGCGCAAGGGTGTGGGCCGTTATCCCGGGGGTTTTGATCTCCTCCGGTGCGGCGGCAATGGAAATGGCATCCAGGCTTGTGCTCAATTTTTTCATGTGTCTGTCCAGGATATCTCCCCGTTTTCCCTGAATTTCAATAATTTTGATCAGGTCTTTATTTGCCTTGTCTGCAAGTTCATCCGAATTGAACAATTGCAGTGTCATGGCCCTTACCCCCAGTAAAATTATGATCATCCCAAACAAAATTTCCACCAAACGTATCCGTCTGGATATTTTATGGGAGGGTGACGGGGTCATGGGGTCTCTTCCATATTGATAATCTGTTCCGGGGCCGGTGTATGAAGATTCAGGTTATCCCGGGCAATGGTCATGATTCTTTCCGGTGAAGAGAGATGCTCTTGTTCCACCAGGAGTTCTGAGCGGTATTTAAGTTTTCGTTTCTGATCCTGGGTTGCCAGGGAAATTTGTTTGCCTGTATGGGTTTGCTCCACCCGGATCCAGGTGTACAACAACAGTTCAAGGATAAAAAAAACAATCAGCACCATCCATTTGCCCTGGAAGGTATTTGCTTGGCTTTGGGTGTTGCCTTTTTTCTTGTTGGTGGTGTTCACCGGTTAAAGTTTTTCAGCAACCCGCAGGCGGGCACTTCGTGCCATGGGGTTGGCAATACATTCTTTGGCCGTGGGCATAAAGGGCTTCCGGGAGATTGATCTTAAAGAGGGGGTAAATCCACAGATGCATTGGGGAAAATCTCTGGGACAGGTACATCCCTCTTCAAAGGATCTGATGCGGTGTTTTACAATTCGATCTTCCAGGGAATGAAAGGCAATGATACAAAGTCTTCCCCCGGGATTGAGAAGGTGTGGTATCTGTTCCATGATTTTTTCCAGACGATCCAGCTCTTGGTTTACCTTGATCCGCAGGGCCTGAAACACCCGGGTGGCTGGATGGATTTTTTGGGTTCTGGCCATTTTTGTGGGGATGGTGTCCACGATGATATCAGATAACTGGGTGCTGGTGGTGATGGGGGATTGTTGACGGATTTCAACAATTCTGCGGGCAATCTTCCGGGACATCCGTTCTTCTCCATAGGAAAAAAACAGATCCGTGAGTTCCTTTTGGGTAAAGGTGTTGACAATGTCTGCGGCCGTGAGTCCCTGGCGTTTATCCATGCGCATATCCAAGGGTTCATCCTTTAAAAAGCTGAACCCTCGCTGGCCCTTTCTCAGTTGATGAAGGGAGAGACCCAGGTCAAGGAGGATGCCATCCACCCCCGGGATTTTAAGTTCTTTAAGGATGTCTGACATGTGGGAAAAGTTGTCATGCACTATGGTGATGTCTGTGTCTTTATGGGATAATTTTTTATGGGCATTTTCAATGGCATCCATATCCTGGTCAATGCCGATGAATCTGCCCTCCGGGGAAATCCGTGTCACCATTTGTGAGGCATGGCCTGCCCCCCCCAGGGTACCATCCACACACACATCTCCTGGTTTCAGGTTCAGGTGCAGATCCACTTCCACGGGCATGACAGAGGTATGTTCAAATTGCATTGATTACAGTCCCAGGGATGCAATTGTTTTTCTTACATCCGCTTGGTTAAGGTCGTCTTTAAGTTTGCTCTCTTCCATTTCCCATCCCTCTTTGGACCAGATTTCAAACCGATCCAGCAGTCCCACCAGCACAATTTTTTTTTTCAGGTCGGCATAATTTCTAAGGGGTTTGGGAATTACTATTCTATCTTGTTTGTCACAGACACATTGGGTTGCATTGCCAAGAAAGACCCGTTTGAATCGGGTCATGTGATCCTGCTTTACCATCATGAGTTTTTTTTCTATTTCAATCCAATTTTCCATGGTGTAGGCGTAAAGGCAGCCTGCATGGTTGGTCACCATGAGTTCATTTCCCCCACTCGCTTCAATGACGGTCTTGAACCGGGTAGGAATGATGATTCTTCCCTTGGGATCCATGGTGTGAAATGAACTGGATCGAAACATGATTTTGGATTGAATCCTGTTTTTTAAACATCTTTATTTAAACATCTTTTAAACATCTTTTTTAAACATCTTAATGATCATGTTTGGGGTAAGGATTGCTGACCAACAGGGTCAAGAGTGTGTGATTGGCGTTATTTGTCACGATTCATGAAAGACAAAAACGGTTGTAAACAATGCCAGTCCGGTAAATATCGCCCCTCCCCAGTATAGATATCATTAATAAAAAAATATTAATAGATTTAATGTAACTCCACATTTATCCACTGTAGAGTCTACTATTCTCTGAATAAGACCCTTAAGTCAAGTAAAAAAATATGTATAAAACTAAGTTCAAACGAATAAAAGATAAAAATTCCAAAACTATAAGGGGGGATGCTAAACTATAATTTGATGTAAAAAGTGGGGGTGAGGTGGTGGAGGAGGGGTAAGTAAAGAGGGGATGTACCTGGCTCCCCTCAATGACAATACAGAGGGGAACCAGGTCTAAAATAAAATTATTCTTCCTGGGTGGAGGTTTCTTTTTTTTCAATTCCCAGGAGGGTTTCCACAGAGGAGAGTATATTTTTTCCGGAATAGTCATCCAGAACAAAGGGGAAGGGGGTTGTTGATGACAGGGATGGGTATTTGTCGTTGCTATTTTTTTCAAACAGGGTAAAGGTCATCTCTTCTTTTCCAATGAGGGTGATTTGGCACACGGGGGTCTCATTGGCCAACACCTTTTTGTCATCTCCCATGCTGTAAGCGTTGCATTCCAGACTGGAGAGGGTGGAGAGAATCTCTTTTATGCTTGTTTCATCACTGGGGGTGTTGTCTTTAAAATACCAGATTATCCTGGCTGCATCATTCTGGGAAATCTTATCCTCCTCCTGGGAAACCTTGTCATCCTCTGGAGTGGCATCTTTGGTGGTTTTTTGTGGAGACGTGGCCACCAGGGTTTGGGTGATACCATCCATTGTGATTTTCATCTCTTTGATGGTCTTTTCATCAAAAGAGAGCACTTTTTTATCCCTCAGTGCATCAATATCTGTGTCAAAGTCCCGTTGAAAATTTCCACTGGCATGGTAAATATGATCATCTCCTTCCAGTTTAACAAAGGTGTGATGGTAAGAAGGGGCTGTTTTTCCCACTTCAAAGGTGCGCAGATTACCTGTAGTGCCACTGGCTGTTACTCGTATTCGGTTCTCTGGATCTAACTGGTAGCGCAGGAGATCCCCCTTTTCAGATGCCAGAGCCGTTATTTTAAGGTCGCTGATGGTTTTTACAAGGGCTTTGATCTTATCCGTGTCCGCTGGGTAAGATTTTTCCGTGATCCCCCAGACCTCATTGGTTTTTGTGATCTGGATGGGGCCTTCCTTTAGTTCAATGGTAATACCGGTGATATCCGACCCTGCCACGGTTTTCAGTTCTGGCAGGGAATAGTTATTTCTATTGTCATTGTGGGTCACAAGATAGGTGCAAAGCCCGGCAATGATAACTGCGAGTATGAGATATTCCTTTTTCATGGATGGTGCGTCTCCCTAATTTTCCTGGAACATCAGTTTGATTTTCCGTTTTCGGCCCCGGCGTTTTAACAGAACCACGAACCCTGAGATAATGATTAATATGGGTAATCCGGCAATGTTAAAGAGCTTGATGACACCCCGGATCATGGGGGTGGTTTCGGCAAGGGGATTAAAGGTCTGATTTTTACTTCTTAAAACGGCAATCTCGTCCTGGTCATTGAGATGGTCAATGACGTTGAGGATAAAAGCCGCATTGGTACTTCGGCCTTCGGGATCCAGCATGTTATCCTGGAGCATGGCAGAACATGCCATGACAAAAATTTTACCGGATTTCCCTTTGGTGATAAAGGCATTCTGGGTTTCAATTTTTCCAAGAAGGGGCTCTGTATCAGCCACCGGAGTTATGGGTATATTTCCTTCCGGGGCATCTGTTGCCGGTGGGGTGTTCTCCTCCGGGGGTAGATCATCTTCGGCTGTGGGTTGGGAGGGTAGGGGTTTTCCTGCAAAATAGCTGGTGAAGTCCCCGGATACCATATAGGCAAGATCCCGGGCTTTCATTTCAGATGCCTGGGTGGGGGGGGAGAGAAACATGGGGTTGAGATCAATGCGGTCATCCATGATCCAGGACTTTTCCGATGAGGAGAAAAGTCGTGTGGCCACCAGGCCATTTTGTTCCATCTTGTCTTGATCCACCCGGATGGGGGAAATCTGCATGGTGATCAGTCCCTTTATGTTGTTCATAAAGGCAAGGGTTCTATTGATGCCAGCATCTTTAATGATGGGGGCAAAATAGATATTTTGTTCGCCGCCCCCCTGGGCCGGGGCCCGTTGTTGGCGGTAACAGCTTTCATCCAGTACATAGGCAGGTTCAATGGTGATGCCGTAATGGGTGAGAAGTTTTTCCAGCCCCGTATTGATGGGCACATACTGGGGGCCACCGCCCATGCCCATGGACTGTTGGGGCATGATCTCCTGGAAGGCGTCCATGAAAAAGGCGATGTTGGTGCCTCTCATCAATGCCTGGTCAATCTGGAACAGTTCATAGTCGGAAAAAGTCTCAGTGGGTCTTGCAATGACAAGGGTTTTTAACCCCTTGGGAATCCCTTTGTCTTTCAGGGTCACAGAATCCACGGCGTACCGCCTGGACAGGAGCTGGCTAAAGGCATTCATATTGCTCCGGGGTTGCCCCGGCATCATTCCGCCCCCCTGGGAGAGGGTGTGAGTTCCATGGTCAGCAAGATATCCCAGATTTTCATTGATGCCGATCATGGTTTCCATGGTTTCAGAGAGCATGGCTTCAAGCCCTGCAGGATCGGCCATCTGGTAGGTGGTGCCGATGATGGGTAGATTGACACTGGAGATAACAGGTATGACCCTTACCTGATCCTGGTATTCCATGATAATACCGGACCCACCGCTTCCTGCCTTGATACTCTGCTGGGGGACTTCCGGCCATGTCAGAACCATGAGGTTATATTTGTCGGCAAGCGTGTTTAAACTTTTTTCGTCCCGGGGGTCCACAAAGGCATAATCAATGTTGTCAAGACTTTCCAGGTTCAGTTTTTTTATAAGTTCTTCAACGGCCTGGGGAAGAAGAGACAGCTGGTCAAGGCCCATGAGGGGGGCCACCTTTTCCAGGGAAGAGGAGAGATACAGGCGGATTTTGATTTTGTCTTCCAGGGCCATGAAGGCGCTGACCTTGTTGTTCAGTTTCTGAATGGCCGTGGTCAACAAATATTCAAGCCCGTCGGTGGAGGTGATGGCGGGCACCTTTTCCATCATATCTCCGTGGATGATCACAAGCCCCATGTAGGCCTGTTGAAACTTCATCTCATCATTTTCAATGATGCGGATTTGCACAGGAGAAATTCCATAATCCTGGGCCAGTTGTTTGTTGGAGTTGGACTGGTCTGTGAGGCCGGATTCATCCGCGGTGACATCATAAAACGTGTAATTAAACCGATCCCCGCCAGCCGCAGCGTAGGCTTCAAACAGATCGTGGAGATACCGCTCTGTGGTGTTGTGGGGGGCTGGCAGGTTTTTGGTGAAAAAGACCTTGATGGTCAGGGGTTCAGAAAGGGTTTCCACCACGCCTTTACTGGCGTCAGAAAGGGAATAGATGCGGTTGGCTGTGAGATCTGCCCGGAAAAACAAGGTCACCCCCACCACATTGATGAGAACTACCACCACCGCATAGGTGAGAAATTTAAGGTATGCACCTTTGTTGGAATATTTTTTCATGGAATCCTCCTTAATTCTTTTCCTGCATGACAAGGTATGTGCCAAAAAGCCCAAGAAACATGACACTTAAGAAATAAAGAATATCCCTTGAGTCAATGACCCCCTTGGAAATACTCTGGAAATGGGTGTTGGTTCCCAAAAATCCAATGAGTTCTGTGAGGGGGGCCGGCGTGAAAAAAAGAATCCGATCCAGTATGGTGAGGGTAAAGCAGATGGCAGCCCCGAGAATAAAGGCCACAATTTGATTTCGGGTCATGCTGGAGGCCAGAATGCCAAGCGAACAATAGGCCCCGGCCAGAAGCAGCGCACCCAGATATCCCCCGATGACGGGACCTGGATCCACCTCTCCGATCATGGAAATGAACACGGCATAGGACAGGGTGGGCAGCAGCATGCAGGCGCAAAAGGCCGTGGCTGCCAGGAATTTTCCCAGAGCAATGTCCCGGAAGGACACCGGCAGGGTCATCAGCGTCTCATAAGAGCCCACATTGACCTCTTCGGAAAAAAGGCGCATGGTCACCGCCGGGATGACAAAGGCAAAAATGGTGGGCAGCAGCGCAAAAAAGTTTCGCATGTCTGCCCGGTCAAAGATGAAAAATGTGGAAAAGAAAAACCAGCCTGTGATCACCAGAAAAAGTGAAATAACAATGTAGGCAATGGGGGATATGAAATAATCTTTGAACTCTTTGATTGCAATGTGAATGGTCTGATGCATTGTTTATGCTCCCTTTGTCAATTCCTGAAAGATGTTTTCCAGGCTTTGGGATTCCCGGGTCAGTTCAGCCATAACCCAATCGGTCTCTTTGATTTTAAGATAGATATCTTTTCTCAAGTCCCGGGTGCCGCTGGTCTTAATCTCATACAGGGAAATACCTGTTTCCTTTTCTGCCATTTTTCTGATCTCAAGGGCTGGATCCAAAGCGCTTAAAAGTTCCATGGGCGCTTTTCCCGGGTCTCCATACAACGCAAGGGTAAAGGTGGTGCCCTTTTGTGCGCGGTGTTTCAGGTTTTCTGTGGTGTCATCGGCCACCATTTTACCCTGGTTAATAATGACGATTCTGTCACAGGTGGCTTCTGCCTCACTCAATATATGGGTGGAAAAAATAATGGTCTTTTCTTTTCCAATGCGTCTTATAATGGTTCTTATCTCTGCAATCTGATTGGGATCAAGACCTGATGTGGGTTCATCCAGTATGAGGATCTCAGGATCGGTCATCATGGCATGGGCAAGACCCACCCGCTGCTTTAAACCCTTGGAGAGTTCATCCACAGATTTATGCATGATATCGGCAAGGCCGCAGAGCTTTGAAAGCTCGTGGAGTCGCTGGGTGATCTGTTGTCCGGTGAGGCCACGCACCTTTGCCACATAGGTGAGATAATCAAACACCAGCATGTTGTGGTATAAGGGTGCGGATTCCGGCAGATATCCCATGCGTTTTTTGATCTCAAGGGTGTCTTTTGGCATTTCAAGCTCATTAATTTTGATGGTGCCCGATGTGGGTCTGAAAAAACCGGTGAGCATTCTTAATGTGGTGGTTTTACCTGCACCATTGGGACCCAGGAGACCTAAAATTTCTCCTTTTCTGATCTCCAGGCTAATGCCGTCCACCGCACAGAAGCTGTCGTAGTATTTGGTCAGATTGTCGACCTGTATCACAGTACCTCCTTGTATTCTATGGTCGTCATGGCAAAACAAGCCTGCCATAGCAAAAGTTAAAATTTAATACTCGGCATTCTTCAAATCATTCCAAAAATACGTTAGCTTTTGGGAGAGTGATTTTTTTAAAATGCCGTTATTGCTCCAACAATTGAAAATTGGAAAATGACGGATGCCTAATACTCTTCAATGACTCTGCTTTTTTCAATGAAGATGGACAGATCCTTTGTTGTCCGTGTCAATGAGACCATGGAGCGCTTCATCTCCAGGCAGAAAGGATCTTCATCTCCCAGGGTTTTTTGAGCCTTTTTCAGGAGAAGGCTGCCCTCCTCCCAATGGGTCTTGAGTTCTTTAAAAAGACTTTTCCGTTGTTCATGACGTTTCTTTTCTCCCTGGATCACCGCTTCAAGTTTATGCAGGGAATACTCCACCAGGGCATCTCTGGGTGTGTCCAGATCATTTGAGATGAATTCCAACACTTCCAGGGTTTTTCTGCTGAGCACATAGGTCTTTTGCACCCGGTCAATGCGGTTAAATTGACGCATGTGGATGCCTGCGGCAATGTCTCGCAGGGCCGGGGCATCATCAATGAGGTGGTCAAACAGAGATTTTTGTTTGATCCCCAGATGAACTGCCACCAGGCTTAAATAATCAATGGCCCTTGCCGAGAGCTTGAATGTGGCCCTCACTGACTGTTTTCCCCGGAGGTCAACGGTTGTGGATTGGGGGGGCACTTTTTTTTCTTCTGCCATGTTCACCTCTCCGGTATGGGGATTGTTGTCACATGCTCTTTGGCTTGGTTTCTACTCGTTCAATACCCAGGTGGTGGGCATTAGATGTCGGATTCCCACAAAAATAAATTCCATTATTATATTGATTGGATGTAAAATAATCATGAAAGTTATTTTTTGAAGCCTACTTGTACATAAAAATCTTTCAAGGATCAATGAAAAATGTAAAAAAGTCTGACTCTGTGGCACTCGCAACCCAATCTGTAACCCCAACGGGAGGGAAGTTTGACCCAAGTCAAAAGGTTTTAAGGTGGGGTCACAGGTTGTGGAAAGCAACTTGACTTATATCTTTGATGTATTGTATCTGTATCTATTAAATATATATAAATGAGCCTGTTGATTAAGTCGCTTTTTGCGAAATGAGCATACAACATCTTGATATTGGATGATTTAATATCCAGCATATTGTATTTATAATCCAGAGATTTGCACTAAATCAACAGGGTCATAAATGTGTTTGGAATATAGGCATCCTTCATCTGAGCCCCAAAGTACCTCACAGTCTTTTTGGAAAAAAACCTGCAAAAGGGAAATGCACTAAAAAAGGTGTAAAGTAGTTTTGAAGGATGCCAAATAAAATTAAAAATGATTTGAAAATTCTGGTGGGGGGATATCACCCTCTGACCAGTCAATTGAAGGTGAATAATGGATAAAAATATTGTAAATAAAATTGATGATAGCGTAAAGATTAAAACCGTTCTGCTCAGTGTCTCTGATAAATCCGGGCTGGAATTATTTGTTCCAGGGTTACTGGATATCAACCCCCAGTTGAAAATTCTTTCCACCGGAGGAACCCATGGCCGGATTAAAAAGATTCTGGGAGACAGAGCCCAGGGGTGCCTGCAGCAGGTGTCTGACTACACCGGGCAGCCCGAAACCCAAGGGGGTCTTGTAAAAACGCTGGACTTCAGGGTTTATCTGGGGCTTTTAACTGAAACCTACAACCCCGATCACCAGAATGATCTGAAACGCACGGATTCCCTGGCCATTGATATGGTGGTGGTGAACCTTTATCCCTTTAAAGAGACTATTGAACAAAAGGGGATCAGCTGTGAAAATGCCCGGGGCAACATTGACATTGGCGGCCCCACCATGATCCGGGCATCGGCAAAGAATTTTATCCGGGTGGCCTCGGTGGTGAATCCTGCTGATTATGATGGTATTTTAAAACGTATGGGGCAAAACAGCGGGGCATTGAGCCTTGCGGATCGGTTTGCCCTTTCACAGAAAGCATTTGAACATACAGCGCTGTATGATAGAACCATTGCAGACTACCTGGCAGGGGTGTCTGTGGATGATATGGCTGCCTGCTACAACACCACAGGGAACACCACAGGGGAATACAAATGGCAGATGATTTAAAGAAAATGTACAAAACAGTTATGGATGACCACTTTACCCCGTCCATGGAGATCAGCTTTGTGGATGAAAACGGTCGACAGACCCTGTTTTATGATAAGGTGGCATGGACCATTGACGGGATACAAAAGGGGTTGCGCTATGGTGAAAATCCCGGTCAGGAAGCGGCGTTGTATCGCCTGGTGAACGGTAATCTGGTGCTGGGGGGAATTGAAACCATCAAGCCCGGAAAATACATGGTGTCCAACCTGGAGCTGCTTCAGTCAGGTAAACATCCCGGTAAAACCAACCTCACCGATGCTGATAATGCCTTGAATATCCTGCGATATTTTTCCAGCACCCCCGGGGCGGTGATTGTAAAGCATAACAATCCCTGCGGAGCGGCCATTTCAGACAGCCTTGAAAGTGCCTATACAAAGGCTTACATGGCGGATCGGGTGGCGGCCTTTGGTGGATGCATCGCTTTGAATCGATCTGTGGATAAAGCCACAGCCGAAGCCATTGCCAATCAGTATGCCGAGGTGGTGGTGGCTCCGGATTTTGAAGAGGGGGCCGTGGATATCCTGGCCCGGCGGAAAAACCTACGGGTGATTCGCATCAACAATATTCATCGCCTGGAAAATTATATTGGGGAACGGGTGTTGGATTTTAAAAGTCTCATGGATGGCGGTATTGTGGCCCAGTGGTCTTTTGCCCCCACGGCCCTTTCCAAGGATGATCTAAAGGTGGCTGAGACAGAGTACAAGGGTAAAACCTATAAAATAAACCGGGAGCCTTCGGAACAGGAGTACAATGACATGCGCTTTGGATGGCTGGTGGAATCCGGCATCACCTCCAACTCTGTCATTTATGTGAAAGATAATGTGACCGTGGGAATTGGTACCGGGGAACAGGACCGGGTGGGCGTGGCTGAAATTGCCGTTGATAAGGCCTATCGAAAACTAATGGATCGCTTTTCTTTTGAAAAATATGATACGCCGTTTAACCTGCTGGTTGACCCGGATAAACGGGCAGAAATTACAGCGGATGTGGAAGCTCAAAAAGGGGGACTCATTGGTTCAACCATGGTCAGCGATGCCTTTTTTCCCTTCAGGGACGGCATTGATGTGGGATTGAATCAGGGGATTAAATCGGTGATTCAACCCGGTGGCTCCATGAATGATTATGAGGTCATTGAGGCCTGTAACGAAAATAATGCCACCATGGTTTACACTGGCCAGAGAAGCTTTAAGCATTAAAAAGGGCTGTAGCGCTTAGGGGACAGATTTTAAAATCTGTCCCCGTGTCCAGGAACAATCTGTCCCCGCAAGAACTTTGATTTTAAAGGCTGTCCCACCTTAAGTGGGTAGCCTTTAAGGAATGAGTCCTAAATAACTTTCCTCACCCGGGAGCGCGGGCGTCTCGCCCGCTCTGAAAATATTAAAGCGAAGCGGGCGGGACGCCCGCGCTTCCAGATTTACCAAGGTGGGTAATGTTTTTAGAGAAATGGGCACGTTATTAAAAACCCATTCCTAAATCTGTCACCGCCTCCGCAGTGCTGTCAATAACTGAAAAGGGAAAGTTGATCCCGCCGGGCATCGGCATGCTGAATGGTCACCTGGACCAGATCACCGGGCTTTAGCTTCATCCCTCCGGATGGCAATCGCCACTCCAGCATGAACTCCTTGATGAGGACGGTGAAAAAATCCCTGCGGCTGTCCAGAACAACGGCTTCCTGGGAAGAGCCCTTCATGCCTTCCAGATATTTAAGCAACCAGTAGCGACGTCGTTGAAACTGTGCCC
>CAYSSE010000030.1:0-25219 GCA_964433355.1 uncultured Desulfocicer sp.
TCATTTTCATATAAACTGCCACGGGCAGACCGTATTCTGGCCTCGGCCTGCCCACGACGAAGCATGAAAGAATGTTAGGCGTGCCTACTCTTTCATGTAAAAAAAACAAAAGCCATATCGGACAATGCCTCCCCCTGCTTTGCAGGGAGGGGTTTTAGACGATGTGGCTTTTTTTGTATGTATCAGTCACCACAACCGCAGTCACATCCACATCCTTTGTCTGTGTCACATCCGCTGTCGCACCCTTCGCCACACTGATGAACCTCTGCCTCCAGACCCATTTCTTCAATTTCGATATCAAACACCAGGGTTTTGCCTGCCAGAAAGTGGTTGACATCCATTTTGATGGCCTCTTCTCCAACTTCTGCCACAGTGGCCATTGCGGGATTTCCATTGGGATCGGTGAGTTCCAATTGCATGCCCACGGCAAGCTCCATCTCTTCGGGAACAGCGCTGGCAGGAATTTCAACGATTCTGTTTTCGTCCCTTGGGCCATATCCTTCTTCTGGGGGAATGGTGACGGTTTTTTTATCGCCAATGGTCATGCCCATGACAGCCTGATCAAATCCCTTGATCAACTGCCCTGTTCCCACTGTAAATTTTAAGCCTTCTTTTCCTTGGGATGTGTCAAACGTTTCGCCGTCTTCAAATTTACCTGTATAGCCTACCCTGATCGTATCTCCAGACTTGATTATGTCAGTCATTTGTTCTTCTCCTGGACTTAAATGTGTCGGGCAAATTGCCCTTAAAAAAAGGGCTTGATACCATTCCGTGCCACGTTGGAAGTGGCAATAAATGATCTCAAGCCTTAAAAATAAAGATTTCACCATAACAGATAAACAGCCTGACATAAAGTTTTTTTTGGGATATACGTTAATCTCTGCCATTCCCAATACCTTCGCTTATTTTTGTATGACTGCCACGGGCAGGCCGCATTCTGACCTCGGCCTACCCACAACGAATATTGGGTCGTAGACGCGGAGCCAAATACCATTATGCCGCCCCCCCCCCGACGGGCAATGGGCCCGACCCGGAACCGTAGACGGCCCAATTGGTCGGTGCCTATTACCCATCGGGGGGGGCTCTGCTGAGGCTACTTGGACACTTCATTTTCATATAACTGCCACGGGCAGACCGAGTGCGAATTTTGCGAAAAAATCACAAACGTTGTTTTTACAGACGTCTTTTCAAATGAGAGATGCTTGATTGTGCTGGAAGGTACACCCAATTTTTAGAATCTCTTGTTGACATGTGCTGTTTGGAGGAGTATATTCCAAAAAAAGAATATGAGGAGCGTATGAAAATATTTATAGATGTATGCAAAGCATTGTCCGACCCTAACAGGGTAAAAATTATTAAAATGCTTCAGCACAAGGTAATGTGTGTCTGTGAAATTACCCGGGCACTGGGACTGGCCCAGCCCACGGTGTCAAAACATTTGAAGGTGCTGGAATCGGCTGGTCTGGTGAGCTCTTCCCGGGATGAAAAATGGATAAACTATGCTTTGGCTGATGGTAGCCAAAGCCCCTATGCCGCTACATTCCTGGGTAATTTACGCCATTGGATGGAGGACGAACCGGCAATAAGGGAAGTGATTGTATCCCTTCCTGGTATTCGACGGGAGGATATTTGTTAGAAGCGGATAGTCGTAGACTCAAATAGTCGTAGACTCAAATAGTCGTAGGCTCAAATAGTCGTAGACTCAAATAGCCTTATGGATATATGTAAACTATTTATAAAGCGGGTGGTAAGTTCTCAATGAGTCCGGGCATCCACTTGGAGAAAAAACATGACAGACAATATTTCAACCAATGAAACCCACATGCCCCCCTGGAGGGAGTCATGGCGCTCATTGTTTCTTTACCTTGCGGGTGCAGGTGCCAGTATTTTCCTCTGGTGGTTCATCTACGGCAAGCTGGCATCCGTGGCCGCATGGTTCACTTATGGCCTTTTGGGCATTACAAAGGGCTCCCATTTGGGGGCATCCGTGGAATTTTTTTTCTACGATACCCCAAAGGTGATGATGTTGCTCTTTCTGGTGGTGTTCGGCGTGGGCATCATCCGAAGTTTTTTTACCCCGGAAAAAACCCGTGCGCTTCTATCTGGCAAGAGTGAATTTTTCGGTAATATCCTGGCGGCCCTGCTGGGCATTGTCACCCCCTTTTGTTCCTGTTCTGCTGTACCCCTGTTCATTGGTTTTGTGACTGCCGGGGTGCCCCTGGGCGTGACCTTCTCCTTTTTGATTTCAGCCCCCATGGTCAATGAAATCGCCTTGGGATTGCTTTACGGACTTCTGGGGTGGAAGGTGGCGGCCATTTATATGGGTACTGGATTGTTTGTGGCCATTGGTGCTGGCTGGATCATCGGTCGCATGGGCCTTGAGAATCATATTGAAGACTGGGTCACCGCCGTTAAGGTTCAGGCAGGTGAGGTTGAAGAAGAAAAATTGACTTGGTCAGATCGCTTTTTGTATGGATGGGAAGCCGTAAAAGAGATCATCGGCCGGGTGTGGATCTATGTGATCATTGGTATTGGTGTGGGAGCAGGCATCCACGGATTTGTGCCCGAGGATCTCATGGCTTCCATCATGGGTAAGGATTCATGGTGGTCTGTGCCCTTGGCTGTGACCATTGGCGTGCCCATGTATTCCAATGCCGCCGGGATTATCCCTGTGGTGGAGGCGTTGCTGGGTAAAGGGGCTGCCCTTGGTACGGTGCTGGCATTCATGATGAGTGTTATTGCCCTGTCCCTGCCGGAGATGGTAATTTTAAGAAAGGTTCTCAAACCTCGGCTCATCGCTGTGTTTATTGGCGTGGTGGGCTTTGGAATATTGTTAGTGGGATATTTGTTTAACGTTATCATATAAATCACAGGGAGAGAAAAATGGAAATTAAAGTATTGGGTCCCGGTTGCGCCAAGTGCAAAAAAGCGGAAAAAATTGTTAAAGAGGTCTTGGCAGCAGAGGGCAGTGATGCCAGCGTTGAAAAAGTCACCGATATGATGGAAATTGCGGGCTTTGGCGTCATTGCAACCCCGTCGGTGGTGGTGGACGGAGAGGTGAAATGTGCAGGGAAGATTCCGTCAAAGGATGAGATTCGATCCTGGCTTTCTTGATTTTTGATGAACCAGTTCCTTTGGGTGTAAGGCCGGGGCAGTCTGGGAACGTTTCCAGCATTGAGTTGTTATCACGCCAAGTTTTAACACATTCCGGCATGCCACCCACAAAAAAATAGTTTTTTAATTCAGACAGAATCATCTGCTGGATATGCGAGGCAACCCCGGCCTGACTTTTCATGACATGGGCGGCCATGGGTTCTTTTCCCATGGCAATAAGATATTCGTGGAAGGTCATGGGATAAAGGTTCAGGTATTGCAGACGTCCAACAGGAATGGAAATTTCTCCAAAAGCAAATTCCAGCAGGAACCCTGCAGCAACCACATGGAACTCGGGCATTTGTTCGTAAAAATAGCGCAGAGCCATGATCGCCCGGGGGCATTCCTGGATTTCATCAAAAAAAACAAGGATTTTACCTGGAATTCATGATGAGGTTGACGGGTTTGCCTTTATAAATTAGTGCCAGCATTCGTTCCATGGATGGCTGGATATGCTCAAAAAAATGTTTGAATCCCGGACAAAGATAATTCAACCCCGGTTTTCCATCGGGCGTAACGGAAAAACGATGCTTTGGACATCCGCCGCGACAGGCAAAAAGGACGTTGCAACGCTGGCAATATTCTGGGAGGGTGCTTTCTTTTGCCGTGCCGAATGCAATTTGTTTCCGGGATTTCACGATTTCAAACAGTCCCCCCTCATGGATATTGCCGAGGCAAAAATCGGGATACATGAAATGATCGCAGGAAAAAATATCGCCATTATGTTCCATGATGAGGTTTTGTCCACATTGAGCTGAAAAATGGCACATGCCCGGCCTTGTCCCTGCCCAGGCCCCCAGGCACCACTCGAAATTCATCACAAAAATTTCACCGACATCTTGTCTGATCCATTCGTCATAGATGCGGATGAGGAATTCACCGAATTGATGCGGCTTGACGCTCCATTGAGTCACGGCAGTGGAGGTTTCCACTTGGGTGATGGTCGGAGGCACGGCCAGGGGAATTCCCAATTGCTGCGCTTTTGGATCAGCATCCCTTTCGACAACGGGAATAAACTGAATAAATCGGACATCTGCTTCCCTGAAAAAACGGTAAATTTCCAGCGGATATTTGCTACTTTCCCGGTTTACGGCAGCCAGAACATTGACCTCAACCCCGTGTTCCTGCATCATCTTTAGTGCATTGAATACCTTGTTAAATGTTGGATGTCCGTTCTTATCCTTTCGATAGGCATTATGAACCGCTTCGGGCCCATCCAGGCTCAGGCCCACCAGAAAATTGTTTTTTTTCAAAAACGCGCACCATTCATCGTCAATTAAAGTGCCATTGGTCTGCAACGAGTTGCTGATTTGCTTTCCGGCATTGTATTTTTTCTGCAAAATCAGTGCATGTTGAAAAAAATCAAGTCCGGCCAGGGTGGGTTCGCCGCCCTGCCATTCAAATGCAACCGTGTTCCCCGGCTGGGATTTTATATATTCCCGAATGTAGGCTTCAAGAATTTCATCCGACATTCGAAGGGTTTGATCTTCAGAGAAAAATATTTTTTTCTCGCGATAAAAACAATAATCGCAGGCAAGGTTACAAGCAGGTCCGGCGGGCTTGGCCATCAGGTGAAAGCCTGCCGGAACCGGATGATCAAGCCCGGCTGATTGGTTATGTATGTTTTTAATATGATCCATATCTATAAAATCAGGGCATTTTTACCAGACGGAGTCCGATGTCAAAGAGCCTGGTCTCAGGTTTAATCATAAGGCGATTTGCCACCCGGGGAGCAACTTCCGGATCCACCCAGGAACCGCCACGAACAATACGATGAGAACCGGTTTCCGGCCCCTGGGGATTGTTTTCGGGGCTTTGGCTATAATAGGTTTCAGAATACCAATCCTGACACCATTCCCAGATGTTACCGGACATATCAAATAGCCCCAGTTCATTAGGGCTCTTTTCTCCCACATGGTGGGTTCGGACATAGCTGTTATTGAAAAACCAGGCCACGCTGTCCAGTTCATTTGATCCGCTGTATGTATATCCCTGGCTGTTGATTCCGCCTCGGGCGGCAAACTCCCATTCTGCTTCCAAAGGCAAACGAAATTCCCCGTAGCCCTGATCATTCATTTTTTGGATAAACGCTTGGCAATCATTCCAGCTCACCTTTTCCACCGGATGCCAGTCCCCTGTAAAATTAGAAGGATTGTCGTCCATAACAGACTGCCATTCGTCCTGGGTGACTTCGTATTTGCCGAGCCAGAACCCGTCCACACAAATCTCATGGACCGGCCGTTCGTCTGCATCGGCTTCAGGGTCATCACTTCCCATTTGAAAACAACCTCCTTCCACCCAGACAAAAACCATTCCGGTCAAAGGATCTGTCCATGTATTATCGTCAGGGTTAATGTCATTGTCGGTGGATTTACCGATAAATACGGCTTCCTGCCCGGCAAGTGCTGTTTTCAGTTCGGTGTTTTGTAATTGCAGTTCAGTCAGGGTCATGCCGGGTACAGTCACGTCGTCCCGAATTTCACCGGTGCGGTAATTCACCAGATTGGTCTGTTCGATGGGATCCGCTGTCAGACAATAAAGTTCCCATTCATCCGTCTCAAATCCCGTGGGATCCACATAGCGGACAATTTTCCAGTCGCCGGTACACAGGGCACGGACATTGTTGGGCTGCCGTACCGGTCCTTCCGTCAGGGGAAATCCTTCGCCAATCCTTTTACGGACATTGGCTTCAAACATCGCGTATTGAATGGGTTTCGGGTCATCTGGGTTATCTCCCCGCTCCGTAATCATATCGTTGGTCATGAAAAAAACGCCCTCCCGGAGCGCCCCGTCTGACCCGAGGATTTCACCAGATACTGTTCCTTTAATATGTGACGACAGATCCGCACCGGCAAAGGGCTTCACCACGGATGCACCATGGAGCGATTCCATTTGTGGCAGCACCTTTGCCTGATCATATCCGGCCAGGGCCAGCACCGTGGGGGCAAAGTCTATGGAACTTGTAGGCTGTTGGATTTCTCGCATAATGGATGCATTTTTATTAAGCAGGGGCGAAGACATCACCATGGGCACACGGATGGCCTCTTCATAGGCCTGATGCCATTTTTGTACCATACCACCGTGGGCACCGGTCATTTCACCATGGTCGGAGAGAAACACAATGATGGTGTTGTCCGTCAGACCATTATCATCAACAGCCTGGAGCATTCGGCGGATCTGTAGGTCTGCCAGATACTGACAGTAAAAATAGAACTGGTTGTAGCGAAGGGACCAGGCCTCGGCATCTTCTCCCTGGAGCTGAAACGGGAATGGGGCATCATAGTCCGGTTGCAATCCCGAATTCAGACAGGATTCCATGGCAAGTCCCCACTTGAGCGCGTACTCTTTCTGGCATTGCGGCTTATCATCCAGAGATTCTGAGTATGTTCTTGGCAGGGTGCTGTTCTCCTGGGGAAAACCGTCGGGATTTAGGTCAATCTCATTGGTTTCATTGACCCCACCCCAACGACTCGTATCTCCCTGACCGGGTATGGGCACCGCCGGGGGATAATCATTCCAGGAAACAACCCCATTGCCACCGAGTTCATCGGGAACCTGCCAGTTGACTGGGTACGCACCGCAGTCATGGGGATTTACCAGCGACCCCACGGCAAACCATGGCGTATTATCTGACCCCGATCCTTTTTCATCCAGAAAACCGACCACTTTGTCAGCAAACTCAACATCCCGAAAAACCCCGAGATTATCGGCGGTGCCACCGTGGGGTTCCGGGGCTGACTGTTCCCAGTCGGCAAAACCCCAGGGCTCCAGATACTCCGGGCTTTCAGGATCAGACACATGCCATTTGCCGAAATAATGGGTCTTATACCCCACGGCCCGGAACCAGTCTCCGATGGTGGGTGTTCCTTCGGGGTCCAGCCAGGGAATGTCTCCGGCGGTTTTGAATATCCCTTCGGTCTGGTCAACACCGGTGACGCTGGGATACTGGCCGGTCATGATGCTGGTTCGGCTTGGCACACAGGCGGCAGAGGCCGTGTAATGTTTTCTCATAACAACGGCATTTTGCCGGAGCCGCAACAGCCCGGGAAAAAATTGGGTATAAGGGTTGTCCTGGGAAAGTGTCCGAAATCCCAAAATCTCCTTTAGTCCCTCTGCCGATCCTTCGTCGGGCTCGTATCCTTCAGGCGGTGTCTGCATTTGATCCACCATGATCAATAATATGTTTGGTGGAGATTTTTTGCCGTCATCGTCATCATCAAAAGAGCATCCGGTGAGGGTACTGAGGCCTACCACGCCGGAAAGCATGGCGGTGGCGGAAATCTGGGAGGACCTTTGAATAAATTCCCTGCGTGTAATTTTCATAATATCATCCCCTTTTTTTGTCCCCGGTCTTATGGATTTTGTTAGTCATAAGTTCTCCGATCTGCCACCACATAATGTCTTCCTTGAAATTTTTAAACAGCACATGCAGTATGGAAAATGAGAATTTTTGACACATGAGTTATGGACTTAAGTTTTAGATTTAAGTGTGGTTCACGAAGTCAGGTAAAGGGTTCCAGCCCCCCCTGATTATTTGCTATTTGTTTTCCCAGGGGGCTCCCGTGATTTCATCCCTGTCCGGGTCAAGTTGCGCTATGGGATCTGCGTTTTCGCCGTCATTGTACTTTGGTAACTCATACTGGGTTCCAAGTGCGTTCAGGGGAACTTCGGGCCATGTAAAATCCGAAACCACCGCCCGCCGCTGGAGAATTTCTGACTTTGAAACGTTTAGAACCACAAAATCAAGGGCAATGGCCACATCACCCGAGGGGTACCATTTGCGTATATCCACAAGGGCCGGTTCAACCGTGTCATCCGAAACCGGGAAATGGGTGCCCACGGCAAGCCGAGGCGGCACATCCAGTTGACTCAGGATGTACCCAAAGGCCTTCTGGGGCGTGTGGGATGAATCCTGCACATTTTGCAGTTGTTTAACCGCCGATTCCCAGTAGGGGCTTGCGGGATCAAGCCCCACAAATTTTTCGGCCCACATCTCGGCAGATGTCGTAATCTCGTGGATCAGCACGTCCACCCCCTCTGTGGCTTGGCGGATAACATAATTATTGGGTTTGGTATCCCCCGTAAAAATCATGGAGAGTCCATTCCACTCCAGCTTATAACTGATGGACCCTTCCCTTGCATGCACTGCGGGGAAATGGGTTATTTTTACACCCGTGGCAGGATTTTCGTAGGCGATTCCACCCTCCAGTTGCCAATCCAATTCAATGGGTACCAGTGCATAGGCATCTGCCGCCTCATCATCCCCCACCGGTATGGGGGCTTGGGGAAGGCCCCAGGCGGATTGGTCTGGAATCGTGGGATTGAGTTTGGCAGTGGGCTGAAAGCTAAAGCTTTCTGTATGCCAACGAAGCGCTTTTCTTAAGTTTTCGCAAAAAGCCCTGGTGCCGTCCTCGTAGGGACCGCGATTTTCATTCCTGTAGGCATCATAATAGGTAAACCCGGAATCTGTAGGACCCCATACATACTGCGGGGCCGTGCGGTCATATGCGGGACCAAAACAGTAAATATGGGTCAGATCGCTCATGTGATCGGCATGCAGATGGGTGAGAAAAATTTTGTTCATCCGTGACAGGGGGATGCCCATGGCGTTGTAATTGCCCATCACGCCGGAGCCGCAGTCAAAAATAAACTGGTCTGCGGGTGTCCCGTCAGGACCACCACCCACCTCCACGAAAATACTGTTGCATGACTGGGCCAGGCGTGGTGCATACCACGACCCCATGAAAGAGATGCGCATCTCATCGGCGTTGAGGCTTTCTGTTCCCGGATAGTATTCCGGTAAGTCGTTAAAATAAGTGTACGTCTCTTCTGGTGACACCGTGTCGCTTTCTGAGGCAGACGAGCTGTTGAGGTTACATCCTGATGTCGTCATCCCGCAAAGGCCCAAACCGCCGATTGCCAAGCCTGACATTTTCAATGCATCTCGTCTTGTTAATCCTGAAGATTCCTGTTTCTCATTTTTCATGATAGCGCCTCCCTTTTATGCATGTCACTTGTTTCTTCCAGATAAACTAAAAACACACCTGGTTATTAATGAATTATCATCTGGAAGTTTATCAGGGTTGGAAGGCAATCACAATGTACGCAAAGTATAGTTACGGTATAGTCAATGCATTAAAAAAGTACAATTTTATGGCATCATTCATATCTTCTCAAAAGTAGTTGACACTTTTTTAAAGAAATTGCCGGAAAATAAGGGAATGCTGTGAAAAAGAGTCAATCCGTGAATGAAGGATGTCAATTTTAGGATATGTCTTTTTTGCAAAGAAGATCAAGCTGACGCTGTATCCTCTTTAAATTTCATGGTAGATTTTCATGATATCAATGAATGAATTTTTAACCCCTTGTTTTTATTGATACTGAAAATCTATTTTCTCATATCAAACAACGTTTACCAGGAAATTTAAACAGGATACCCGACGTTACTATTTAAGGCCAAGCATAACAGGTGAGGCATCCTTTGCGAGACGCAGCCCAAGGAGGTTAGGTCATGTTAAAATTTTTTCCGGTCAGACCCATACGTCGGGCATACGCAATCACCTGACGACGATTTTCCATATGGAGGCGTTTAATAATCTCCCCCATGTGATATTTAATGGTCTGTTCGGCCAGAAACAATTTTGCTCCCACCTCCTTATAGGTCAATCCTCCGGCTACCAGGGACAGGACATCAATCTGGCGGGGTGTCAAATACTCGTCATCCTCAGCGTGCTGACAGGGGGCACCCGCTTGAACTTTTCTCTGAAGGGCGAATTCAGAAAGCATGCGGCTGGCAAGAGCTGGAGACAGGGGTGCCTCACCGCGCATCAATCCCAGGAACAGATCAAAAAATTTTTCGGTTTTATCCGTCTTGAGCAGGTAACCGCAGGCACCGCTTTTGATGGCTTCAAACAGATCCTGATCATTTTCTGACATGGTGAGTATCACAATTTTAATATCCGGCTGTTCGGCCTTGATCAGGCGGGTGGCCATCAGACCGTCAAGACGCGGCATCTGGATATCCATCAGAATTACTTCAGGTTTTAGTATGCGGGCCTTCTTCAGGGCATCCATACCATCGCAGGCGGTGCCGACGACTTCAAGACCGCGTAGTGTCAGCAGTTTTTCAATTCCGTCCAGAAACAGGGGATGGTCATCGACCAGCAATATTTTCATATTTCTTCCTTTCTCCAGGGGATCTCCACGATTACCCTGGTCCCTTTACCGGGTGCTGATATTATATCAAACCCTGCGCCGATCATTTCGGCCCTTCCCCGCATGGAGCGCAACCCGAAGCCTTGACCGTCAATGGGGACTCCTAAATCAAACCCCTGACCGTCGTCTTCAACCGCCACCCTGATCCCGGCTTCAATCGGCTCAAAAACAACCCGTGCTGAGGTGGCCCTTGAATGCCTTCTTATATTCATCAGTGCCTCTTGAATGATGGGGTGTAACTGGGCATCAATAGCGGAACCAAACGCCATGGTTTTCAAGTTGGGCGGTACTATCAATTCCGCTTTTATTGCGTAATTTTGGGTGAAGTGACGAATGTAGTTACGCACAGCCGCAACGATTCCCTGATCGGCCTCTTCCGGACGCTTCACCCCGACAAGGTATTCCCGGATGATCTCTTTAATCTCCTGGGTTACCTCAGCCAGGCTTTGAAGACAGCCCCCAAGCCCGGACGTGTCCCCCCGGTCAACGAATATTTTTGCTGATGTGATCTGGAGATCGGCTGCCGCAATCATCTGGCCGATGCCGTCATGGAGTTCGCGTGCGAGCAATTCTCGTTCCTTTAACATTGCCAGGGCGCGTTGTTCATCTATGACCCGCTCACGGGCCCGCATCTGCTCTGTAATATCGTGAAACCAGATGAGTCGTCCCAGGGTGTAACCACGCCTGTCAACCAGGGGGGACTGGCTGACATGATACCATATGTCGGTCTCCTCCCCGATGCACAGTTCGTGTTCTGCCTGATCGGGGTTCTGAAGAAGCCGCAATAAATCCGGATGATTTTTAAGGACCGAGTTCAGGGTATCTCCAGAAACCTTTGAGTCAATCATTCCCAAGATTCTGCGTACCTTGGCGTTGATGTCCACAACCCGATCCCGGATATCCAGAACCATCATCCCATTGGGCATGGTTTCTATGACGGTATCGCGTGCAATCGGTACCACATAGAACATATTATAATGGAAAACGGCAACAGCATAGGGAATCACCGCCAGAGTTGCCGCAATTGTCATGGGATCCATCGCTGCCGGCGGTTTCCACCCGGTTAGCGTGAGCGCGTAAGCTCCCCGTATGATAAAGGGAGCGACAATAAGACCGGCGGCTATCCAGCGGTGCCTGGGTGAATTCAAGAAAAGCCGGACAAGAACCATCAGTTGAAGCAGGCTCAACAGATAAGCAAAAACCACAAAACCCCAGGTTATGGGGGATCGATCGATATAAACCGTTCCATTAAAAATTATTTGGATCCAGACCAGATGGTGGGTGTCATTGGTTAATATGAGAAGGGCTATGATAATCGACGGTGCTGCCAGGGTTGTCAGTGTTGCAGGGGTTATCCATCGCTCAAGCCCGGCATAGTCAAGGCTGAAAATAAATCCGGTGGTGATGATGGGCAGCATCAGGCTGGCCCTGCATTTGAACCAGAATATCCTGATTTCATCTGTGGTACCGACCATCCAGAGGCCATTGGTCAGTATCCAGAGCATTATTAATATCGTCATGACTATAAATGGGACTGCACCTGGAACGGAACGATTCCGGAAGGTATACCGGCAAAGGAGTGCCAGCACCGATAGGGAAATCAGCACCAGAATCATGTGGGGGTCATATTTATAGGGCCATGGCATGAGAATATAGTCCCCCCCTTTTTTGTTTCAGTGAATGATGCCGTTTTTACCTACAGGGTGGAGCAGGGCTTGCTCCTTCCAAAAAAATGCCAATATAACACCCATGCTCTGATGGGCACAATGAAAAATGAAATTCATATTATGAACGACTGTAAGCCAATGTGTGATCACAGAGTGAAAATATATTGTAAAGGGGCAAAAATGTGAGCTTCTGACCAGGTAACTCTTTGTAAGCACCGCTGTAAAGAACCATTCCTCCGGGGCAGTTTGGAAATGTTTTCAGCATAAGATGAAGGCTTTTCAAACTGCCACCAGCACCGGATGTGACCTCAACAGGATAGATGCTGCCATTACGCACCACAAGAAAGTCCACTTCTGCATTGCTGCTTCTGGCCTCCCTGGACCAGTAATAGAGCGGTTCATCCTGAAAAGCCAGCAGTTCCTGGGCCACGAATTGCTCGGCCAGCTTTCCCCGGTAGGCAAGGAGATTTTCCTGTTTGAGTTCCATTTCCACAGGGACCTGACACAGTCTCTGGAGTAAACCGATGTCCAGCATAGCGGTTTTAAATTTTTTCTGATTGGCAGTGGCCCCAAGGGGCAGGCCGGATGGGCTGGCTGCCGGGATTTTTTGCACGAGCCGGGCCTTCACCAGCAGGTCAAAGGCTTTTTTGTTTCCTGTAATCGTTTCATCTTTTTGCCCTCCCTGGTGGTAATTTGAGTGTCATATATAAAATAAGGGTGTTTTAAAAAAATATTAATTTAAAAACTCAATGGACTTTATATGTTTTGAATTTAAAAAATCAGATAATTATCCTTTGGCCTTTTAGTACTTCCAATAAAGCGAGACTGCACTGGTAGATATAACCCGGCGGCGATGCTGAAGCTGAATATTAAGCTTTACCTGTAGCGTCCATATGCGGTCTCTTTCTGAAATCAAACCTTATAGCTTTTTGACAACACCCGGCCTTCAATGGAAAATTTGAGTTCTCCGTTTTCTTCGATAAAAGTAATTGCCCTGCCTGCATAGCGGCGATAGAGTTGATACGTCTTTCCTTTGAAGGTCACGGAGCCATCATCTGAGACCATGTCACTGTTTTCTTCTTTCCCCAATGTAGGCTTGTTTTCAGCAGTGGATGAACTTGATGTAATGTCTATTGAATTGGGCTGAGACTGCTGGGATAACAATGTCATCAGGCCATCTTGCTTCTTGCAAGATTGGCTGGCGGTATCCGGTGCATTCTTTTTTGTGGCTTTTTTTTGAGCTTCTTTCCGGGCATTTTCCAGTCTGTGGTGAACCCCCTCCGGATCATGCAATATGTTCAGCCATATTCTTGCTTTGCTGTTGTCAATTTCAATGTCGATGAATTTCTCAATTAACCGACAGGCTTTGCCAAGCGTATTCTGAACATCATTCCATAAATCCTGAACGTCATCCTGTTCCGAAGTGGATTTCTGAAATTCGGTTTTATCCATCAGAATGCCGGTGTCCAGAGAACCCTCCATCGGGCTGACCCCTTTGGTTTTGTAGCGTTTTAGTTGTTCAGGGCTCAACGTGCAATGGTAAGAAAGCAACCAACGTTCTTTGACAAAAAGGACATCACCTTCTTTATTCAGGATCATAAATTCACCTGTTTTGGGTTTGGCCAGTTTTTTTGTCAGGTCAGCAGGTGAGAATTCTGCATCGGTTAAACCTTCCCGGACTTTGTCACGGTCACGTTTGGTCTGGAGTTTTCCCACAATCCATGTGGCGCAGTTTGATAATCCCTTGTAATCAATATCTCCTGGATTTTGTGTGGCGAAAATACAGCCCACCCCAAAAGCCCGGGCCTGTTTAACGAGGAAATTCAGTGCCGGCTTACAGGTGGAAGTATAAGGATACGTTGGATAAAAAGCTGTTTTGCCGCCGCCGCCTCCAATTTCATCCAAAAAAAACAGCAAGCGTGGTCGGTTACCACCCGGAGTACTGCCTTGTTGGCGCATCCATGTATTGATGGCAAAGGCCACTTGAGCAACAACAAAGCTTTGATCTTCAAAATTAGTGATATGTGACAGGCTGATAACACTTATTTGAGTTTTGCCATCCAGTCGATTGGCCCCTACCAATTTGTCAAGGCTCATCTCCTCGCCACGCACCCAATTGGCTGCGGCTCCAACCAGTTGCCCATTCACGGCCTGAGCCAGTTTTTGGCGGCGTTTTTCCGGGATATGGTCATCAATACTAAGAACACCGATGGTTTCAAAAGGTGGTTCTAAAATCATGGACACCAGTTGGCCCAGTCCGTTTTCACCTGTCAGATCATTACCATTTCTCCATGCATGCTCAATAATCGCGGTAACAAAATCTATTTCTCGATCCCTTTGTCCTGATGGAATGACTCTTCTTACCAGTGCTTCGGCCATACTGGTTACCATTACGGACGCGGTATCTGGATCTTCGGCAAAAAGGTTGTCAATGTCCGGCGGAGGTGATGAAATGAGGGGGATTGCAACTCGGCGACCCAGTTCGCTGCGGGGAGTAAACACCTCAACGGCTATCTTTTGGGAAAAATCCCGCATATTGGCTTCGGTTAGACCCCAATCCCAAAGACATTTTCTCAAAGAGTTGGCTTCAGCAAGGGCAGCACGGCCCAGCGTTGCTTTGTCTTCCACCTCAAGCCAGGGCGCCAGGGCCTTGGGCGATATTTCGGGGAAAGACAATGCCATTGAGGAAAGATCACCCTTAAGATCAATCATGATGGAGGGGACACCACGAAGTGCAGCTTCCTCAATGATTGCTTTTCCCATAACCGTCTTACCTGAGCCTGATCCACCGCAAATAAAGGTGTGTGTAATAAGGTCACTGATACGGTGGTGATATGGTTCACCGGGCTGGCCGCCTGGGGCGATATGTTTTCCCAGATAAAGTTCGCTCACTATTTATCCTCCTCCGGCATTTGCAGTGTTCCAGATTGCCATTCACGAAATTTTTCCAGAATGAACGGCAGGTCATTTTCCTTGAGAGGCTCTCCGTTTGCTCGGCGACCGACGTGGTCTGCTCTGGCCATGAAAATATCTCCTTGAACCTCACCGGGTTTCTTTTTCTGGAGATAGACCACATTTGTCGGGATGGACGTACCAGTTGATGCGAAGGTTTCACTGGGTAAAGAAATCACAGCCTTGATCAGTGCATTTTCCCGTATATAATCACGAACAGGTCTGGCTGTTGCATTTGAAAGTACACCATCCGGCAATACAATCAGCAGCTTACCGCCGGGTTTTAACACTCGCAGGTAATGCTCAATAAACAGAACCTCACTGTCCTGACTGTTTTTTGGACGTTTTTCAGGTGGACGGCCCTTGGTTTTGAAGACCTTGACCTCATGGCCGAATTGGTAATCCAGAAGGATGTCTTTGCTTTTCACTGATTTGCCAAACGGCGGATTGGTCAGGATAAGATCAATACTATTGGGACCTATTTGTTGTTTTCGTTTTCCAGATCCGAAATCCACTTCATATTCAATTTGGGGTTTCAGTCCACCAAAATCTTCATTGTAAATATAGTTCTGGTGAAGCCAACTGGCATTACGCTGATCCACCGCGTGGATAATCATATTCAACTTACCAAGACGGGCCGCTTTTTCTTCAATTTCTGCAGCAAAGAATGTGTTCTGTCCCAGACGTTTGAGCAGTTTTTCTTTTTTGGCAGGTTTAATCCCATTGGAAAGTATGTGTCTATAAATGTCCTCATAGGCGGCTATCAAAAAACCACCTGATCCTGCACAGGCATCCAGAAAACGCTGTTTCTTTTCAATATCAAGTGCCGGAGCTTCCGGATTTTCCCGAGCCAGATCCATCATAAAAGCAACGATTTCTCTGGGGGTAAAGAACTGCCCCAAGTCCTTACCCTTAAAGGTGTCTGACAGCATAATTTCAAAGGCTCGTCCCAGAACATCTCCTTGGGTATCCTTCAGATTGATGTCTTCCAATCTTGCGATCACGCGGCTTATGGTCTCTGATTTACTCAACGGTCATATCCGGCGGCAGACTTTAAATCATCAATCACATACTGTTTGTTGTAGTGGGCAAAACCATGGTCGGCTGTAATCACCACAGCCGTTTTCGGCTGACCGGAAATTCGGCGTAAATGTGGAAGCGCGACCTCTTTGACATAGGCCAGCATAATCTCCTGCAGGCTGGAAATTCCTTTTTGCAGAAGGCGGTTCTGAAGGTTAAAAACAATTGCCTTGAAACGGCTCTTTGTGTCCAAAAGATCCCGTAATTTTTTATTTAACGTATCCGGGTTATTTTCTTTTTCGTTGTAGCAGAGATATGTTTTATGTTTGTCCCATCCTGCAGGGACAATATTGTTGTTTTGAAGACATCGTTCAAGCAGATCTGGTTCACTCCGGCCATTGGGCCATGTCCGGAATTCTCCGGGATGGCTACCTGCAAAAATGGCCTGCCTGCAATACTCTGTAATACTTGGGAGGTAGGTGCATGCCCGATACTCCTTTGCCAGCCCTTCATAGGAACGGAACATTTCCCGTCCGGGAACCATAAGGAATCGGTCGCGCAACAGCGACCAGTTGGGCACACTCATGCCATCAAATACAATGAGGTATACCTGATCTATGCTGGAATCCTGCAGCAACGGCTTAACAGCCGCTTCAACCACATCGCTGTTCAACCATGGGCGGCAGGTTCCTGCTGCATAGTTTATTTCGGTGATCCATTTGGGAAAACCACAGGTCGGATTGGTATAAAAGTCCGCCCAGGCCACCCGTATCTTGTCGCAAGCTTTTTTGGCCCGCTGGGTGATCCTGAATACATTGACTTTTTCAGGCAGTTGGGCGGAGTTACGTTCAGCCTCAAGTGCCATTGCTGAAAGCGGCAGATAAACCTTGTCGATTAGCTCCAGCCATTTTTTCCAGTCCAGATGGACAAGATTCTTTTCGGTATCCTCAGCTCTATTCGTCAAGCGGTGAATTGTGACCATGGCTTCGAGCAGAGAGACGTGATCTTCATATTTCTCACGGGCTTGATGTTTTTTGAGCGCTTCGAGCAGGCTTTCCCATTGGGGTGAATCCGGAACATCCAGTGTGTCGGTGAGTTTACAGGAAGCCTTTTCAAGGGGGAGACTATCAGCTCGTTCACCATTGACCACAACATCAAGCAACGCATGCAGCGTTACCGCCAGACCTTGAGCCAGAATTCCACCATCGGCTTCAAGCAGTCTGATCAGCTGATTCAACAGCCGCTCCGCACCGGTACCATCAACCGCTTTCACCACCCTTGCGAGGGACTCCGTTACTGCACTTGGGTGTTTGGGAAATACCTCCATCTGCAGATAGCGCAATGCTTGTTCACAGGGAAGGTTGTCTTTTGCGGTAATCCTGCGACCCCATTCTGCCAAACCGTTCAGGTCTGCGCCATTATCAAAAATATCAATAAAAAGGTCGCCCAGCTCGCTACCTTCAAGGAAGAAACGCATCCGTTCTGGCAAGAGCATATTCCAGCCATCCAGAATAGAGGCTAACAGGCATAAAGGCAGAACCGGTGGTGGATCGTTTTCAATAATTGCCGCCTCAACAAGGGCAAAGCGCGGCTTATCCAGCCAGGTTTTCACAACAGCCAAAAATTCGGTTTCAAGTTGTTTGCGCTCTTCAGATTCCACGGCATTCAAAACTTCACGCACTCGGGGAAGTGCATCCTCATACCATAGTTTGTCCAGTATGCGATCCGCAGTCCAACCAGCTGAAAAGAGTTCCGGTTCATCCAGCAGAGAAACCAGTATTACCCGTTCAAGGCTGTATGATTCCAATTGCGGCAGATATGGCGCAAGATTCCAGAACGCAGTTACAGGCAAACGATCCAGCAACGCCCGTGGGCTCTCAGCGCCCAGTGCTTTTGCCACATCACAGCCGGTAACGGTGCGAACTGAAATGGTGGACCGGGACTGAAGATCCGGTAAATGATCCGGTTGCAGCTGTTTTCTGGAAACAATAATTTTCGGAGTCGGTTGACCGCTGTTTCGTTCATCTTCGAAACATGACCGTAGCGCAAACTCATTGGCACAGACATGCACAGGTATCGTTGAGCCATCAATGAAAACCTTTTCGGGAGATTCGGCAAAATAACCGCGTACATCATTGATCAGGAGGTAGGTACGCTCTGGTTTTTCCCGGTTGCGCCACAATCCAGTCAATGCTTGTTTCATTGCCATCATTACAGTGCCTCCTTGGCTTCGGAGACCAAATCGTTGAGCCAGCCATCATCCAACAGATTAAAAATGTTGGATTTTGCTTTTTTGAGCAGATCGTCTGCTTTCTCTTTATATGCATTTTCCTGGGCTTCCAGTTCATGGGATTTTTTAATAGTTTCCCGGATAGCAGAAGCAATTCGTTTGACCTGTTCGTCATTTAGTTTTGGAAAGGGAAGCATGGCAAGCATTTCTTCGCTTACTCTTTTTTGACTCTCACTTTTCCCAGTACATTTGTTGGCCAAATGCCTCTTGATGGGACCTGTTTTTAAATATGCCCAGATAACCGTTCTAAGATCCTCAGTAGCTCTAAAGAAACCGAGGAGTTTGGTAGATATCATCTTCTTTTTCTCCGTCTTGGTATTTCCACCGGTTGAGCAGGTTCGTATGATTTCAATCCCTGATCACCGGTCAGAATTTCCACGCAGTACCCCACCTGGGAATAGTAGTCAGAAACGTCCTTTATGGTGGCATCACCAATGGACAATTTGCTTGCGGCAAGATTCGGCCATGTTTCAGCCAGTTTTTTTAACTTTTCGGGTGCCCATAGCACATTTTGTTCGGAAAAAGCAGCCCAAGGGGTTTGTTGATCCGCGCTTTTTTTCATTAAATCAGCCAATACGTCTGCCCGTTCTTTACGACTGTGTGATGCCTGAGCGATATGATTGCCAGTTTCGATAATGGTTGCCAAAGGCAAAACAAAAGTGGATTTTTTTTGCTGTTCCTCATCGATTTTTTTTTGAACGCGGTCTTTATCCCATTGAGCATTATCAGGGCCACAGGTATCCATACCGGGAACATCAAGCCATACACAAAGAATGCTGGTGTCAATAATCAGGACTTTTCTCATTGCCCAGCCTCCGTTTTTAAGGCATTTTCGATTCTTCCTTCGGTTGACAACCGTCCCAGAGAGCCGCCAGCCATCAGTTTTGGCAGTTGTTCAATATCTTCAAGCTGAGTAAGCAAGCTTGAACCTGTTTGATCTGCACGATGCACGACGGTAATGAAAGGAACCATGGTATTACCTGCCGCATCTAACAAAGCAGGATTGTGTGTGGTCACGACAATATCGATTTTACGTTTTCTGCCCAGCGTCTTGAGCATATCAATTAAGATTCTGGCTCGTGAAGGATGGAGTCCGTTGTCAATTTCTTCGACAATGAGCAAACCGTTTTCTTTTCTGGTCAGAAGGGCAGTTACGATAGCGAGGTAGCGCAGCGTACCATCAGACATACCACGGGCATCCACCTCATACTTTTCAGGCCCCCAGCCCTCTTCACAATACAGCATTGCATCCGTTTGAAATTTTCCTACAGGTTCCGCCCACACACGCTTGACATCTTTTTCCGGCAAGTCTTTCAGGTAATGTGTCAGTTCTTTTTCCACTTCTTGCTTCCTGGAATCATCCAATCCTGCCAGTACCCCGGCAATGTTGGCGCCATCGGATTGAAGCATATCTGAAAACGGCTTGTAACCCCGCATGTGACTTGGAATGGGATCAAACACAAAGATACTTTTCAACTCTGAAAGAATTTTTTTAACGCCTTCTATTACTTCCTTACGAAGGTTTAGAGTATCTGCCTGGGACAGAATGCAGTGGGAACGATTAAGATCTATCCGCTTTCCTCTCCCTTGTGTGCCGGTACTGAAATAGGTTGGCAGTCCAGGCGTATTTGCTTCTTCCTGAGCCGTTGTAAATAGCTTTTTTTCCTTGGGATCTATGCCTTTGCCCGGATATGTTAGCACCGACAAGTTTTCATAAAACACTTCTGTTTTAGTATCATTAACAAGGCACGAAAGTGTATACCGATAGTCCTGCTTTTCTGATTTTTCAATCAATACCGTCAGCATGAATTTGTTGTTTGGCTTTCGACAAACCCATTCAAAGCCACCTCGCAAAGGGGTTAAATTTACATCTCCGTTTATGGCTTGAGATAACCCTACATTTGAAGAAATTCTCTGCAAGAAAAGAAAGGCATCCAGCAAATTTGATTTACCACTGGCATTGGCCCCGATAAGTATTGTTAATGGATCAATATAGAATGTGGCATTTTCAAAGCTTTTCCAGTTTTGAACATTAATTTCTTTTATCATAGTTACTCCACCTTCCAAGGCTTTTCTCTGGCATCAGATTCTACCTGTTTCAATGTATCCAGCAATCTTTCCGCTGATGCGGGTGTGTATCCGTTTCCTTCCTTCCATAGCCCCAGCACATGAAGCGATTGGGTTAAGTCGTGCCACAGGGTTTCATCCGGTCTGGTTCCCGGCCGAAGTTCGTCCAGCTTCTGCAGCCAGTCATTGGGACTGCCAACAGAGCTGCGGTCATCCTGTGAAACTTCTTTTCCGTCAATTGTATATCCACTAATTTCACCCGTGCTGATAAGCAGGGTGATCAGGATATCCACCCATGTGTCGGTAAGGCCAAGATCGGTGGTCTTCAGGCGCTTGCGGGTGTCTGCCATGGGCGTGGATTGAGTGCCTGATTTTCGGATATTGTCTTTGATCCGATCTTTGGCTTTTCTGAATGCTTCAACACTTCCGGCTGAAAGGGTTACAGCAGCTTCACCTGATATTGATGTATTTAAGAGGCCAAGCGGTGCAAGGAATTTTTCAAGATCCGCTTTTCCGGTGCCATCCTCATCTGTTACAAGGCCTTTCCATGTTGCTTCAAGAATTCTTTTTCTCATTGCCGATGAAAGATTGGCTGTAAATGAGTAGATGGTTCTGAAGTCTGGATGCAGTTCAAATGCGATGGAAAGCGCCATACCTCCGATTTTTTCAAATAAGGAGCTCAGGCTGCGTTCGCTCTGGGGAATGCTGTTGTACAGAGGAAGAAGCACTGCCGGTTCACACAGAATTGACCATACCTGATCTTTTGTATCCCATTGGCGGATTTCACCTTCAATGAATGTGGCATGAAGACGTTCGATCACCGATTTTTTCGGTTGAACATCGGTTTGACCTGCCGGGATGTCCAGCATCTCTTTCAACAAATCGAATTTCTTGCGGGTTGATTGGATTGCGCCACCAGCGTTGATCTGTGCCTGATAGTCTCCATAGAGTTTAACCAGCGCCATACTGTGCTTTATTTCATCAATATCCTGAACGGGAAGGGTGGCCGGCAACCAGATCAGGGTACGACCGTTTCCGTTTTTTATATGATCCATCTCAACATCAAGCGGTGATGCCGACGGAAATAGTATCAGGGTATGAAGTGCTTTTAGCGGAGGAACATCTTTGATAAATCCTGCGGTCTGATGATCACTTGTCACTGTTTTGATGGATTCAAGATGATAGTCGATGGAACGGCGGGTTCGCTGCCAGTCAATATCAACCTGTGTGGAAAAACCGTGTCCTGGAGGAATCGTCCCCCCCAAGGGGCTCCCCGGGAATCTTAAGAACAGCTCCAAATGGGAACGGTAGGCGCTTTCTGTCTGGATATCATCTCCAAAACCATTTCGGACCCGATCGATTTCAACAAGAAGTTCTTCACGTTCTCCGCCATCGCCTTCCATTGAAAGGAAGAATGTCTGGTTGTCATCCGCCCCTTTTCTGCGCAGGGCACTGAATGCGGTGGTAATTTTGTCCAGTAGATTAATGGTTTCCGCGTCACTGGCGGCGGGGTTGGACTCATGGCCGGGCCATCTGAGCAGAAGCGCATCATTGAGTTTAGATATGTCGAGATCCTCTTTTACCATGGATAGGACAATTAATGCCTTTATAATCCGCTCACTGGCGACTTTAGCAAACCTCTTTTGTTTGGTATCCCATCGTCTGTAAGGCGCACGCCCCATGACCTCATCACGGGCGTTGCTGCAGAAGCGTTCAAACAAGTCATAATATTTTTGCATTTCTGGATCATCGTTGATGATCTTGTTGCGTAAATCTTCGTAATTAAAGACATCGTCCAATACTGCAATGCGTTTCCAGTCTGTATCCGTTGTGGTGTTTTGTTCGATGAATTCCTGAACAAACCCCAAAGCGCCTCGTGATCGGCCCCCCCTGTTGGTAATAACAGTGAGGCAGTAGAGGGCAAAGGGATGCATCGGATATACATCGGCAAAGTGCTTTGACTCATCGGTGACCGGTTCCCGTTCACGGAAATACCGCTTAAAGAAATCAGTAAAGGTACCCCGAAAATGGGGTTGAAGTTCATCCTTGAATAAAGTTGCAAGTTTATGAACACATTTTGATTTATCTCTAAAAAGCCTGTGGTTGTATATGCGGTGGAACTGGGTTACCGGAATGTTGATGGATTGAAACCTGCCGGATTGCCCTGACAGTTTTCCCATCAATTCCGCATCATAGGTTCTACCCGCTTGCCGGGCGATATTTTGTATTTCTTCCTGTACCGCTCCAAATACCCAGAACGGTTGATCTCCTGCCAGGCCAGCTTCCGCCAACTGCCCAAGAAACGCAGTGCCACGGTTAAAATGCTCATCGCTCTGAATGAGGTGAAGGTATAACTCGTCAATAAAAATATGAACGCCCTCATATCCCTGACGTTTTGCTATATCAACGAGTTTTTTCACCTTTTCAACAGTGGTCGTCTGTGACTCATCAATTGATATCCCAAGCGAAACCGCTGCATTTTCAATAGCAGTCTTCTGGTAAATTCTGTCGTAACCCTCAATTTTCCCTAATGACATTGATTCATGGTCTTGCAGCCAGGTATTCACCGCCTCTTTTATCCCGGGCGCTAACTGACTGAAGCGGTCCAGATAGACTTCCGTATTTGAAAGTGTTTCAGTCACGGGCGGTTTCAGTGACCTGAGTTTTTTCATCACAGCCTGCCATAGCGCTTCTTCAAGCGTCAGGTTTTGGTTCTCAATTGCAGTGAAGTTGATTGTCAGAAAACTCCGTGGGGCAAGTGAATCCATACCCCATTCAGGCTTTTCATCCAGGAACTGCTTTCTTAGCATTGGTTCTGTAAGGATAGCGGACAGCCATGCCATAAAAATAGTTTTGCCTGAACCGTACAATCCGGTGATAAAGAATCCGCGTCCTTGCTTACGGTGAATTCTGTCCAGAATAATCCGGGAGGATTCTTCCACTTCCGGAAGCATGACAAAGCTGTTAAATATTCTCACCCGGCTGGATGCGTCTTGGGTTGATTCATTAAAATTTTCAACCCAGCTATTCACCGGTGTAAAATCAAACATGTCTTTCATTAATGCCATATCAAGCCTCCAGTTCCACTATTGGTTGATCTCCCCGGGTTAATGTGTGCTCACCGCATCTGCACATCTGACCGGCCATTCGTCCGGTTAAGACCATCAAAATTCTTTTATTCCCGACAGCATCGTTATACCACGTCGTCACCGGGTCCATCCCCAGGGCAAAAACAAGTTCCATATGATCAAGGATAGTTAAGCCTTCAGGTTGAAATTGTTCTGCAATCTTGTCATGCACCACCTGCCGCACACGGCTACCAAAGCGTTTCAGGTCATTATTGAACGTATCTGAATTGAATTCGTATATTTCCTTAAGCAGAGGATCTTCAGTTATAAGATCAAGGATGATCCTGTTAACCGCGATGTAGCGGGTAGAACCAAATTCTAACGTGTCCGTAATCTGCTTAACCAACCAAGTCTTGCCTGATCCTTGCCTTCCAAGCAGACAACACAGGGTTCGACCACCGGTATTATTTGAATTTATCAATCCTTTTAACTGCTCTAATGCTCTGGCCTGGGCTGGCGTTGGTGTATTATTTCCAGGCATCAACGTATTCCTCCAAGGTTTGATGAGTCAGCTGAATCTGATCTGTTTGGCCATGGCGGTGATATTCACAATGTCCTTTGGCAGATAGTTTGTTCACCCCGGCGATTAAAAGTGATCTGTTGCAGAGAAAAATGGGTGCGATAACACCTTGATTCATCAGCGTTGCCGTTGAAGGGGCACGCCAGCCATTTCGAATGGAGTCGAAATAGATTGCGTATCCAAGGATGGATTCTGTCGGCAGATAGGTTTTTACCTTATAGTTTGATTTTGATAACTTTAATTTTCCTGCTTTAACCAGTATAGATCTCACGCGGTCTCGTGTGGACTGAGGCATTCGCTCGTATTTTTTTTCTAAAAGCTGGTCAAGGTGATATTTTGAAAAGACTGCTTCCCCTGTATTCAGAAAACTATCGGTGACAAGAAGAGAGAGGGTCTCAAAGAGAATCGGGGTTGTCATGCAAAGCTGAAAAAAAATTAAATCCTGAACGGCTTTATCAGTATTTCTTACTTTTCGAAACATTTTTAGAAATGGTGTATTGATAATTGTGCCGTTTTCAATTTCCAGGAATCTGTATTTCATGTGCTGCCAGAGTTTTTCCTTATTGGAATCTGATTTTTGTGGCCAGATCTGGATACATGAGGTGCGTACTACCTGTTGATTTTTGTTTTCCAAACAAAAATCAAGGAGTGTCAATGTTTCTTCTATCAGCAAGCCATATCCAATTGTTGAAAATTTTTTATCCATTCATTTGTTACCTTTAAACGCATTTATCAATCTATCCATGTTGTTTTTGTCTTTTTGTTGAGCTTTGTTCTTTCCATTCCCATGCTGTAGTCAAGTAATTACTGTAAACCTTTATGTGCCTGCTGAGATTTTTTACACAATGTGTAAGTGTAAGTATGTCAAATAAATTGATTTGCAGGCAGCGATTATTAGTTTTAAACATTTCACTCCGTAATAAATTTAATAATGGTTACAAATATAGTAAAAAATATTTGTGGTCAATTTTTATCTCAGCATAGCAATTTTATCAAGTGTGTCATCAAAGAAAAGGCTTGAAGGGGATAGGGTACCAAGATAAAGCGGGACACTTTTTAATCATGAATAAAAACTTCCGGACAACCTCAGCAGAGCCCCCCGAGGGGCAATAGGAACCGGCCAATTGGGCCGTCTACGGTTCCGGGCCGGGGCCAGAATACGGTCTGCCCGTGGCAGTTATATCGAAGATAAAATTTGTTTTAATGG
>CAYSSE010000031.1:0-24882 GCA_964433355.1 uncultured Desulfocicer sp.
TACTTTGAACCGCAAACTTAAACTTCAAAAACCGGGGCCTAAAAGAAAAGATAAGTAAGGTGTCCCCCGATCTATCAAGTGCCCCACTACCCATTGCTTAAAAGCCCCTTTTTAGCATCAAAAACTACCCGCTAAGCCCTTTTTTACCCATACTTCTAACAATATTACACATAAAAACAATAATTTATCGGGGTCAGACCCTGCCATATCTATCAGGATCAAACACAACACCGGGACACGTCTCTTTTAACCCTGAAGTATGTCTTTTAAAATAAGGCCAAAAAGGAAATTGCCGACATTGCAGGGGACGTACCGGATAAATAGTACATTTTGACCGGGAATCTAAAAAAACACACCACCATTCTCCCTCCAGAACTTTTTCCCGGATGGCAAAGCGGTTATGGCGTTTGATAAAATAACTCCCAAGTCCGTCAATGATGTTTATTCCAAAAAAATCACAGATGGCGGCCATCTCCCGGGTATTTACCCAGACATTGCCTGAACGTCCCCGACAACACCGGCTATTGCAGGTATTACAAGCATCTGCATGAAATCCAAAATTAAAGCCATCTTGGCGTAACAGGTTTCTTTTTATCATTAAAACAAATAACCAATGGCA
Source organism: uncultured Desulfocicer sp. (assembly GCA_964433355.1). Lineage (GTDB taxonomy): Bacteria > Desulfobacterota > Desulfobacteria > Desulfobacterales > Desulfobacteraceae > Desulfocicer. The sequence goes on from CAYSSE010000031.1 coordinate 620, forward strand.
AAGAAACCCACCACCAGAAGAATGGTAAAGGCTATGGCAAGCAGATTAAAGTACCGCTCAATGAACTGCTGGATACCTGGCCCGAAAAAGGCAATCAAGCCCCCCACCAGAAAAAATCTTAAGCTCCTTGACACAGCAGATGAGATAAAAAAAACGGGGAAACTAACCCCAAAAGCACCGGCTGAAATGGTAAATAATTTATAAGGAAGGGGGGTAAATCCGGCAATGCCAACGGCCCAGGCATCCCATTGTTTATAAAGGGAGGCGATGTAATCGGCTTTGTCAGCCAGGCCGTAAAAATCAATTATGCCGTTGCCCACAACCGCCATGAACTGCCACCCGATGAGGTATCCGAGACATCCTCCCAAAAGAGAGCCTGCGCTACAGATAAACGCAAACCGCCAGGCTTTTTTCGGGGCACCCACGGCAAGGGCAATGAGAAGCACATCCGGGGGAATGGGGAAAAAAGAAGACTCACAAAAAGAGAGAATAAAAAGAGCCCAAGCCCCGCCAGGGCGATGGGCCCATCCCAGTATCCAGTCGTACATTTTCTTTAACATAAGTTACGCCTTCCAGCCATGTTGGCCAATGAGTTTGACAAAGCGACACCCACCCAGGTTATCAATGGTTATTCCCTGCGTGTGTTTTCTGGCCAATAAAAGTTCCTGGCTCATCAGCCCGCCCACGGGCATTATCAGTCTCCCCCCCGGGGCCAGTTGATCCAGTAATGGCTGGGGAATGGCCTCCCCGCCTGCGGTGACAATAATGGCATCAAAGGGACTTTCATCCTTCCATCCCTGGGTACCATCTCCATAACGGGTGACAATGTTATGATACCGCAACTGATCAAACAGCTTGCGGGTCCGCATAAAAAGGGTATTGTTTCGTTCAATGGTATACACACGAAAAACAATGTGTGCCAGCACCGCCGCCTGGAATCCCGAACCCGTGCCGATTTCAAGTACGCGATCATCCCCTGTTAATTCAAGAGCCTGGGTCATCTCGGAAATGATATAGGGCTGGGAGATGGTCTGTCCCTCCCCGATGGGCAGGGGAAAATCTTGGTAGGCACTGTCTGCCAGGGCTTCATTGACAAATAAATGCCTTGGTATGGTGGACATGGCACGGATGACGGCAGCATCACTCACTCCCCTGGCAAGGATCTGTTTTTTCACCATATTTTGTCTTAGAATTTCAAATTTTCTATGATCCATATTCATGATATCTTAAACTTTTTAAACTTTAGAATAGGTATTGCCAGATCCCCGTTAATAATCCTCGGTTCGATAGCTACCATAACATACTGTAATTTAAATAAAATTTTATTTGGATTTTTAATTTGTTATTTTTTTGTATGAATAAATTCAATTTGTTATAAAAAGATAGTCGAACCGATGGTAATAAAGCCCCCGTCCAGAAAAATGGGAATGTGCCCGACCCCATTGGCCTATCAATTATGATCATTGGCCGATGGTATGCTCCCCCCCGATCCATCTCAAAGCCTGGGACAGAATCAAAATTACTCACGGGCTATTGATTTTTAATCATGTAAACGTTATAAATGTCAAACTATGAATAAAATTCAACAAGTCATCATGGCGGCTATCATCTCTTCCACCATTTTTGCCATCGGCATCACCGGATACATGACCATTGAAAAATGGAGTTTCATTGATGCCGCATACATGACCGCCATCACCCTCAGCACTGTGGGCTTTTCCGAAGTAAACGGCATCAGCACGGCGGGTCGGATTTTCACCATTTTTTTAATCTTTGCAGGCGTTGGCTATTTTTTATACCTTGCCGGTGTGATCATGCAATTTGTCGTTGAAGGAGAAATAAAATCCATCCTTGGGAGAAAAATATTGGACACGAGTATAAGCAAACTTAAAAATCATTATATTGTATGCGGTTATGGCCGCATCGGCAGAATCCTGTGCGATCAACTCAAGGATCAGGTTCCCAACCTGGTAGTGCTGGAAAAAAATGAAGCATTAAATCCCATAATGGACAAGGACAGGGTGCTTTACCTCAATGGAGATGCCTCGGAAGAGGCCCTTCTCATCAAAGCCGGTATTCACAAGGCAAAACATCTCATTGCAGCCCTGGCAACGGATATGGACAATGTATTTCTGGTTCTCACCGCACGACAGCTCAACCCAGGCATCCACATTATGGCACGGGCCGGCAGCAACAATGTCAAAAGTAAACTCCTGGCAGCCGGTGCCAATCGGGTGGAATCACCCTATGACATTGGTGCAGTGTCCATGGGATTAAAACTTTTAAGGCCCAGCGTCAGCAGTTTCCTTGACATTGCATTGTCCCGGAAAAAAAAAGCCATTCAGATCGAAGAGGCATCAGTTTCCGAAAATGCCCCCCTGGCCAATATCATGCTCAAGGATTCTGGAATCCGGCAGGATTTTGATTTGATTATCATTGCCATTCGAAAAAAAGACGGTGAAATGATATTCAATCCCTCCTTTGACACCCGGATGGAGTCTGGAGACACCGTCATCGTCATGGGGCAGCACGACAATCTGACACGATTTGATGCGGCCCTGAATCCGAAATAAACACCCTTGTTTCAGGGCATATCAACCCTCGGTTCGATGACCATCACAACAGACTGTAATCTAAATAAAATTTTATTTAGATTTTTTATTCGTTCTTATATCAATAAATTTAACTTGGTATAAAAAAAGGTCAAACCGATGATAAGTACCCGAGCATATATTTCTCAAAATAAAACCCATAAATATCAATGAGATATCTCTGAAATACCGAAAATTATATGTATGGATACTTATCAATTGTTTATATTTTGTAAATAGTTCGCTGGTCTGTGATAATGATATCCAAATTGTGTTTTCTGGAATCCATGGGAACATGTTCCACAATCTGCTCTTCAAAGGCAATGGCAATCTTCCGGGTGGTCTCGGGTAGTTTTGCAATCAATCGATTGTAAAATCCCTCTCCAAACCCGATGCGTCCCCCCTTTTCATCAAAGGCAAGCCCTGGAATCACCGCAATATCAATATCTTCCAGGGATATTTTTTTACAGGTATCCGGATTAGGCTCCATGCGGTCAGATGAACTTTTCTTCAAATCCGCATCCAGATCATTAATTCGAAACAATGAAATGGCGTGCTTGGATTCGGAGAAAGCTGGCAGGACAATTCCCTTTCTTGCGGCAAGGCTGATGCGAAGAATCTTGTCCGTTGCCATTTCACTTGCCCGGCGCACATAAAGAAGTGCCAGTTCAGCTTCCAGGAAATTGGCAAATTCCAACAATTTTTCTTCAATGATTTCCTGTTTTTTTGCCATCTCATCAGAAGAGAAGACTGCCAGCCGTTCTGATATCTCAGTTAAAATACTTTTTTTGCTATCTTTGGTCTCATGCATATATAAAACACTCCCGCTCAAAACAGTTTCCTGGAATATTATACACCCCGAAACAATTGTCAATATTCAATAATGATTGACTGATTTCCACCGCCATGATATTTTTTTTAAATTCATTCAATTAACTAATTAATAATTAAGTGCTTACATACCACACACAGGGATTGAAATGCTGGAAATAAAATATGTTAGGGAAAATATATCCCTAATAAAAAAAACACTTGGCAAAAGGGGCAGTGCCCTTGATTTTGATGCCTTTACCCAGGCAGAAAAAAAAAGAAGGGAGCTTCTCCAGGAAATTGAAACCTTAAGACACCAACGCAATGTGGTATCAGATGACATTGCCACCATGAAAAAATCGGGACAGAATGCCGATGCCAGCATCAAAGAGATGCGCACGGTGTCAGAGACCATAAAATCCCTGGATCAGGCCCTGGCAGACATAGAGCAAAGCATCAACCAATTCATGATATCCATGCCCAACCTTCCCCACCCCGATGTCCCCCAAGGACTCACAGAAGATGACAATCGCCTGGAACGGCAGGTGGGAACCCCCAGAAAATTTGATTTTCCCGTCCAGGCCCACTGGGACATTGGAGAGTCACTTGGTATTCTGGATTTTCCCCGGGCCGCCAAAATCACCGGTGCCCGATTTCCCCTGTACCTTGGCAGCGGTGCCCGGCTGGAACGTGCCCTGATCAATTTCATGCTGGATCTCCACACCAATGAACATGGCTACACAGAAATCCTGCCCCCATTTATTGTCAATCGAAAAAGCCTCACCGGCACCGGTCAGTTACCCAAGTTTGAGGAGGATCTTTTTAAGCTGGAAAATTCCGATTATTTCATGATTCCCACCTCGGAAGTTCCCCTGACCAATATTTACCGTGATGAAATCCTCACCGAAGATAAATTACCCATTAAATTCACCGCATACACCCCCTGTTTCAGATCCGAGGCCGGTTCCCATGGCAGGGACACCCGGGGACTTATCCGTCAGCACCAATTCAACAAAGTAGAGATGGTGAAATATACCGCCCCGGAAACCAGTTATGCGGAGCTGGAAAGCCTCCTTAACAATGCTGAGACTATTTTAAAACGACTGGAACTTCCCTACCAAGTGGTGACCCTTTGCACTGGAGACCTGGGTTTCTCAGCGGCAAAAACCTATGACATTGAGGTATGGATGCCGGGACAGGATACTTACAGAGAAATATCCTCCTGTAGCAATTGTGTGGATTTCCAGGCCCGCCGGGCCAATATTAAATTTCGACGTGCCGGTGTAAAAAAGCCGGAACTTGTTCATACATTAAATGGATCAGGTCTTGCCGTGGGTCGGTGCGTGGCCGCCATTCTTGAAAACTATCAACAACCCGATGGCTCAGTTAAGATCCCCGACGTCCTGGTACCCTATATGGGAGGCAAAGAGGTTATCACCAATGAAACCCGATAATTTTCCCAAAGAGATTCAACCCTATCTTGTACCGGAACCCAAGGGCGAGCTTTATTATCAATGTCTGGGATGTTCCGGGCAGTTTTCCATGGAAAAACTGCTTTACGTCTGTCCCCAATGCGGTCAGGTACTGCTCATTGAGAACAAGAATTTTGAAGATCTGAAAAAAATCCCTGGAAAAACCTGGCAACAAATTTTTGATTATCGACGGATGCTCAATATACCAGCGCTTAAGGGAATTTACCGGTTCCATGAGTTTATTGGGCCCACCCTGCCCCTTAGCTCCATTGTATATCTGGGTGAAGGCCACACCCCCATGGTGGAAGCCAATGCCCCATTGCAAGAAAAAGCAGGCGTTGCCTTTTACTACAAAAATGATGGTCAGAATCCCAGTGCCTCCTTCAAAGATCGGGGCATGGCCAGCGCGCTTTCTTATATCAAATATCTCATGGATGAAAATCTGGTGTCCGATGTGATTGCCGTATGTGCCTCCACCGGTGATACCTCGGCTGCTGCGGCCCTTTATGCCTCTTACCTGCAGCCCCACATTAAATCTGCGGTGCTGCTGCCCCATAAAAAAGTAACGCCCCAGCAGCTATCCCAGCCCCTGGGAAGCGGTGCCCGGGTCTTTGAAATTCCCGGCGTATTTGATGACTGCATGAAAATCGTTGAAAAGCTGTCAGAAGAGTACCCCGTGGCCCTGCTCAACTCCAAAAATGCCTGGCGGATTCTGGGGCAGGAGTCCTACTCCTATGAAATTGCCCAGGATTTTGACTATGATATGAAAAACAAGGTGGTGGTGGTTCCCATTGGCAATGCCGGGAACATCTCTGCTGTGATGAACGGCTTCCTGAAATTTAAGAGCGTTGGCATCATTGATGAACTGCCCAAAATCATCGGGGTTCAGTCGGAACATGCAGATCCGGTGTATCGCTATTACCTCGAACCGGACGCTGACAAAAGGGTTTTTAAACCCATCACTGTGCAACCCAGTGTGGCCCAGGCAGCCATGATCGGAAACCCCGTTTCCATGCCCCGGGTGATGCATCTTGTGGAAAAATACAATGCAACTGCCGGTGAAAAACGAGTTTTTGTCACCCAGGTCTCAGAACAGGAGATCATGGACTGGGGGCTTGAGGCCAACCGTAACGGGCACATTGCCTGCACCCAGGGGGGGGAATGTCTGGCAGGTCTGGTGCGTGCCGTAAAACAGGGCATTGTCACCCGGGATGAGACAGCCATTGTGGATGCCACAGCCCATTCCATGAAATTTTCCGGATTTCAGGATCTTTATTATACCCAGAGTATGCCCAAAGCCTATGGAATTACCTCAAAATCAGAACTTATTAACACCCCCCAGTTGATACTGCCAAAGGATACTCAAAAAGTTCCGGCCCAGGGGGCTCCATTAAGTGATGATGATTTTAAAACCTTTGCCAGGGATATTGCGGGTCGTATCGCATCGGAACTCAATCTCTAAAATAGAAGTCATAGGGTTATAATGAAACGATCAGGGCTGCTGGTGGTTGTCATAATTTTTTTTACAGGCATGATAGTATGCCCTGATCGTTGTTATCCCACCACACGTGTCCTCAATACTGCTTATAAAACCTTCACCATTGGTACCTGGCAGGGTACAAATATCCTGTGTGAGCCTTACCAAATCAAAAAGCATGACTGGATTTATAAAATTTTCAAAAAAAAAGGGAACCTCTCGGAGATGGATTTTCCCCTTTTTCTGACCATTTTTAAACATCTGAATCCCCACATTTCCAACCCGGACACCATCCGCCCCGGCCAGGAGATTTCCATTCCCCTGAAAAAAATAGATCCCCGTGATTCTTCATATCGACCCAGTGACAAGGTCATTGTTCCCATTCTCCAGATGAGTGAACTTTCTAAAAAAAATGAACCCACTGAAAATAAAAACTTGAGTCATTTTTCCTGGAAACAGCCTCTAAAAACCAGATCAGTGCCCCATAGATTGTCGTCAAAGAGCCTTTTCTTACAAAACCAGAACATGGAAAAAATAAGGCGATATGCTGCCATGATCCAAGGGCAGGTGTTGGACACAGGAACTTATTATCTGCCCGGCCCCCGGAAAAAGGATATAGCACTTAACTTGTCCTCTACTCCCATTGTTCAGCTGGAAGACAATTCCAAAACAATTATCTTACCCCATGACTTTCCCCAGGCCGATTTTCTCAAATCCTTTGATGGATTCTGGGATAACATCTCATTCATGGATATGAGCATGGTGGAGAAAAGATTTACAACCAGCCCATCTGTATATGTCATTCCAAAGGAGCAATCATCAGCGCTGGCAATGCTGGTGCAAAAAATCAAATTTGATCTATTCCCCTATGAAACCACCCTTCGGATGCACGGGGGCATTCAAATTTCCATTAAAGGTCATCGAGTGCCACGAGATAAACAACCAGACCTTTTAATTTTTTTGGACGGCATTTATGGTAATGCATTGACCATTCTAAAGCACCAGGGATATGCCATTCTTTCCATTCCTCCAGGTGATCAAGTGATGGATATGGGTAAAAAATTGTTTAATGCGCTGGGTATCTCAACTATGGTAGACCCTGTTTTCAGAAACCGTAGCTCCCGTCAATCCATGACCATTCCTGGGCTTTTTGTGGAGGAAAAAAAATTTTTCCTTGCTCACAAAGATCTAAGTCCTGCTCTCCAAAACTTTTTTGCCAAAAACAAGGTACAAATTCTTCAAATCAATGATTAAAAGGGGCTTGGCTCTAACGTCGGCCACTTGCAATCAGTGATAGGTTCTGTTGATATTTCAAAACCGTATGCAATTAAATCAATATGTTGCATGACTCTTGAAGGTTTGGATACTTGTATAATCAAGCACTTAGAGCAAATGTCAACAGAACCTAAAATTCATTTAAAAATATATTTATTCAGCAATTCTAATTATGACACTTGATGGCTCTCCAAACTGCAAATTTACGGTTTCGCTCAACGTAAATTCAGCACGTTACGCACCATGGTGCCGTTTGGAAATCCATAATTAGAATTGCTGATAACTCATTTATTTATGATGTTCTGGCAAATTGAGCGTGCCATCCTGTTTCTGGTTGGGGAGTTCATGATAAATAATCTACCCGTTTTCACTTAAAATATGCTGTAAATACTGACTATTAAGTTTGAAAGTGGGTAGTTTTATTCTTATGAAGTCCCTTGGTGAGTTTTAATATAACCTACATGGCTGTAAAACCAGTTACAGCGAAAAACGAAAGTCTTTTAATTCCAGCATGTTGCTGAGACTTTCATATAAAAAACCTATGACTTATTTATTTACACTTACTTAGAAATCCATGCTCCGCTGGGAATTCTTCCCGATCAATGAACACGAAATCAAAAGGTGTGATTGACCGGGATTTAGAACTCAACTTTAAATGGCTTCGACTGAGGGGCTACAGTTTAATTAATCCATTAATTCACTGTGCCAGGTATAGTTATTGTTTCAACGACATCACCACATCCACCATTGCTTTTCCAGGTAACGGTTATTGAAAGCGAACCGTTTTTAGCTTCATCTGTAGTTGGATCCGCATCAGAAATGGTGATCTCATTTACAATCAAACTACGATGAGCCAGAATATAATCAGCGTTATCAATGCCTCCAATGCCATCCCAATTAATTGATGTCTCACTGCCGTAAAAACTGCTGCTTGGATATTCATAACTTGTAACACCACTGGTAATTTCCCCAGCGTCAACAGATACCGTATAGGTTGATCCAGCAGACAAGGGGTTATAATTCACGTCACAAATTAAAATTTTTACAGTATCGGAATCATCATTCTCAACGGCAAAACTATCTTTGTCTATCCGAATATAAGGGCTCCCTGTAATCAAGAAATCCACCTGACGAAATAAATTTTTATTTCCATCCCAAACTGCATTTTCTCCATCCCACTGATCGTTTGCACTACGATCCTGATATTCATCTTCCTCAGGGTTGACACTTATTTCGGAAGATGGGTCGAGCTGCCCAATGGTGGTCAAGGGTGTAGTTTCTGTTCCATCATCCCATTGGCCATCATCATCATAATCCCGCCAAGGATCATCAATAGTATCAAAAAAGACTTCTCCATCATCATACACACCGTTAACCGCGTTGCCGTTGGAGCCATCCACAAAACTTTCTTCACCCATGGTAAATACCAGCACATTGCAGACCCCGTCTCGTGGATTCCCTGAAGGAAGAGGGTCGCCTACCGCTGTAAGTCCACCAAATTCTGAAATCAACGCCAAGTTATCCTTCAAATCCATTTCCCAAATTTCCGGCACCACATCCTTGGGCACTCCCTGGGTACGAATGGTTGTCGTGGCAGCTCCTGTGCCACCATCTGTTACCCCAATGGGATTGACCGCCAGCCCTACTTCTGACTGGAAACTCACCGTATGCCCATCAAGCACATTATAATTACCAAATCGATCGGCCAGCCAGGCAGTAATATTCGTTTCTACCCCGACACATCCCAGACCACCCATATTCCATCCCGGTTCTCCTACAGATACCACAAACCACTCATCGGTGACCACACCTCCGCCTATGGAGATAATGGGAGTAGTTGCGGAAATAGTTGCACCATCAGATGTTGTTATGCTGGCAGTAATGCTCACCGTCCCTGCTTCAAAGCCGCTATGCAATGTCACTTCAGCCACACCACCGGATGTACCGACAACCTGTTTATAGGGTGTAGCGTCATTTGATTCAAGATATTCACTTCCCAGCATGCCGGACACCATGGTGACTAAAACATCGACATCCTCGGCCGGATTACCGTTAACATCCTTAACATTAAACGTTAGCACGGCAAATTCCTGGCCACCGGTTCCCCGTACTGTAATTGGGTTGGCTGATACCGAAGCAAATTCAATTGAGGCTGCCTCTGCGGGTTGAATCTCCAACTCTTCGGAGTCTGACACAGATCCGGAACCCGCAATTATTATTGCAGTACCCGGAAAATTAGCCGCAATAAATGTGACCGTAGCCACACCCACAGCGTTAGTAGTGGCGGATGATGTGATGGTTCCAAAGGCATTATCCTGAAGCGTAAAATTAACTGTGGCGTTGGGTACTGGATTGCCCAAAATGTCCGCCACTAAAGCAGCAACTGATGCAGTTTTTGTAACGGTAATCAAGGTGGGGTTCACAGATACTGTAATGCTGTCAACAAATTGATCTTTAATTGTTATTTCAAGAGGGGCACTCGTCACTGCACCTGATGCTGCTGTTACATTCACCGTTCCAGTAGAACCTCCAGCCTCAAAATCAGCTACAAAAGTTCCATCAGCGGCTGTCATACCTCTGGCTGTTGTGCTGCCCAGTGTTGGATCATCCAGAACAAATTCAATCTCCTGACCGCTGAGTCCATGACCACTGGCGTCATATACCACTGCGGTTATAGTAGTTGTGTCATCCGGATTTAACGCTGTTTGCGCCGCTATCAGCGCAATAGCAGCCACTTCATCCGTTGACCCACCGCTATCAATCACTATTTTTTGAAGAACCTCAATGCTGGTGGTGTTGGAAACGCTGTTATTGCTGTTCAGGGTAGCCTCTAACCAGTCAACACCCGGTACGGCACCAGCAATATAGTTCACAAGGGCAATACCACTGTCATTGGTAATCCCGGAATCGGCACTCAAGCTTGACCCACTATTATTTCCATTATCAGTAAAGGTGAAATTAATCTGCTCATTGGGAACAGGATTTCCCCTGCTGTCCCGCAATATGGCATAAAAATCAATGCTTTCCCCGGTTTCAATGGTGCCATCATTAGTAACTGCCGGTTGCAGTGAAATATTCATCAAGGTGCCAGGGGTAAAATTGATCTGAAAATTCGTAAGAAATCCATGGGCGTTGGCCGTTACCAGAGCTGTTCCAGAAGAGGTACTCCAGAGCTGGACCTCGGCAATACCATCACTGCGGGTCCATGAAGTGGCTGTGGACAAGGTGCCAAGTGTAGTTGAAAAATCAACATCCACAGCAGGCATGGGAATGCCGGATTTATCCAAAACTTTGGCCCGCAGGGTGACTTGCCCCTCACCATCAGCAGGGATAATAACACTGCCGGAACTGAGCGAAATGGATCCGATGGATTCGGATAAGGGTGTCTCTTCGATGGAAATATTTCCAGACAGTGTGGAAATACTGTTAGTTTCAGCAAAGGCATTGACCCGGACGGATGCGGCCACAGTACCCGATTTTACAAGGGCGGTGACCTCACCGTTTTCATCGGTTTCACGACTTAGGGGAGATACGGTAATCCCCCCGATTGTAGTGGTCAAAGAGAAAAAAACCATTTCCCGGGCCATGACATTTCCCTTGTCATCTTTAACTCTGAAGGTGACAAGGGAAGTTTCCGGTTTCGATGAAGTGGCTGTGCCCGCAACGGCAATGTTGGACGGTTCCACAGAAACTGACTCAATTGAACCAGTAGCCTCCTGTGCCAGAGGAATTAAAACCATCGCGGTTAAATCGGTTCCTCCCTTTAACACGGTTGCAGTTACCACGTCTTGGGTGCTGCTACAACCATTGGACGTATACACACAAATGGCTTGCCCATTTTCTGTCAATACAGATTCCGTAAGGGTTGCACCGCATTGGGACGTAAACTCCACCGTTGCAGGTTGATCAAAGGGATTTCCTTCTCCATCAACAAGATCCGCTACAATTAAGGCGGTGCCACCATAGGAAAGAGTTTCTCCAGACGTCAGACTTGAAGAGATTAGACCTCCCTGAAACAAGCCATCAATAAAAACCCCCAGGCGTGTGGAGTCCGGCACGCCTATTTGAAAGGCAAAAGGTGTTTCTATTTCATAGTCCCCGGACTGGACTGAAATCTCACCGGCTCCGGTGACACTTTCTCCGTCCGCACTGACAGCGACCAGCTTTATTTCAGCCACCCCATTGCCATCGGTACTGTCAGTGCCATCGGCAGCAACAGAGAAACTTCCCTTGGTGGGGGTTGCCGTGACCAATTTACCCGGTGCAGGATCCCCGGAATGATTATAGGCCACGGTAATCTGAAGAATCCCAGGATTGCCATCACTGATGGCATCCGTCTCGCCTCCAGTTGCCTCATTTATTAGTTTTACAGAAAATTTAAGCTCGTTGGTATCCGCATCTGGATCACTGGGAGATCCCGATGATCCACATCCAGATATGGTCAAAAATAACAACAACAAACTACAAACAAGCACCATCTCAAAATGGATTGTTTTTTTAAATTTCATCTTTAAATTACCCTCTCTTAGTCAATAAATATTACCAAATTATAATATTATTCAAAAACCTTACAAGACTCGACCCTCAACACATTTTCTTACAATATCAATTGTTTTGGGGTTGGTTATAAGATGGGCCACTATACGGGAATTGAATATATATTATTGTTAATTCGCTGTAATTAATGACTTGATTTTTACATCAAAAAAAATTGCTTCAAAGTGGCCCATCTTATGACCATCCCCATTATTTTTATGAAAACCCGGTAAGAAAACCCCAGAGTCTTTAGCTCAGGAGTTGTTGACACGAAGCGATCAGTTCAATTTTAACAAGTGTTACCTTGCCATTATAAAAAATTTTATATACTTTATAAAAAATAGGTAAAAAAACGGCATCCTTCATATGACCCCCAAAGTACTTTACAGTCTTTTGGGAAAAGCCCCTACAAATGGGGAATGATCTAAGAAAGCGTAAAGTACTTTTGAAGGATGCCAATAAAACTCCTGAATCTTTAGCTCAGGAATTGTTGACATTATTTTTTACAATTTAACAAACAATCGTTTTAATTACAAGTCTTTGAAGGCACTTTAGATTAAACATCTATCTGAGTGGGCCATCTTATGACCAACCTCGAATTCTTAAACAGGCGACTATGATGGAGATTGCTCATGAAAAAAAAAATACCGTATTTTTTAATATTACTCCTTGTGATAACCGGGTGTGTATCCCACAAAAAGGAACAGATAAAAATTGCCAGTGCCACCAGATCACTGGGAGAAGCGTACATGGCCCAAGGCAACTACATTGCAGCCCTCAGAGAACTTCTCGATGCCGAAAAAATAATACCCCTTGATCCATTTCTTCAATATGATCTGGGGTTAGTATATATGGCCCGAGAAAAATATGATCTGGCAGAAAGTCACCTGAAAAAGGCCATTGCACTAAAAAATGATTATACCGCAGCCCAGAACAGTCTCGGGGTTGTTTTTATGAAACAAAAAAAATGGGATGCGGCCATCACCCTGTTCCAGAAAACCGCTGACAATCTGCTCTATGGCACTCCCCACTATCCCCTCTCCAATATGGGATGGGCTTTTCTGGGAAAAGATAGCTTAAAAGAAGCTGAAAAAAATTTTAAAAAAGCGTTGAAACTCAACCCAAATTTTATCAATGCCATCCACGGTCTGGCTACGACCTACTTGGCCCAAAGCCAGATAAGCATTGCCCGGCAATTACTGGACAAATCTATTTTAAAATATCCAGATATCCCCATTTTCCATGCAGATCTTGCAAAAGCTTTGGAAAAACTGGGACTTCGAAAGGAGGCAAGACAATCATGGCAGCAGGTAATCAAGCTTGCCCCTGAAAGTGAACTAACCAAAGAGGCTGTAAATGAGCTAACACGATTATCTTCAGGCTTTGACGATTTGTGATGATGTTCTTTAAATCCATAATGTTTCACCCCAAAAATCGCTATGGCTGAATCGGGTAAAAAAAATGGGGTTGGTCATAGGATGGGCCACTACACAGGAACCGAATATATGTTATTGTCAATTATCTGTAATTACTGACTTTATTTTTAGGTTAAAAAAAATTGCTTCAAAGTGGCCCATGTTATGACCAACCCCAACCAAATGAACTGCTATCATTATTACCCTCGGTTCGATAGCCATCATAATATACTGTAATCTAAATAAAATTTTATTTGGATTTTTTATTTGTTGTTTTTGGCCTGGTTCAAATCGGGGTAACAGTTTCTAATACCTTTCAGTCGCTTTTGCCGGGTCTAACACCACAATTTGATTGAAAGAGCGGGCAAAAGTGTTACCTGGATATGTGCTCTTTTGAACCAGGCCTTGTTTTTTTATATTATAAAAAAATGGTCGAACCGATGGTTATTAGAGCTACTTTTGTCCTTTTTGCTCAAGCTGAACAATGGTAGGGGTAAGAAAAATAAGCAATTCATTCTTTTTTTCACTGTCTATATCGTTCCTAAAAAGATACCCCAAAATAGGAATATCAGACAACAATGGAAAACCTGTAGTGCTTTCTGTGCTACTCGTTTTAACAATCCCACCAATGACAATTGTATTCCCATCATTTACCAATAATTCCGTTGTCGCTTCATTGGTGGAAAGGGATGGAATTCCATCAGTGACGGAATCAATATCATTTTTTGTGATATGAAGAACCATGCTAACACGATTGTCTGGCGTTACTTGGGGCTTGACCTCCAACAGAAGATCAATACTTTTAAATTTTACCGATGACCCTCCGGTATCGTCCCTTTCGAGATAAGCATATTCAAGTCCTTGCTTGATACTTGCATTTGTATTATCTAATGTTAAAATTCTCGGAGAAGAAATAATTTTAGCATCGCCCTTGGCCTCGGCTGCGGTGAGTGTGGCGTTGATTGACAAAGGTGTCCCGAGAATACGATTGAAAGTATAGCTCAAGCTGGAATTAGATGCTGCCGGGTAGTTCATGGCTACATCAAAGCCATAGGTACCACCCAAATCGCTTCGATAAACGTCCTGACTGGACACCCCCCAGGCAATTCCCAAATCTCGGGAAAAATTTTTACTGACCTCCACCACCCGGGCTTCAATCATAATTTGGGGCGTGACCTTATCTAATTGATAAATTAAATTTTTTGCATCGTCTATTTTTTGACGAGTATCAGTGATGATAATCATATTGGTACGCTCATTCGTACTAACGGTACCTCTGTCCTTGGTAAGAAGGTCTTTTAAATGAATTTCAATATCCTTTGCCTCGGAATAATTAATGGGAAGATACTCTGTAATTAAAGGCTCCAGTTCCTGTTGATCAGATAGTGCACGCTGTTTTGCTACCATAGCCTCCTGTTTAAATTTTGATTCTTCTGTCAAAGTCTTCCGAGTAGCAATACGGATGATATTGTCTTCCTTTTCCTTACCAAGGCCATTCATTTTTAAAATAAGATCCAGCACCTGATCCCAAGGTACCGGCTGATCAAGGGCAAGGGTGACATTTCCGGTAACATCCTTATCAATGGCAAAATTTTCACCACTGATGGTTCTGAGAATACGAAAAACATTCTTAATATCCGTTTCATAAAAATCAAGACTGATCTTCTCGCCGGTGTACTTGGAAGGCTTTTTTATAGAAGACAGTGCCTGATCTGGAGTCTCCATTGACATGGCTGCAGGAGATGAATTCTCAGATGATGCAATAGAAAAATCCATATTATCATTGATCCCAGCTTCGGGCAAATTCACAGCAGGTAAATCAGGAACCTCATTGCTGGAAACCAGTTGCTCACTCCCCTTGTTCAGCACAACCATTGCCTGCTTAAATTCCGGCACCGTTACCGGAGCAGGGTCAAAAACAAGGGTCAACAAGTTTGCATCCCGGGTAATGCGGTAGGGAACTCTATGACGTAACTGTATCAAAATATGGGGAGGGCTATACTCTCCCTGGGATTGAACGGGAATAATCCGTTCCACAGCAGAGTTAAAATAGGTAGTAATCAAAGGACGTTGATGATATTTTGGGATTTTTGTATTTTTCAGGAACAACTTAATTTCGTTTTCGTTATCCCGCTGGAGATCATATTCCACGGGATTCCCTGTTTTAATAAGAATAGTTGAAACGCCTGTTTCCGTGGTGGTAAAATTAATATCGGTCAATGAAATGATCCCACCGGATACCATGGCGGAATCCAGCGAAATCTCCCCCTGTAAATTTTGATTATTCTTGTCCGGTACTGGATTTGTTGAAATAACATCATCAAGGGGAAGGGCCTCCTGGGTGAAAATAACCGTGTTCCCCTTATCATCCATGGCAACAGAAAGACTTTCATCCCCATCATCAATGGCGGTTGCCGGGGCATGGGAGTCAAGGGCCTTAATCTCCGGAGATGGCACGGAAAAAAGAACTTGAAGCTCCTTTGCCAGCTCAATCACCTCATACTCAAAAGCCTGTTTCACCAAAATTTCAATCCTGACGGTATGGGCATCTTCAGACACGGGACGTGCAGATATAAAGGTAACAGGCCCAGATTCGGGAACTATATCTTTCACATTTCCACCAATGGCTGTTTCAGGCAAGTATAAAACCACCCCCCGGGGAACATCCTGTTTGATGGCAGTGTAAACAAAATCTTCATTGGCAGTCAATCGTACGCCCCTTTGATCGGACAGAGAGGCCATTGAGATCAAAGTTTTTTTTCCCTGGGCATCTGCTTGAACCGCAGTGTTTCCCTGTTGTTGTCCTGCCACACACCCCCATAAAAAAAACAAACTGCTGACCAGCCATCCTGTTTTAACAAGCCATTTCCATGGTCTTTCGGAAGTTTTACCCATCATATCCCCTTGTCTTCCGTTTTATTCAATTTTATCTCCTGGGTACGTGTAATCATATCACCCTTAAAATCCTTTACCTGTTCATGCACTATAACCCGGTCTTTCCCGATATTTGACACCACACCACCATTTTGTCCAATATAGGTACCAACCAATACAATGTATCCTTTACCACTGGCCTCCTCCACCATGGCCACATGCTCCTTACCCCTGGCAACAATGGCAACCAGCTTCATCTGACTATAATCAAGCCGTTCAAGGGGGGTTTTGGGTCTGGCAGGTTCCTTTGTCTTGACTGGTTTATTTTTAATTAAAGGAATAAAGGGGTCTATTTTCCCTTCACCGCTGTATTTTGTCAGTTCAGGCACAGTCTCTTTTTTTTCAAGCAAAGATTCCTGAGAGGCCGAGACCGGAAGCGCTTTTGTTGCTTCCTGTTTGTCAATTCTTTTTTTTCCTTTTCCAACAGGCACAGGTAAAACCTTGGTTCTGGAGGGATCAAGAGGCATTTTAAAAGCAACGGTAACACTCTCTATTTCGGCCACTGGTTCTGTTTGTTTTTCTTTGCATGCAAAAAAAAGAGTGAACAGCATCAGTAAGCCGATAACACGTATTGTATTTTTGAGGAAATTTATCATCTATTTCTTCTTTTTGCCCTTACTTTCTTTTTTTTCAACAAACATATATGTCACCGCCGTGCAGGAGGTCAACAGATCGCCTTCCTGCTTACCCGGCATCATATTAATATCTTTTATATTCACAATACGATGGAGCCTTGACACCTTATCAAAAAATTCACCCACCTGATGATAACCGCCCTGCACCTTTATATCCAGCGGGATTTCGGCATAATACTCTGTCTTGACCTCGGCCCGGGGTTGAAATAAAATAAATTCCAGTCCGGCATCTTTACCGGAATTTGAAATATCCGTGAGCAAGTTGGGGATCTCTTTTTTATCCGGCAATGCTGCCATGGCTGAATCGAATCGAATCTGGGCTTCTATCATTTTTTTCTTAAATTTACCTAAAAGTGCTGCTTTGCTTTTATAAACATCCAGTTGCCCCTTTAACTGTACATGTTCAACTCCCAGCCTTTTCAACGTTTCATGCCTTGGCATATAGAAAAAATAATAAAACACACCCATCACCCCCACAAAGGTAAGAACGCAAATCAAAATTCGGTGCATTGGGGGTAACGCCCCTACCTTTGCAAAAAACAGCGCACTGCGCTGACGAATGAGATTACCAAATTTATTTTTTTCTTTGAACTTCATTTCTTTGCTGGTTTTCCTTATTTAATCATAAGTCATAACTTCTCCCATTTGCCCTCACATCATATACTCAATGAAAGTTTAACTCGCACATGAAGCATACAAATGAAACCCTGGGCCCATGGATTAGGGAGTTCATGACAAATAACCTACCCAATATTCACTTAGAATATGCTGTAAATACTGAATATTAAGTTTCAAAGTGGGTAGTTTTATTATGGTGAAGTCCCTTATTTGGCATCAACTGCATTTTTAGTTTCCATTTTTTTCTGGCAAACCACTTCAAAGGATTTAACCCGAGCACTCCCTTTTATCTGTTTCATTTGAAGGGTCTTTAGATCAACCCCGGAAAAAAGAGAAGACCCTTCAATACGGGTCATGAAGTCCGCAACGGTTTTATTATCAAAGGCAAGTCCCTTGAGCACCACACTCGTTGCATCGGTTTTCAAACTGTTGATCCACATTCGCTCTGGAATTATCAACTGGGTAAGGGTATCAATGAGCCGAACAGGATCTCTTCGCTTTGCCTCCAGAGAGGCGACAATACCAAGTTTTAACTCAAGATTCTTCAATTTTTTCTTAATTTTTGTGACTTCATCTGCCTTATCTTTATATAAAACAATCTGATTTTTTATCTGGGTAATATTACTGTTCAGGTGATCAATTTTACGATCCACCCACGTCGTATAGTACAGCAGACAGAGAACAACCAAGACCAGCATAAGGCAAAAAACAGAGACCTGACGCCTTATATTTTCTTTTTTCCGTGCAGCCCGAAAGGGCAAAAGATTAATACGTATCATTTATCATCCATTTTTCTCAGGGAAAGCCCCATGGCAATGGGGGCCTGGGCTCGGATAGCATGGAGAAATGAAGGGGAAAATTGCTTGTGATCCACACTGATCCCCTGAAAAGGATCAATGATGGAAACACTTGCAGAGAGTTCCACCGCCAGAAGATCCGCAAATCCATTCATAAATGCACCTCCCCCGGAAATAATGATCTTATCAATATCTCTGTCATTTGATTTATTTAAATGGCTTTTAACTACGGCTTCGATTTCAGAACACCACATTTGAATATAATCAAAGCAAATTTCCTCCAACCTTGCCTGGGATAGTTTAGCATCGGGGATTCCGTCAAGGATTTCATCGGCCCTTCCCGGTGAACAATCAATTTCCGCCATGATCTCCCCCCGGATCTGGGCCGTTCCAGAGGCACTGTCCCGCATCATCATGGATTGAGTCCCATGCAGAATATTTAAAGAGGTTTTGGAGCATCCCACATCAAGCAGCAGCGCCATCTCATTCTCTGTGGGTTGATAAATGGATTCATAAATATTTTGCAAGGCAAAACTGTCCACATCGATAATGCAGGGGTTCAACCCGGCCTGATTAATAAGGTCAATATATTCAGCAACCAAATCTTTTTTAACGGCCACCAGAAGGACATTCATCTGGTCATCGGAAAAATCACTGGGCCCCAGTATCTGGAAATCAAGATTTACATCATCAATATCATAGGGAATATACTGTTCCGCTTCCGTGCGGATTGACGTCACCAATTCTTTTTCAGGTAAAATGGGAAGTACAATAGTTTTAATCACCACAGAGTAACCGCCAGTGGAAATGGCGACATCTTTATGCTTTATTCGATGGGTTTTAAAAAGGGCACGAATAACGTCTGCCAAGGCATCGGCATCCATGATGTGCCCCTCATCAATGAGCCCGGATGGAATGGGGGTCATCCCCAGTTTTTGGAGCACGTGACCTTTGGAGGTTGACTTGACGACAGCCACCTTGATCCGTGAAGAGCCAATATCAAGACCCACCAGTTGATCTCTTTTACTGAAAAACATAGTTCCCAACTTTGCCTGAAAGAATTAATTCACATCGTGATGTTTAAAACCAAATGCTTCTTAAAATGTTGATGATGTACAACAAAGAATAGACATATATTCAAAGGCCATGCGCCCATTTATATGCAGAGAAGGTTGTCCATTTTTTATGTTTTCTATTGATAAGCCATTCTATTATAACTATACTTAAATAATTAGAATAACATTATCGAATATGCATTTTAAGTCAAGCACAATTGTTGTTGGAGACTTTTTTTTTAATGATTCAAACATACCGTACAGAAAAAAGGCCCTTTCGGCTGGTAAAATTTTTCACATTTTCCAGCCTGGTGGTAATGTTCACGGCAACCATTGCACTTTCTGCCATAAATACCCACTGGGTAAAGCGTATACTCCAGCAAAAAAATGAAGAATATGCCCATCTTCTGGTGGAAAACCTCAACCACCAGGTTTTTTTACAATTTATCATCCCAGTCGTTTTAAAATATGGCAAGGTTCAGCTCAGGGAGAAAGATCAGTACACCCGCATGAACAGAGTCATCCGCTCCACCATCCACAGTTTTAATGTGGAGATGGTCAATATATATGATCTTAAAAATATTATTTCTTACAGTCTGGATAAAGATAGGATCGGAAAAAAACAACCCATTGGAACAGCCTACGACAAGGCCGTTAAGAATCAATCTACTTCAAACTTGGTGCGAACTGGAAATTTTTTACAACTACTTCTGGGAATTCCCAACACCACAAAAATAGTCACCTTTGCCCCTCTTCGGGCCGAAAAACCCCTGTCTGCCATCTCAGGTCCTGTGCTTGGTGTAATGGAAATTGTTCAGGATGTATCCCGGGACTATTCAAAGATATTTAAACTACAGCTATTGATTATCACCTCGTGTACCTTTATCATGGGATCCCTTTTTTTTGTGCTTCGCTTTGTGGTAAAACAAGGGGAAATCATCATTGAAAAAAGAGCGGAAGAACGCCTGAAACTGGAAGAAAAACTGCAACGAACAGAACATCTTTCCGCCATTGGGGAGATGACCGCCGGGGTGTCCCATGAAATTCGAAACCCCCTTGGCATCATTAAAAGCTCGGCAGAGCTGCTGCAAAAGAAAATGACAAGGCTCAAGGAATCCACCACCATTGTGGACATTATCCTGGAAGAATCCATTCGTTTAAACAATATCATAGGAGATTTTCTTGACTTTGCCCGCCCCATGACACCAGATCTAAAGCCCTGCTCCATTGAGGACTTAATTGAAAAAAACCTCCATTTTATAATGCAACAGGCAAAGGAAAAAAAAATTGATTTCAATAAACAAATCCAGGATGAAATCCCTTTGATCATGGGCGACTTCAACCGCCTTTACCAGGCTTTTTTAAATATTTTACTCAATGCCCTACAGGCAACCCCACCAGAAAAAACCATTTTAATCATCCTTTGCGCTGACAAAATCCATGTACACTTAACCATACAAGATGAAGGCCACGGAATTGACTCAGAGGATCTTAAAAAAATATGGACCCCTTTTTTCACCACCAAAGAGCTTGGCATTGGCCTTGGCCTTGGCATTGTGAAAAATATCATTGAATCCCACAGGGGAACTATTCACATTGTAAATGCCCAGCCCGCAGGAACCCGGGTGGACATTGCACTGCCCATCACGGAGGCGTAACCATGGACAAAGTTCTTATTGTGGATGATGAAAAAAATTACCCCACCATCCTTGGAGAGGTCATTAGAGAAGACGGGTTTGAACCTGTTGCAGCGTCCAGCGGATTGATGGCCCTTGATATTTTGCGAAATGAACCCATTGATCTTGTCTTAACCGATGTGATGATGCCGGGCATAGACGGCATTGAACTCCTGGCACAAATCAAGGAACTCAACCCTACCCTGCCGGTGATGGTAATGACCGCCCACGGCAGTGTGGAACGGGCCGTGGAAGCCATGGAAAAAGGTGCGTTCACCTATATCTTGAAACCCTTTGACAATGACACCCTGGTGGCCCATATAAAAAAGGCCATTGCCATCCATGAAATTGTTAAAGAGAACTCCCGACTCAAAGAGGAAATTTCCATCCGCTATAATTTTGATAACATCATCGGGAAAAGTAAGCCCATGGAGGAGCTTTACAATGTAATCCGAAAGGTGGCCCCCACCAGTGCCAGTATTCTCATTGAAGGGGAAAGCGGCACAGGTAAAGAGCTGGCAGCTCGCTCCATCCACTACAACAGCACAAGAAAGGATCATCCCCTGGTGGCGGTGAATTGTTCCGCCTTTGCAGAATCCCTTTTGGAAAGTGAATTATTCGGTCATGAAAAAGGTGCCTTTACGGGTGCTGCCAATATGAAAAAAGGCAGATTTGAACTGGCAGACCAGGGAACCCTCTTTCTGGATGAAATTGGAGAAATCCCCACCAATATCCAGGTAAAACTGTTAAGAGTTCTCCAGGAAAAAACCATTGAAAGGGTGGGAGGGACAAAGCCATTGAAGGTGAATTTTCGCCTCATCGCCGCCACCAATAAAAATCTGGAAAAAGAGGTGGAAAAGGGAAATTTCAGGGAAGATCTTTATTATCGTCTCAACGTTGTTAAAGCAGTGATGCCTCCCCTGAGAGATCGGGACGGAGACATCCCCCTGCTGGTGAACCACTTTATCCATAAATATGCCCATGAAAGAAAAACCCAACATCCAGTGGACGGAGTGAATCCCCAAGCGGCAAGGCTGATATTTGAATATTCATGGCCCGGCAATGTAAGGGAGCTTGAAAATGTTGTTGAAAGGGCTCTGATTCTTGCCACAGGCACCACCATAACCGTTGAAGATCTCCCCATGAAATTGCAGTCTCCATCCGCATCTGTGTCTTCAATGCCCCTGGAAGGGATACCGGAAAATGCAGGTCTTGCAGAAACCCTGGCTGCAGTGGAAAAGCGTATGATCAAAAGGGCCATGGATCTTTCAGGTAATGTTCAGACCAAAGCCGCCAAAATATTGGGAATTGGAAAAAGTGGGTTGAATCAAAAGTTAAAAAAACATGGATTGTGAAAATTTACCACGACAGGCCGGATTTACCCATGGGGGTTTAATAATTTGAACTCACCCCCCAAAAAGTTCAAAATCATAAACTATCAGAATATACTGGTTAAATATATTAAATTTCAAGTAGTTAAACGATACGACAAAGAATAGGTTTTTTTTTAAGTTCAAAATCTTGAACTTTAATCAATTTTTGCTTTAACCTTCTCCATGACCAAAAGTTTTATGCATACCATGGACACACGATATAACTACTTGATTTTAAATACTTTTTAAAAAATAAAATTTATTTATCACAAAATAAGCCCCATCATAGCAAACATGGCACGCCATGTGCATTATATAAAATTAAACTAACCAAATAAAGTTGGTTTTTCATCTTTTTCCTCCTTTAAAAAAGGCCCTCACGGAATACCGTGAGGGCCTTTTTTAATGCACACAAATGTTTAATGCACACAAATGATAAAAGAGTCAAGTACGCCCTTTGACAGCAGGCAGCAAGAGGGACAAGATAGAAAAATCAAGCGTTGGTTTTACCAACCCGGGACTGGGCAATGGTGGCGTAAATGGACTGGGCATGATCAGATAAAATTTTATTAAAATAAACCAGACTCTGATCATCTGCACCCGCTTTTTCTGCCAGAAGTCCCAGATTAAACAACGCCTCATCCTTTAAGAAAGAACTTTTTCCCTGAACCACAGCTTTAAACATGTCAGTGGCCTTGTCATCTTTTTCAAGCATCTGACAGGTATGACCCAGGGCGACCTGAATGAGATTTTCCATGATGGGATCATGGGAAAAATCGGCCAGCACCTCTTGATAAAGGATCAATGCCTTGTCAAACTTTCCGGCATCATAACAAATTTCTGCAAATCGCGCCCTGCCCATTTTACCAGCACTGGTATTGGGATATTCCTCTATCAGTTGATTCAAATCTTTCTGCACTGCATCATAGCCCTCAATGGGTGTCATCTTACTGTAGGATTCAAGGGCCTGGGTCAAAAGGATGGAGGCTTTATCATCAGAGGAATTGATGCTGTAGATTGTTCCAGAGATAATTATAATGACGGCAACAACAGCACATGCAGCCCAGACGAATTGCTTTTGATACTCCTTTATAAGGGCCACCCCCTTGTAAAGAGCCTCTATAAATGGGTCGGGTTGTTCAAGCTCTTTTTTACGCGCATTGGAAATTTTTTCTGACATTTTCACCTCTTTAAAATAAATTTATTTTAACCAAACAAAGTAGAACTACAAATTCTTAAAAATGGGGATTGGCCATAACATCTGCCATGCCTACCACAAAAGACTTTTAAAAATCCAGCCCTGATCTCCATCGGCATGCTCAACATTAAGCCATTCTCCCCGGATTTCAATCACTTTAAAGGGAACTCCTTCTTCCACCGTAAAGGCAATCGTGGTATTGGTGCCAGGGCCTGATCTGACATTACAATTATCCTTAAGGGTGATAACAGACTTTATTTTTTCCACAAGGGCATTATGTATCCAGGCCTTATCCCCCTCAAAATCTTTAAAATGAACCCACCCCTCTTTTTTCTCAAGCACAATCAAGGGGTAATATTTTTCCACCCGCCACAAAATATCATAATTGGTGCCGGGCCCCG
>CAYSSE010000032.1:0-24767 GCA_964433355.1 uncultured Desulfocicer sp.
CGCCCCGGGCACAGTTGATCACCATGACACCGTCCTTCATCATGGCAAAGGTATCCTTATTGAGCAGATGGGTGGTGCTCTCAATTTTGGGAACATGGATGGTGATGTAATCAGATCTCTTGTAAAGTTCTTCCAGGGAAACGCTTTCAAATCCTTGTTTTTCAATGTGCTCGGCGGTGACAGCGGGATCATAGATAATCACCTGCATCCTCAACCCCTGGGCAAGACTTGCCACAATGGATCCAATATTACCAAACCCGATGACGCCAAGAACCTTATTAAAAAGCTCCCGGCCCTGGAGGTTTTTCTTCTCCCACAAAGATCCCTTTAGCGTGGATGTTCCCCGGGGAATATTCCGGGTCAGGGCCATCATCATGGCAATGCTGTGCTCAGCGGTGGTAACGGTGTTGCCACCCGGGGTGTTCATCACGGCAACGCCATGTTTGGTGGCGCTGGGGATATCCACATTATCAAGGCCAATGCCAGCCCGGCCCACCACCTTTAAATGGGTGGCAGCGTCCAGGATCTCACTGGTCACTTTGGTGGCACTTCTGATGACAAGCCCATCATACTCACCAATAATGGCCTTGAGCTCATCCGGGGTAAGACCGGTGTTCACATCCAGCTCAATGCCCTCTTCAGCCCTGAAAATCTCAAGCCCAGCGTCTCCCAGTTTATCACTTACAAGAACCTTCATCTCAATCGTTTCCTTTTTATATACTAAGGTATCCGCCCCCAGCGTTTTACAGTGGGAACGTTCACATTTATTTTTCTTTTTTAAAAGCGATCATAAAATCAATCAGGGCTTCCACTGCGGCCATGGTGGTGGCATTGTAAACGGATGCCCGGCACCCCCCCACAGATCGGTGGCCCTTAAGCCCCCCAAGCCCCTTGGCTGTTGCTGCGGCAATGAACTCTTTTTCCATCTCCTCGGTGGGCAGACGGAAGGTGACATTCATCAAGGAGCGACTTCCCTTTTGTGCCGTGGCCCGGTAGAAATCACTGGCATCCATGAAATCATAGAGCATGGCCCCTTTCTTTTCATTGTGGGTCTGCATTTTATCCAAACCGCCCATCTCCTCTTCCAGCCATTTCAACACCAGTTGAATGGTGTAAACACCAAAGCAGGGGGGGGTATTATACATGGAATTTTTGGACACAAAGGTGTCATACTTCAGCATGGAAGGCAGATTTTTCTCTGCGGTGGCAAGGAGGTCATCCCGCACAATCACCATACAGGTGCCGGATGGGCCCATGTTTTTCTGGGCACCGGCATAGATCATGCCAAACTTATCCATGGGAAGAGAGCGACTAAAAATATCCGAAGACATGTCCGCCACGATGGGAACTCCCTTGGTGTCGGGAAAGGACGCCCATTGGGTACCCTTGATGGTGTTGTTGGAGGTGATGTGAACATAGGCAGCATCGGCATTAAAGGAGATGTCACTGGGAATGTATGAAAAATTTTTATCCTCGGAGGAGGCAACCACCTTATGGGCCTTATTGAGGATGGCTGCTTCCTTGATGGCTTTGGTGGACCAGGTGCCGGTGTTGACATAATCCGCAGACTTACCCTCCCCCAGGAAATTCATGGGGATCATGGCAAACTGGAGGCTGGCACCCCCCTGGAGAAAGAGCACATGGAACCGCTCATCCAGGTTCAACAAACGTTTGGTGCGGGCAACGGCATCATTGATGACATCATCAAACCAGGGGGAGCGATGGCTCACTTCGGTGATGGACATACCACTTCCCTTGAAGTTCAAAAATGAGGCCTGGATCTCCTTAAGCACCGGCAGGGGCAGGGCAGCAGGCCCTGCATTAAAATTAAAAATTCGTTCTTCGGTCATGATACAACTCTCCTTTTTAATGACTTAAATTTCAAGCTTGGGGTCAATGGCCGGGTCAGGTGTTGCTGGAAGCAGTGTCTGAAAATGCAGTCCCGGGCCTGAAAAAACCCACCAGGCTTGAAATTATATTAATTATATTCGCGTGTTTTATGAAATTGTATGTCCGGCCAGGCTTCCATGGCAAAGCCCAGCTGATATTCACTGGTGGTCAAAAATGCCACCCAGCCTTCCGAATCCACGGCAATGCTGCCTGCATTCTGATTAATGAATTTTTTTTTCATTTCTTCATTGTCACAGGTGATCCACCGGGCCACGGAATAGTCCACAGGCTCAGATCCGGCATCCACCCCATATTCTGCTTTTAAACGGGCCATGGTGACATCAAACTGCAAAACCCCCACAGCCCCCATGATATAATCGTTGTTGATACGGGGGCGAAACACCTGGATGGTTCCCTCTTCTGCCAGCTGGGTGAGCCCCTTTTGCAATGACTTGGTTTTCATGGGATTTTTCAAAATAACCCGCCGGAAATGTTCCGGTGCAAAACTGGGTATTCCCGTGAATTTGAGTTCCTCTTTATCGGTGAAGGTATCACCGATCTTAATGGTGCCATGGTTGTGAATGCCAATGATATCTCCGGGAAAGGCCTCATCCACATTGCTGCGCTCCTGGGCCATGAAAATGGTGGCATTGGAGATGATGACATCCTTACCAATACGGTGGTGACGCACCTTCATTCCCCTTTGAAACTTGCCCGAACAGATCCTGAAAAAGGCAATGCGATCCCTGTGGGCCGGGTCCATATTGGCCTGTATTTTAAAGGTAAAGCCTGAAAATCCCGGCTCTTCGGGTCGAACCTCCCGGGTCAATGTCTGTCTCACCCCCGGGGGCGGGGCCATTTCCACAAAGGAATCGAGCATCTCCCGAACCCCGAAATTATTAATGGCGCTGCCAAAAAAAACAGGGGTCTGGGAGCCCTTGAGGTAATAGTCCATATCAAAGGGATCTGCGGCCCCCTGGATCAAGTCCACATCAGCCCTTAATTCTTCTGCCTGCTCCCCCAGTTCCTGATCCAGAATGGGATCATCCAGGTCACTTATCACCACCCCGTCTCCGTCTCTGGGAGTGTACCCCGGAGCAAAAAGCCCCAATTGCTTTGTATCAAGGTGATATACCCCCCGGAACCGTTTTCCCATACCAATGGGCCAGGTGATGGGGGAGCACTCAATCTGGAGTTTCTCTTCAATGTCGGCAAACAGATCCAGGGGCTCCATGCCCTCTCGATCCAGCTTATTAATAAAGGTAATGATGGGGGTGTTTCGCATGCGGCACACCTCCATTAGTTTCCGGGTCTGGGGTTCAACTCCCTTGGCACTGTCAATAATCATCACGGCGCAGTCCACGGCCGTGAGTACCCGGTAGGTATCTTCGGAAAAATCCTTATGACCCGGTGTGTCCAGAAGATTAATTTCAAACCCTTTATAATCGAACTTCATCACCGAGGAGGAGACACTGATGCCTCTTTCCTGCTCAATGGAGAGAAAATCACTGGTGGCCTTGCGTTGTGTTTTTCTGGACTTCACCGCCCCTGCCTGCTGGATAGCCCCCCCGAAAAGCAACAGCTTTTCCGTGAGGGTGGTTTTCCCGGCATCGGGGTGGCTGATAATGGCAAAGGTACGACGTTTTGCTGTCTCCTTTGCCGTGCGTGGATCTGTTTTCATGAATTCCTCAAAGTTGTTATATTGTCAAACCAAGCCCGTTTATATAGTCCATAAAGGGTCTTTTTTCAATGAATTAATTCTTTTAGTTCCCAGGTAGTCGTGGAATCCATCAAGCAGGCAACCCTTTGGGTTATAAGGATATAATCTATATATTTGATAATTATAAATATTTATTACCCTAAAAATTTATGGATTCCGCAATTAATATTCCATTTACTCATGACTTGACATGGCCACAAGGGTGCCACCAATGATAATAACGCCCCCCAATGCGGTGCGCCACCCGGGAATTTCCCCCAGAAAAATCATTGCCATTAAAATCCCGTACAAGGGCTCCAAGGCTGTAATTACTCCGGCAGTGCGGGTTTTAATATGCACCAGGGACTTAATAAATAATGAATGGGCCAAGGCCGTGCACACCCCCCCCAGAAGCATGAGCAACACAAGCTCTCTTGTGGTGGGAAAGGAGATGTCCGGGCTAAGCCACACCATCCAGGGCAACAGAAAAAATGATGCAAAAAGATTTTGATAAAAGGAGACGGTGAGCGGCGGAACCGTCTTTACATTTTTTCGATTCACCAGCCCCAGAAGTGCAAAGGTAAACCCCGATGCCACCCCCCACATGGCCCCCTGGGCAGGTTGTCGGGAAAAATCAAAGCTGGGGATCACCAAGACCAGCCCCACAAATACCACCAATGACACCACACAATTTTTCAGCCCCAAGGATTCCTTGAAGAAAAAGGGCTCCATAAAGGTGACAAAAAGGGGAAAGGTGGAAAAAGTCAAAAGGCCAATGGCCACAGTGGATATCTGGATGGAGATAAAAAAGGTGCACCAGTGCAAGGCCAACAGTGCCCCCTGAATCAAAAACTGGATTAAAAACATGGCCGGGGGGGCCGGGATATCCTTTTGGGCCACCAGAAAAAAAGGCAGCAGAAAAAGGGAGGCAAACACGGTTCTGCCAAATACGATGAGTACCGGGCTGCACAGGAGAAACTTCCCAAACAGCCCGGAAAACCCAAACAGAAAAACAGCCAGATGCACATCCCGAAGCCCGGGTTTCATCATGGGGGCCACTGCCGATTTTATGGAAAAGGACACCCGTTCTCCTATCGGGTCAACTGACGGTATTTAATTCTCTGGGGCTGATCCCCCTTGATACCCAGTCGTTTTTTTCGGTCCTTGTCATAATCGGAATAACTGCCCTCAAAAAAAACTGTTTGGCTGTCCCCCTCAAAGGCCAGGATGTGGGTGGCAATGCGATCCAGGAACCATCTGTCATGGCTGATAACAATGGCACATCCTGCAAAATTTTCCAGGGCCTCTTCCAGTGCCCGCATGGTGTTGACATCCAGATCATTGGTGGGCTCATCCAACAGCAAGAGATTGGCCTCTTCTTTGAGCATTCTTGCCAGGTGTACCCGGTTGCGCTCGCCACCGGAAAGCACCCCCACCTTTTTCTGCTGGTCAGATCCTGAAAAATTAAATTTGGACACATAGGCCCGGGAGTTGATCTCCCGTCCCCCCAAAATCAGGGTATCATTGCCTCCAGAAATAACCTCCCAGATGGTTTTGTTTGGATCAAGGACATTACGATCCTGGTCAACATAGGCTATTTTCACCGTGTCTCCCAGTTCCATGACGCCGCTGTCCGGTGATAGCTTTGAGGTGATCATGTTAAACAGGGTTGATTTTCCCGCCCCATTGGGTCCCACCACCCCCACAATCCCGCCGGGGGGGATGATAAAATCCATATCTTCCACCAGAAGTTTCTCCCCAAATGCCTTGGAAATCCCCTGGGCCACCACCACCTTGTCCCCCAGACGGGGTCCCGGGGGAATAAATATCTCCAGATCCCGCTCCTGATCCTGGCTGTCCTGTTTTAATAGCTGATCATAGGAACTCAGGCGAGCCTTGGATTTAGATCGTTTCCCCTTGGGAGACATTTTGATCCACTCCAGCTCCCGTTCCAGTGTTTTCTGGCGTTTACTCTCCTGTTTTTCCTGATTTTTTAAGCGATTGCCCTTCTGCTCCAGCCAGGAGGAGTAGTTGCCCTTCCAGGGAATGCCCTCCCCCCGATCCAGTTCCAGAATCCAACCCGCCACATTATCCAGGAAGTAACGATCATGGGTCACGGCAATGACGGTACCGGGATATTGACTTAAATGGTGCTCAAGCCAGGCCACGGACTCGGCATCCAGATGGTTGGTGGGCTCATCCAACAAAAGGATATCCGGTTGTTTGAGCAACATGCGACACAGGGCCACCCGACGTTTTTCACCACCGGAGATCACACTGACAGACATATCTTCCGGGGGGCAGCGCAGGGCGTCCATGGCCATTTTTAAACGGGCATCCAGATCCCAGGCGTCCAGGTGATCCAGCTGATCCTGGAGTTCTCCCTGGCGATTGATGAGTTTATCCATCTGTTCATCGGACATGGGTTCTGCAAATTTTTCGTTGACGGCCTCGTATTCGTTCATGAGATCCACGGTTTCCTGGACCCCCTGTTCCACAACTTCCCGCACAGTGGCCTCTTCACCCAAAAGGGGTTCCTGCTCCAGATATCCCACGGAAAATCCCTTGGAAAGAATGGTTTCACCATTGTATTCGGTGTCAAGACCTGCCATGATTTTTAACAGGGAACTCTTACCCGACCCGTTGAGCCCCAGAACCCCAATTTTGGCCCCGTAGAAATAGGACAGGCTGATATCTTTCAGCACCGGTTTTTTATCATAGAATTTACTCACCCGGATCATCGAGTAAATTACTTTTTTTGTATCTTCTGACATACCTTAAAGCTCCTCTTAGTATCTAATAAATAACAGGTTCCCGGAAAATCATATCAATGGCTTCCCGGCTGTTTTCAGTAATACGGGGAAAGGGGCCACTGACCCCGGAAAACTGCCTTAAATTTTCTCCAGTCCTTAAAATCAGCCGGGCAAGATCTCCTTCGGCAAACACCGATTCTTCCACCACCTGGTCCCAGGGAACCCCCATGGCCCAGGCAAAAACCGGGAGGGCTGGCTGAAGATAGAGATTGGGGGCAGAAAATCCACCGGCCAGCAATCTTTCTGCAAAGGGAGACAGTTCCTCCCTTAATTTTGTAAATTGCCGGGTCAGGCGTTTGGGCAGCCGACGATTCATGCCAGGGTCATCATCAAACGACTTCTCATTGACAAAGGCTGCCATCACCGCTGCCAGCATCACTGCGTCCTGATCCGGTAAAAGCCCCTGGCGAAGACACTGGGCCACCATCAGGGGTTGGTCCATGCGTAGCTGGGAGGTCCATTCACCATCTTCGGTGAGGGTCCCCTCTTTTGTGACAAAGCCCTCTTCCTGGAGAAAATCCAGATGGGCCAGGAAATCCTGCCACAGGTATTTCAATCCATATCCATACTCCTTCCTGGCCTGGCGACCCTGTTTTCCCAAGGAGATCTGATAGGAGGCAAAAGATTTTTCCAAAAGCTCGTGGATCTGGGGGGGCTTGTGAGAGAGCAACAGGTTCAGCACCATGGAAAAGTCTATTTTGATCTGGCTGTTCACATCCATGGGGGGGGCCGTGACCATTTTTGCAACGTGTTTAAGATCCATGAACTTACCCGGCAGCACAATGGCAAAACCAATGTTATCCATGCCCCGTCTTCCGGCCCGGCCGGTCATCTGCTGGAACTCACTTGCCGTCAGGGAAAGAAAGGAGACCCCGTTAAACCGATCAGAATTTAAAATACCCACACTCCTTGCCGGAAAATTCACCCCGGCGGCAACGGTGGAAGTGGCAAACATGGCATCTAAAAGCCCTTCGGACATCAGGGTTTCCACCACCACCTTCCAGGCGGGAAGCTGTCCACTGTGGTGGGAACCCACACCAAATTTTTCCATGTGCATACGCTGCTCATGGGTGGCCAGATGGGGGTTGTCTCCAATGAGTTCTTGGATTCTTTTGGAAAGAAGGACCTTTCGTTTGGGATCCAGCTTAAGCAGTTTCCCATTGCAAAGCCCAATGGCACCGTCGCAATCTGCCCGGGATTTTAAAAAGAAAATGGCCGGCAGCAGATCATAGACCTTAAGCACCTTTAAAATTTCACCAAATCGGGGAAGGCGACCGGGAAGGGAGATGGCGGGGTATTGTCCGGCCTTGATATAGTCCATGACATTTTTATGCACCATGTTTTTCCCGGGGGCACCCTTTTTTTTCAGCAGGGGATTCAAAGTGCCCGATGGATGAAAAAACAGCGGGAACAGGGGAACCGGACGATTGGTTTCCTGGATCACCTGGCATTGTTTTCCCCGCATGGATGCAAGCCAGCCTGCAATGTGATCCGCATTGCCAATGGTGGCGGACAACAAAAGTAAAGAGACCCGCTGGGGCAGATAGATCAGGGTTTCTTCCCACACCACCCCCCGTTCGGAGTCCCCCAGATAATGGGCTTCATCAAGAATCACCAGGCTACAGGAGATATCCTCCCCGGTGTGCATGGCATCATAGAGTTGATTTCTTAAAATCTCCGTGGTGCCGATGATGATGTCGGCATCTCCGTTTTCTTTTTTATCACCGGTGAGTATCCCCACCTTATCCGGGCCAAAGACCTCGATAAATTGAGCATAAATGGTATTGGTCAAAGCCTTTAACGGGGTTGCATACCACACCCGCTCCCCCTTATCCAAAACAGCCTTTGCAGCACTTTGGGCAATCCAGGTCTTTCCGGCTCCGGTGGGGGCGGTGACCAGACAGTCCCATTGGGCAATGGCATCAACGGCTTCCACTTGAAAGGGATCCGGGACAAAGGGAGAGCTGGGGGGGATACCTATTTTTTTAAATACCGGCCCCAGTGTGCTGTCTGCTCCGGGCTTCATGGGAGCAAAACTGCCTCTGCCATTTTTTCGTTTTTTTCCATGATGATATTTTTTTTTTTCCATGGGCAAGATAAAACCACAATTCACCCAAGTATGCAAGATTCCAGGTCTGTTTTTTATTGAAAGATAAAACTTCGGGGCACCCTCAGCAGAGCCCCCCAGATGGGTAAAAAGATTCCCTATTTCGCTCAAATTATAAAATTTAAGATCCTAATCGGTGTCATAAAATAAATGAACCTCATCGTTGCATTTAAGCTTTTTTTAGGCTATAGGGTTTCCCGGCGTGGACAACTGAACGGTTCTTAGATTTATCTTTTCACTGTTCAGTTTTTCCTGCCCTGATCAACGTGTTATGGGACTTTTTCACAATATTGATTCCCATGGGAATGGATCTTAGGCTGTTGATATAGCTTGTTTTATTGTGCTTTTGTACAAAGCCAGTGCAAGGCGAACATGGACAAAAAGCATGGAACTTAATAAACATTTCAGCCTCCAAATAATGCAAGTCAGACCCTGCATCCTCATGAAATCACCAATATTGCGATGGGACTCTTTTTTTATTTCACCCGAATGGTTCGTTTTTTATATTGACAGATGGGAGGGATAACCTCGGCTCGATAGCCATCATAACATATTGTAATCTAAATAAAATTCTATTTAGATTTGTTATTTTTTATATCAATAAATTAAATTTGTTATAAAAAAATGGTTGAACCGATGAGGGTAAGGCTTGGGTTATTGGCATTATTATCGGGATTTTAAATTTCCTGGCTTAGTCAATAATGCCAATAACAAGAACCTAACCCCGTTGCCCCGGAAATCAGCTTTAAAAAGCTATAATTAAATTTCAGTCAATGGTTTAACGAACTCTAATTGATTGTTCTCCCAAAGTTGCAAACCGGACTTAAGGGAGCATTTTAAAAAGGAATTGTAATGGAAGGTGCAACCGTACCAATTATTGTATTTCTCATTGTTTACGCCCTGATAACCTTTGAATTGGTTAACAAGGCCGTATCAGCGCTTCTGGGCGTCATGGTTCTCTTGATCCTGCACGTTGTGGATGAACACACGGCGGCATCACTCATTGATTTTGAGACCATCATGCTGTTATTGGGTATGATGTCCATAGTTGCCGTGCTCAGAAAATCAGGCTTCTTTTCAATCCTTTCTGTAAAAATTGCAGAGATGACCAAGGGAAACCCGCTTAAAATTTTAATCCTCTTCTCCATTGTGACAGCGGTGCTTTCTGCCTTTCTCGACAATGTCACCACGGTGCTCATCATCATCCCCATCATCATTGAGCTTACCCGGGGCATGGGACTGGATCCCAAAATATACGTCATCAGCCAGGCCGTGATCTCCAATGTGGGCGGAACAGCCACTCTTATTGGTGACCCCCCAAATATCATCATCGGTTCCAAGGTGGGATTGACCTTTAACCAATTCATCGGTAACCTGATCATCCCCGTGGTTATTGCCTTTTTTGCCACCCTGCTCTTTATGTGGTTCACCAATCGAGATAAGTTCAAACCCATTGATAACAACCTGGCCAAACTTTTTTCCGTTCAGCTACTCCTGGAAAAAATCAAGGTGGAGTTTCTCAACGTTCGAATAGATCAAAAACTCTTAATCAAGGGCTTGAGCTGCCTTATCATCGCAATTTTGCTCTTTGTAACCCAGACCGTCACCAAAATGTCCCCCGGGGTTGTGGCTGTTTTCATGGCCATGGTGCTATTCACCATCTCCGGTGTGGATGTGGAGCATATGCTCGAAGAGGTGGAGTGGAGTACATTGCTCTTCTTTGCCGGACTTTTCATCCTGGTGGGGGTTCTGGAACACAAAGGTGTCATAGAATGGGTGGCCCAAAAAGTCTTTTTACGAATTGGGGACAACCCCTATGTAATGGTGTTAACCGTGCTTTGGGTGTCCGGTATTGTATCGGGATTTCTGGATAACATTCCCTTTACCATAACTATGATCCCCATTGTTCACCTGATGCTGGAAGTGAACCCCATCCCCAACAACATTTTGTGGTGGGCATTGTCCCTGGGTGCCTGTTTTGGTGGCAACCTTACCATGATCGGGGCATCGGCCAACATTGTTTCCGTGGGCATGGCCAAACAGGCAGGTGTACACATCAGCTTTCTTGAGTTCATGAAGGACAGTGCGGCAATTACCATCATCACACTGATGATTGCCTCAGCATTTCTCACCCTCTATCTATGGATATCCCTATGAATGATAAAAATAGACAAAACATGTACAAACTGCTCCGAAACCTTGGCGATGTACAGGGGATTGCCCGGATGACGGTGCTGTCCTTAAACAGCTTCATTGAATCCATCCGCCAGTTGCAATGTACCAGAAAAGAGCTGCAGCCCCTCTATTTTGAGCTGGCTGAGGCCCTGAAAAGCTCCCAGCCCAAGATCATTCCCCTGATTCATCTTCTGGAACAATTTGAAGAGGAGATGAAACAGACCCTGACACCGGAAATGGGCCTGGAAGAAATCCGGGAAAAAACCATTGAAAGCCTTGAGGCAAAAATCAAACTATTCCAGGATAATGCCGCCAGGGTAACAGAAAATGGATTGAAATACATCAATAACCACGATGTGATCATTGTCCATTCTGCCAGCTCCGTGGTGACCAATATTCTGGTACAGGCCAAGGAGAAATGGAACAAACGATTTGAGGTGGTTATCCTGGAACACAACCGGGACAGGACCCGACAGATCATCCAGGCCCTGCGGGATGCCGACATTGAGCACATTGTGGCCCCGGCCTACGATCTGAGCCATCACATTGACCGGGCCACCAAAATGTTTCTCGGGGCTCTGACCATCACCTCGGATCGAAAGATTGTGGCACCTTCGGGAACGGCAGGTACGGTGGGTCAATGCCATTTAAACGGCATTCCCGTGCATCTTTTTGCCAACACCCTTCATTACTCCCACAAGGCGTC
Source organism: uncultured Desulfocicer sp. (assembly GCA_964433355.1). Taxonomy (GTDB): domain Bacteria; phylum Desulfobacterota; class Desulfobacteria; order Desulfobacterales; family Desulfobacteraceae; genus Desulfocicer. The sequence goes on from CAYSSE010000032.1 coordinate 11,391, forward strand.
AACGGATCAGTACATCTACCAGGAAGAGGAAGATACCCAAAGCGCGAATATGGATTTTTCCATCACCACCCATTCCCATGATCTGGTGAGTCTGGATCTTATCAATCACATTGTGACTGAAAACGGTGAGACAAAAAAAGACGCCACTGCCAGTTGATGCAGAGGATTTATGATTTTAGCCCCCCCGGGGTAAAATGATTATAAAATTACCCGTTCCACAATTTATGTGAAACGGGTATTTTTTTTAGTATATCGGTATTCCAACATAGCCATTGATTCTTTCTTCTAAAACCGATAAACTTTTTAACTTTACACGCAACGAAATTCAACCCAAATAAACGGCACAACATGAGTAAAAAAATAAAACCCCAAATTCTGGCACCTGCCGGAGATCAGAATACCTTTCTGGCAGCCATTGCCGCCGGTGCAGATGCCATCTATTGTGGCCTTAAACTTTTTTCTGCCCGCATGGAAGCTGGCAACTTCAGCATGGACGAACTCTCACGCTTAAATGCCCTGGCCCGAACCAAAGGGGTCAAGGTCCATGTGGCATTCAACTCCCTTGTCAAGCATGGCGAAGAAGACAAGGTTCGGCGGCTTTTAACCAAGCTCAACAAATATGTGCATCCCCACGCCCTGATCGTCCAGGATCCCGGCGTGGCAGTCATTGCAAAAGACATTGGTTTCAATGGAGAACTGCATCTGTCCACCCTGGCCAACTGCACCTTTCCTGCAGGCCTTGATGCGGCAAAAAAGATGGGGATCACCAAGGTGGTACTGCCCCGGGAGCTGACCATTGATGAAATTAAAACCATGGCAGACAACACTCCCGATGACCTGGATCTTGAAACCTTTATCCATGGAGCCCTGTGCTATGGGGTGTCGGGAAGATGTTATTGGAGTAGCTGGTTTGGGGGCCGCAGCAGCCTCAGGGGTAGATGCGTGCAGCCCTGCCGGCGCATGTACCGCCAGGACAATAAACGGCAACGCTATTTCTCCTGTTTTGACCTTTCCGCCGATGTGCTGGTAAAGGTGCTAAAAGAGATTCCCCGGGTGACCACCTGGAAAATCGAGGGAAGAAAAAAAAGCCCCCACTATGTATTTTACACGGTAAAAGCCTATAAAATACTCCGGGATCATGGCCATGATCCCCAGCAGAAAAAAATAGCCCTGTCATTTCTTGAATATGCCATGGGCAGACCCGCCACCCATTATAATCTCTTGTCCCAGCGGCCCCAGAGCCCATTGCAAAAAGATGCAGAAACCGGCTCTGGTCTGTTCATCGGGCGGGTTAAAAAAAGCGAAAACACCCATTTCATCACCCGGGAATCCCTGTTGCAGGGGGATCTTTTGCGCATTGGATATGAAGATGACCGAGGTCATTTTGTGCAACGGGTGACCCGATCCATCCCCAAAAAAGGAAAATTGGTGCTTAATCCCGGTAAGGGCATCCAACCGGCCAAGGGAGCCCCTGTTTTTATTATAGACCGCCGGGAACCTGAAGTGAACGTGTTGATTCAGGATCTTGCCCACACCCTGGAAAAGTTCAGTTCCCCGGATATACCCCCCATGATCCAGGAGAAAGCCACGAAACCGTCCCCAGGCCGAAAAAAGCTCCCTTCGACCCACACCACGCTCCCCACGGCCCAGGAAATTGCTCTTTTTAGATCTCCTCCCAAGGGGCGGATTCAGGGAACCCCTGCCCGGTGGCTGGAGCTGAACACCGTGGAAAATGAGAGCACAAAAAAACTCAAGCAGACCTGGTGGTTTCTTCCCCCGGTGCTCTGGCCCGATGATGAAAAAAGATTAAAACAGGCCATTGATCTTGCCGTGCAGCGTCATGCCCGGCATTTTGTCTTAAATATTCCCTGGCAAATCGCCCTGTTTGACACACCGGCCAAGCTCAACCTCTGGGCGGGCCCTTTTTGCAATATTGCCAATGGCTCCCACCTGGAATGGCTCAAAACCATGGGGTTTTCCGGTGCCATTGTCAGCCCGGAATTAACCCGGGATGAGTTTCTCTGTCTGCCCTCTGTAAGCCCGCTTCCCCTGGGGGTGGTGGTGGAAGGAAACTGGCCCCTTGCCATTTCGCGAATTATTTCCTCTGATATTTCACTTGATTCTCCTTTTTTAAGTCCCATGGGGGAGTCATCATGGATTTCAAAAAGGGAGAACAACTATTGGATTTTTCCTGGTTGGCGATTAAATATTGCGCCCATGAAAGAACTTTTATACCAGGCAGGATACCGCCATTTTATCACCATGGAAGAGCCTGTAAACAAAGAAGTTACATTAAAAAAACGACCGGGGCTGTGGAACTGGGATCTTACACTTCTGTGATTTTAAAAAAAAACAGTTGACCTTTTGGTATTTTTTACATATGCATTAGTCACCATTTTTCTGAATGTTATAAAACAAGTAATTCCGCTTCAGTTTCAGGTGCTATAACCCCATATTATGGAGCTTTACTTTGAAAAAGACGCGACGCAAATCAATTGTTTTTACGAATTTTCTCATTTTGTTCTTCTTCTGGATGATCTTTTCTGGAAAGTTTGATTCTTTTCACCTCACCCTGGGGATTTTTTCCTGTAGCCTTGTGGCGTGGATGGCCGCTGATTTTCTCATCACGGCCCCAAGCCTTGGCACCGTTGCAAAGATGTGGATTGGCTTTATTAAGTATATTCCATGGCTTATATGGCAAATCATCCTTGCCAACATCCACGTTCTTCGATTGGTATTAAGCCGTGACATGCACCACCGCATCAATCCCCATATCATTAAATTCAGAAGCACCATCAAGTCACAAATGGGATTGGTCACCTTTGCCAACTCCATCACACTGACCCCCGGCACCATCACCGTCGCCGCTACTACATATGGCGATATGGCGATACACGCCATTGACAATGAATCCGCAGCCCCCCTTCCCGGCGATATGGAAAGACGGGTTGCCAAAATTTTTGGTGAATAATGGACAACTTTATCCTCTTTTCAGCCATCGTACTCACCCTACTCATGGGTGTACCAATTTACAGGGCCGTCATGGGCCCCACGGTACTGGACCGATTCATGGGTGTAAATGCCATTGGCAGCAAGACCACGGTTCTTTTAATCATGATCGGGTTTGTTTTTAACCGGGTGGATATGTTCATTGATATCGCCCTTGCCTATGCACTGCTGAATTTTATCGCCGTCATTGCCGCTTCACGATATTTTCATAAACGAAAAGGCTTAAGTGAGGAGATGAAATGATAACCTGGATATCTGCTTTGTTAATTATTATCGGTTTTGTCTTTTTTATCGGCGGTTCCGTTGGCATGATCCGGCTACCCGATTTTTACTCCAGACTCCATGCCGCTGGTATGCTGGATACCATGGGGGTTTTTCTGTCCATGGCGGGCCTGGCCCTGTATGTGGTCAATGAATTTTCCCTGGGAAATCTATTATCCGCCCTGAAGATTATTCTCATTGTGGTGTTTGTATTCATCACAAGCCCCACGGCAACCCATGCCATTGTGGATGCGGGTGTTCGTGCCGGCCTGAAACCCTGGACTAAAAAAAATTAACTCGCATAGGTGATTCCCCATGATCTGGCAACTTGAACTGATTATTCTTTTACTGGTTATCATATGCGCCATTGCAGCCATCACTGTAAGGGATCTGTTAAGCTCGGCTCTGCTTTTGGGGGCTTACAGTTTTCTTCTGTGCCTGATATGGGCCGTGATGGGGGCTGTGGATGTGGCCTTTACCGAAGCCACTGTGGGCGCTGGCGTCAGCACTGTTTTCTGTGTTGCAGCGGTATTTCACACAACAAGGAGGACCAAAGATTGAAAATTCTTGGGAAATTGACCATACTGCTCTGCGGGGTGCTTCTCTTGGTTTTCACCATGGAATTCCCCGACTGGGGGGATCCGGACTCACCGGCATCCACCCATCTCTCTCCCTATTTTATCCAACACACCATGGAAGATACCGCCGTACCCAATATCGTCACCTCTGTCCTTGCCGACTACAGGGGCTATGACACCATGTTTGAAACCACGGTGATTCTCACGGCAGGTCTGGCCTGTTTTCTTTTGTTACGCATTGAAAGAAAAAAGGTACCCCATCGGTATTACCGACATGAGCCCACCGGGGTGACACTGCGCATGGAAGGGGATAAATTCCCCCGAAATTCTGCGGTGTTCCAACGTATGGATGCCAATTGGGTGCCCTATGACTTTGTCATTAGCCGCACCTGCCGGCTGATCATCCCCTTTATCCAGATTTTCGCCCTGTATGTTGTGGCTCATGGCCATCACAGCCCCGGCGGCGGATTCCAGGGGGGGGTTCTCATGGGGGCTTCGGTGATTTTGTTTGCCATCTCCCACAGTTTGCGAGCCGCCATCAAAAGTTTCAGTGAAAAAACTGCGGCCCTCTTGAGTGTTACTGGCGTCTTTATCTATGCTGGCACCGGTGCCCTTTGCCTGATATTTGGAGAGGTCTTTCTCAACTACAGTGCCCTTGCGCCCCTGTTTGGAAACGATCGTATCATGGCCCGATCCCATGGAATTCTCATGGTGGAAATCGGTGTGGCCGTTGCGGTGACTGCGGTGATGATCTGGATCTATTACAACCTGTCTTCTGCCGGAAAACAAGACGAGGGACTCTGATATGGAATCAATATTTTCGCTTGTCCTTGCCAAGGCAAATTATGCGGTCTACATCATCCTCATGATGGTAGGTCTCTATGCCATGATTGCCAAAAACAATCTCATTAAAAAAATTGTTGGAATGACTATCTTCCAAACAGCTATTATCCTATTTTATGTGTCCATTGGATATAAAAGAGGGGCAACCATTCCCATCCTGGAACACCATGCTTCCCCGGAAACGGTGGCCCATGGCGCAGAAAAGATGGCGGCCCACGCCATGGATGCTGTCGATGTTGCCCATTACATAAATCCCCTTCCCCATGTGCTCATGCTCACGGCCATTGTTGTGGGCGTGGCCACCCTTGGTGTGGCCCTGGCCCTGGCCATAAAGGTATATAATACCTATGGCACCGTGGAGGAAGATGAAATCAACCAACAGCTGAGGAGCGGATAAAACCCATGACCCGTCATCTGCCTGCCTTAATCATCGTGATCCCCCTTCTGGCGGCCCTTTTCACTGCCGGATCCGGCTGGATCAACCAGAAAGCCCCGTTTCGCATTGCCGTTGCAGCGCTGTTCTTGTCGTTTATCTGTGCCGTTCTGATGTTGATCCAAGTGGTCACCACCGGGATTGCCATGGAATACAGAATGGCTGGCTGGGCCGGTCCCATGGGCATTGTCTATATCATTGACCACCTGAGCGCCCTTGTGCTTGTGGTGATAACTGCAGTATCCACCTTAAATCTTGTGGCCCAGAAGAAAAGTATCCGCACGGAGTTCAACGACAAAGAAGGGGCCTTTAATGCCCTTTATATATTGTTCACCGCCGGACTCATCGGCATGACCGCCACCGGAGATGCCTTTAACCTTTATGTGCTTCTGGAAATTGTCTCTCTGTCTGGGTATGCCTTGATTGGCCTTGGCAACAGCCGGGCACCCCTTGCCAGTCTCAACTATCTGTTCCTTGGTACCATTGGGGCCACCTTTTATCTTCTGGGGGTGGGCTACCTTTATATTGCAACTGGCACGCTGAACATGGCTGAACTTGCCATCATCATTCCACAGAACATGGAATCCGGGCTGATTTTGTTTGCCTTTATCATCTGTCTCACCGGGCTCTTTGTTAAAATGGCCATGTTTCCCGTACATGGTTGGTTACCGGAAGCCTATTCCCAGGCAACCTCGGTGTCAGCAGGGCTCATTGCTCCCCTGACCACCAAGGTCACCGTGTACATCATGATCCGCATCTGCATGACGGTGTTCACCCCGGAATACACCTTTGGGCACTTGGATATCAGTGGATTTATTGTATTACTGGCCATTGTCACCATTGTGTTTGGGTCTTTGTCGGCCCTGGCCCAGAAAAATGTTAAAAAAATGCTTACCTATATCATCATCGCTGAAGTGGGCTACATGGTGGGGGGATTTTTCCTGGGGAACCGTCTGGGAATATCAGGGGCCATTCTCCACATCATCAACGATGCGGCCATGACGCTTGCCCTGTTCCTTGCTGCGGGCATATTCATCTGGAAAACCGGGGGGGAATCCCGCAGCGATCTCAAAGGATTGTTTGCCAAAATGCCCTTTACCATGGCTGGCTTTGTGCTGGCAGGGCTATCCGTTGTGGGGGTACCACCCACCTGCGGTTTTTTTAGTAAATGGTATCTGATCTCCGGAGGGATCCAGGCTGGTAATTTCCTTTTTGTGGCCGCCCTGATCTTCAGCTCCCTTGTCAATGCGGTTCTGTTTTTCCGACTGTTTGAAATTGCCTTTTTTGAACCTTTTGCCGACGCAGATAGCCATGGAAGCAGCCACGGAAGCCACACCCATGTAGGTGCCCTTACCATCAAGGAGGCCCCCCTGGGCATGCTGATTCCCTTTCTCATTGCATCCTTGACCCTCATTGTTCTGGGTCTCTATTCTGGGACAATAGTTACCAATATTATTCAATTTGCCATACCCACAGGGGTGATCTAATATGCCAATGGAAACCGTCTTCTCTGTAAAGCCCTTTTTGGCCGTTCTTGTTTCTCTGATTGCCATACCCTGTATTATCTCCAGCCGATCACAGAATATCAGGGAATCATGGACCTTTGTTGCGGCAGCCATCAAGCTTGCCCTGGTGCTCTCAATGCTTCCCTTGGTACTCAACGGCGGAGTGGTGGAATACACGGTGTGTCAGGTATTTCCCAATCTGGGGATTGCCTTTCGGGTGGATGCCTTTGGCATGCTCTTTGCCTTGGTGGCATCGTCCTTGTGGATCATCACCTCCATCTATTCCATTGGGTACATGAGACACTTGGACGAACACAGCCAGACCCGGTATTTTTGCTTCTTTGCCGTGGCATTGTCCGCCACCATCGGGGTTGCCTTTTCTGCCAATCTTTTAACCATGTATCTTTTCTATGAAATGCTCTCCCTTGCCACCTACCCCCTTGTCACCCATCACCAGGACAAAGAGGCCAGAAGCTCGGGGAGAAAGTATCTCCTTTACATCCTTGGCGGCTCCATCGGCTTTGCCCTGCCCGCCATGCTGATCACCTATCACTTCACCGGTACGCTTGACTTCGCCGGGCATGGGGTGATGGCAGGCCATGTCACCTCGGGCACGGCCCTGGTGCTGAGCCTGATGTTTTTGTTCGGGTTTGCCAAGGTGGGGATTATGCCCATGCACTCCTGGCTTCCCGCAGCCATGGTGGCCCCGACACCTGTCAGTGCGCTTCTCCATGCCGTTGCCGTTGTCAAGGTGGGAGCCTTTAGTGTGGTTCGGGTGTTCACAGGCATTGTGGGCACCGGGGTGCTGGCCCAGTACAATATCAGCCTCATTGTCTGCATCATTGCCTCCTTCACCGTTATTGTGGCCTCCATGATTGCCCTTTCCCAGGATGAGCTCAAACGGCGACTGGCCTTTTCCACCATTGGTCAGCTCTCCTATATTATTCTGGGGGTGGCCCTGTTGTCGGAATCGGGCATGACCGGTGGCATGCTCCACATTGCCATGCACGCCTTTGGCAAGATCACGTTGTTTTTTTGTGCCGGTGCCATTTTCTGCGCCACAGGCATCAAGTATATCAGCAAAATGAAAGGCATTGGACGACGAATGCCCATCACCATGACGGCCTTTCTCATTGGATCTTTAAGTGTGGTGGGACTTCCCCCCTGCGGCGGGTTCATCAGTAAATGGTATCTGGTGCTGGGCACCATTGAAGCCGGACAGATCGCCTTTTTGTTTGTGCTGTTGTCCAGCTCTTTTTTAAATGCGGCTTACTTTTTCCCGGTGTTTTACAATGCCTTTTTTTGCAGTCCCGAAGAGATGCAATTTGAAGATAAAGTGGACGAGGCCCCCCTTTGGTGTGTGGTGCCCCTGGTTATCACCGCTGGCATTTCCGTTATTCTCTTTTTCTATCCCCAGCCCTTTCTCAACCTTGCCAAACTGGCTGTCCAAAACATACTGGGAGGATAAATTATGAATGAAGAAAAATTTGAACTGAAACACGATGCAGTCCCCGGATATAAACCGGTGTTTCTGGTGGTTTTCACCTTGAGTGTTCTCTACCTTGTGGTGGTGTTCGCAAGCTCGTTTTGAACCGATGGGGTCAGAATACGATCTGCCCGTGGCAGTTATTTAAGACTGATTCTTTAATTAAAGATAAGAACAACGCAGATCTGATCCCAAGCTGAGTCAAAAAGAATAAGGATGATGCACTGATCATGAAAAATGAAAAAAAACATATGTTTGACAATCCCAAAAATGTGAAGCGGCTCCTGGCCATTTTCTTCACCTCTGTGGTTATTCTCTTTATCATGGATTTCTTCGTTCATAAACATGCCCACTTCCCCTGGGAAAACTGGCCGGTCTTTTATGCCATCTTCGGTTTTGTGGCCTGCGTTTTACTGGTGCTGGTGTCCCGATACATCCTGCGGCCCCTGGTGAAGCGAAAGGAGGATTATTATGAATAACGTCTGTATCCCACCGGCATTCATATTTATCATCGGTGCATTTCTGATTCCCTTTCTCAGCGGAAAGGCAAGATCCACCTATGTGGTACTCTTACCGGTGGCGGGTTTTATCAACTTGATTTCCATCCCCATGGGCACCTTGATGACCGTGCCCTTTTTGGATTATACCCTTACCCTTGTGCGCATTGATCGCTTAAGCCTTGCCTTTGGATATATTTTCCACATCATCTCCTTTATCACCCTGATCTATATCCTGCATGTGAAAAAAAACCTTGAGTATGTGGCAGGCTTTATCTATGCCGGGGCCGCCCTTGGCACCATCTTTGCCGGGGATCTGTTCACCTTTTTTGTTTTCTGGGAAACCCTCACCGTGGGCTCTGTGATGCTGATTTGGGCCCGGGGTACCAAGGCATCTGCTTCTGCCGGATTTAGATATCTCATGATCCATGTCACCGGCGGCTTGAGTTTGCTGGCAGGCATTGTGATGATGGTCATGAAGACGGGATCCATAAAATTTGGATTCATCGGGCTCACCGATGCGGCTTCCTGGTTTATTTTCATGGGAATCGGCGTCAACTGTGCCTGGCCCTTTCTTCACACCTGGCTCACCGATGCCTATCCTGAAGCCACCATTGGGGGCACGGTGTTTTTAAGTGCATTCACCACCAAAACCGCCATATATGCCCTGGCCCGGGCCTATCCAGGCACCGAACTGCTTATCTGGATCGGGGTTGGCATGGCAGCCTTTCCCATATTTTTTGCCGTGATTGAAAATGACCTTCGCCGGGTACTGGCCTATAGTCTGGTAAACCAGGTGGGCTTCATGGTGGTGGGCATTGGCATTGGATCAGAGCTTGCCATCAACGGGGCTGTGGCCCATGCATTTAATGATATTTTGTTTAAGGGTCTCTTGTTCATGTCCATGGGGGCCGTGATGTACCGCACCGGAAAAATAAAGGCCACGGATCTTGGAGGGCTCTATAAGTCCATGCCCTGGACCGCTGCTTTTTGTATTGTGGGGGCTGCCTCCATATCGGCCTTTCCCTTTTTCAGCGGGTTTGTCAGTAAATCCATGGTGATGTCTGCTGCTGGTAATCATCACATGATCGCCGTGTGGCTGGTGTTGCTCTTTGCCTCGGCCGGTGTGTTTCACCATGCGGGTATCAAAATCCCCTTTTTTGCTTTTTTCGGCCATGATGCCGGGCATCGAGTTAAAGAAGCGCCGACTCACATGCTTATTGCCATGGGACTTGCCGCCTTTTTGTGCATTTTCAACGGAACCTTTTATAAACCGCTTTACAGCATTCTTCCCTATGCTGCCAATTATGAGCCCTATACCCTGTCCCACATCGTCAGCCAGACAGAGCTTTTATTTTACTCAGCCCTGGCCTTTACCCTGCTGTTGCTGTCCGGGATTTATCCGGCAGAGATGCGGGCCATTAATATTGACTTTGACTGGTTCTACCGAAAACCCCTTAATGCTCTGGAAGCCCTTTGTAGCCGGATTTTTAATAGTATCAACCGTTTTTGTGATCGTGTTTTTGTGAAAACCCTTACAGGACAGATCAATGGGTTTGCCGTTAATGCCACAACAAAACTGACCAACGGCTTGCTTTCCCCTGTATTTCGTGCCAATGCAAAAAAATCTGCTGAAGATGAAAATTCAACATCCCCGGAACAAGCTATGCCGTGTGGCGCAGATGTGGAAAAGGCCTTCAGCACCGGGACATCCCCCATTGGTATCTTTGCCGCCTGCGCTGGATTGATGATTGTGGTGATGTATTTTTTTGCATGATTTCTAAATAACACCCATGCCCTAACGGACACAACGAATATAGGGTCGTAGACGCGGAGCCAAATGGCTGTATGCCGCCCCCGGGGAGGGGTAATGGAAGCGACCCGGAACTGTTAGACAGCCCAATTGGTCTGTTCCATTACCCCTCCCCGGGGGCTCTGCTGAGGCTACTTGGACACTTCATTTTCATATAAACTGCCACGGGCAGACCGTATTCTGGCCTCGGTCTACCCACAACGAAGCATGAAAGAATATTAGATGCACCTACTCTTTCATATAACTGCCACGGGCAGACCGTATTCTGGCTCCGGCCTACCCACAACGAAGCATGAAAGTCCGTCAGATTTGCCAGGACTTTCTTATAAAACATACATGGCAGTAATAACCTGCCACAACGAAAGTTGAAACTCTTTTGATTCCAGTCTGTTGGGCAGAGTTTTCATAAAAGATATAACAATATAAAATTATGGAGAACATATGATAACCAAGTCTGAATTAAAAAAAGATGAATTTCTGGAATCCCTCACCGATGAAATGCTTGAAAAGTTTATACCCCTGACTGAAGAGTGGAGCGTTGAATCCGGTGAAATCATCTTTAGTGAAGGCGATTCAGCGGACAACTTTTTCATGGTAAAGAAGGGAAAAATCCTGCTGGAACAAAAAATTTCCGAAGATATCATTGCAACGGTGGGAACGGTGGATCCCGGCGAATCATTTGGATTGTCCGTTCTTTTATATGAACCCAGACGACTCATGACGGCCATATGCAGTGAAACCGCCACAGTGTATGCCATCCACAAAAACGCCCTGCTGAGCCTCATGGATGAAGACCACTCCATGGGGTATTTTATCATGAAACAGGCCGCCCGGGTACTGAACACCCGCTTGATCCTCAGAACCGAGCAATTCCTCAGATCCATGCACACCCATCCGGACATCCACGAACTGGAAGAATCCAACTGACCGATTTGGGGTGATGAGTCAGTCAACACTCCCCTGAGCTAAAGACTCAGGGGCTTTCTTACCAGTTTTTTTCGACCTGTGCAGTAGACCTTTGCTGACCCGATTGAGGCATCATTTCTATGCTATTTGTAATCTAACGATACAAATAGAAGGCTAAATTTGGTCTATTTGCCTTGCCAAACACTACGGATAATTACCACCCGCACAGGTCTCAATTTTTGACAATGCTTTCCTTGAGATCAAATCCCACCGTATCAAATTTTTCACCGAAATGAATTGCCAAGGGGAGCCCGATAACCAAGCTCAACAACAGCTATTTTAGATCTATTATTCATCAAAATTACCTTTTTTCTATTTTGGGGCCTGACTCCTGATCCAGATCAATACCTGCTTTTTTTCAACAGCTTGATCAATCGATTCTTTTCCTGCCGCTCTTTTTTTATTACGAATATTGGCTACCTATCTAACACCCCTTGCAAGCACGAACCACAGCACAAATATTATCACATATTTTTTGAATTTGGTTTGTATCCCGTCCCTCCACCATCACCCGCAAAAGAGGTTGGGTACCAGAGTAGCGAACCAGAACACGACCCTGGCCTGATAATTCTTCCTCAGCATCAGCAATGGCCCGGGCAATGGGGCCAATGGTCATAAAATCAGGACGATCGGCACTAATAGCAACATTTTTCAATACCTGGGGATAAACCGTCATCACAGAGGCCAAATCAGAAAGAGATTTTCCTGTTTCCGCCATCACTGTCAGAAGTCGGAGAGCCGTAAGAATGCCATCTCCAGTGGTATGATATTGAGAAAATATCATATGGCCGGAATCCTCCCCCCCCATGGCGGCACCTGTTTTTTGCATGAGAGCCATGACCTGACGATCCCCTACCCCGGTGATTTCATGCCTAACACCATGGTCTGCCAAGGCAAGTCCAAGACCAATGTTACTCATAACAGTGCTGACCACACAGTTACAGGAAAGTTCTCCCCGGCTTGCGGCATGACAGGCACAGATGGCCAGGATTTTATCACCGGTGACCGAAACACCGTTTTCATCCAGGGCAATGAGGCGGTCTGCATCTCCGTCAAACGCCAAGCCTGCCATTGCCTTGTTTGCCAGCACAGCATCTGCCAGATCCCCTGTGTGTTGGGAACCGCAGGCTTCATTAATATTTCGTCCATCCGGGGTATTATGAATAAACAGAACTTCAAAATCCAAATCAGAAAACACGGCTTCGGCCACCCCGGATGCGGCACCATTGGAACAATCCACCACAATGGAGGTCAGCCTTGGATTATAGGTGTTATTGGGAGAGAAACATCCCTTTAAAAAATCAACATATTTTTCCCGGGCCTGGGGCAAAACCTCTATTACCCCTGGTTCTGGAGGCGATGATACAGCCCCAGAAGATATAACAGCGGAAGCTATGGGTGCAACCCCGTCATCATGATCTGATAAGGAAATCAATTCCAGCAAATCGGCCTCTATGATTGTTTCCTCTTCCTCGGAAAGCTTATGCCCATCGGCCTTGAAAAGCTTGATTCCATTGTCCTGATACGGGTTGTGGGAGGCAGAAATAACGATGCCCGCCCCTGACCCGGGGGTGTGGGCTACCAGAAAGGCCACCCCAGGCGTGGGGATCACCCCTGCAAGGTAAACGTCGATGCCCTCTGCTGCAAGTCCGGCAGCCAGAGCAGACTCCAGCATGTATCCGGATCGGCGGGTATCCCGCCCGATGATCGCACTGTGGCCTTGCTGTTGTCTCACAAAACGGGCCACGGCTCTCCCCGTATTCATGGCCATATCCACTGTCATGGGATACTGATTTGCCACTCCACGAATACCGTCTGTTCCAAAAAGTTTTTCCATACCAAGTTCCTATAACTGCCACGGGCAGACCATATTCTGACCTTGGCCTGCCCACAAAGAAGCATAAAAGAATATTAGATACGTCTACTCTTTAATATAAACGGGCATGTCCTGTAGGACACAACGAATATTGGGTCGTAGACGCGGAG
>CAYSSE010000033.1:0-24370 GCA_964433355.1 uncultured Desulfocicer sp.
GGCGGCATGATATCATTTGGCTCCGCGTCTACGACCCAATATTCGTTGTGTCTGATAGGACATGTGAGTTTTATATGAAAGAGTAGATATCTCTAACACTCTTTCAAGCTTCGTTGTGGGTAGGCCGGGGCCAGAATACGGTCTGACCGTGGCAGTTATTATGAAAATGTGGCACCGGATTGGATACTTATATCTCAGAAACCGCCATTGACACCGATGCACAGTTATTTTCAATGGAAAGACGCTCATTGACGCGCATTTGCGCCCAAATAACCCAAACAACGGTCAAATCTTGATGAAATCCTTACGATTAATTTTAAATTTTTTTAATTTGTAATGAAGCGACTGGGGGGAAATACCAAGCATTCTTGCGGCCCCTGCTGCATTACCGCCACTTCTTTGCAGGGCCTTACACAGAGAATGGTGCTCATTTGCATTTTGAACATCTGAGAGGCTGGGGGGCCGTCCCCCCTCAACAGACACTGGATCAACAGACCTCGGTTCAGCCAAATTCCCATGTTCCCCATGCCCCAGGGGGGCCAAGGGGTCAATGGCAGGGAAGGCGGTTCCTTTGCTTCCAGAATTATCCAGGGAGTTGAGCACATGGATCGGCAGATGGTTCAACCTTATTAACGTTTCTCCGTTCACCATATTCATGGCCCCCTCAATGACGTGCTCAAGCTCCCGAACATTGCCCGGCCAGTGGTAACCTAAAAAAAGAGTGTCCACCCGGCGGGAAAGCCCCGTGACTCGTTCCCCCAGGGAATCATTAAATTTCCGGATAAAATGAATCACCAGCAGATCCATATCATCCCTTCGCTCTCTCAACGGTGGAATCATGATAAACACAACGCCCATGCGATAAAACAAATCCTGCCGAAGGGAACCAGATTCAATGATCTCCCGGGGATCTCTGCCAACGGCACTGATAATTTTAATATTAAGAGAAACCTCCTCCAAGGAACCAAGGCGACGCACTCTTTTTTCCTGAACTACCCTTAAAAGTTTGGCCTGGAGGGTGAGGGGCATGGAGTCCAGCTCATCTAAAAAAATAGTACCGCCATTGGCCTGTTCAAACAAACCCGATTTGTCAATGGCACCGGTGAATGCCCCCCGGGAGGTGCCAAAAAGAATACCTTCCAAAAGATTTTCCGGGATGGCAGCGCAGTTAATGGGAATAAATTTATGTCCGGAACGCCTTCGATGGTTATGTATGGATTGGGCAAACAGCTCTTTACCGGTGCCGGTTTCTCCAGAAAGCATTATGGGAGAAGGAGAATCACAGGCCATTTTTGCCGTCTTCACCGCATGGAAAAGCCCCCCGGTTTCCCCCACCATATCTGAAAAGGTGTACCGGGTACCATTGCCATCCCCCCCGGTAACCTTACTGGGTTGTCCAGAGGAGATAAGGGTTTCCAGCATCTGGTAATCCTTTGTAAAACTAATGGCCCCCACCACCTCTCCATCCTTAAAAAGTGGGAATACATTGCTGACTACATTGGACATTTTTCCCAGGCGAGTGCGGTACATGATCACCCTGTTCTTGATGGCTTTGCCAGTTCTGATACAGGACATGGTGGTGGAGTTTCTTTCATTGAGCTGGTAAAGTTCCGTAATTTTTTTTCCCAGGGCATAGTCCATGTCAAGGTCATCAATTTTTGCCATGGCCTTATTGTAATACAAAACTTCTCCATGAACATCGGCAATGATAACCCCTTCATGCAAATCCCTTAAAATCAAAAACGCGTTGGCGTTATCCGTGATACCCAGTTTTTTTTGCAACAGATGAATATCCAAGCTCATTAAGACTCCTGTGACAGGTGAATAAAAAAAATTTTATATACCTATTACAGCCATTCACGGAATGTCAAGTTAAAAGCCTTTTTCTTTAACCACCTTGATATTACAAATCATTTTGCAAAAACATGATTTAATGATCCTGGCATTTTCCTCCTTGATCCCCTTGCACCCCTAACGGATTGCTGAAATGAAAATCAAATTTATTTAATTTCATTAAAAAAATACATTTCTTTCCCAACAGATGAGACGATTCATTGACCCCATACAAATTCATCCCAAATACGTTTATCCACACCCCATGGGGCCAACGCACTATAGAGACAGACTCCTTGTCATCAGAACTCAACATTTTATAGGCGTCGGCATACTTATTGCTTTTCTATAACAACAATATCCACAGCACAGCCCCCCATCTTTTTTCATATAAACGGGCATGTCCTGCCGGACACAACGAATATTGGGTCGTAGACGCGGAGTCAAATGATATCATGCCGCCCCCCCCCCGACGGGCAATGGGCCCGGCCCGGAACCGTAGACGGCACAATTGGCCGGCTCCTATTGCCCATCGGGGGGGGGCTCTGCTGAGGTTACCCGGAAGTTTTATTTTCTAATAAAAAAAGCAGGTGCTGGGTTGATGGGTACTGAGTGTTCACACAATTTACTTTTTCATTATTTGTTGTGGCAAGGGCTCTTGCCATGATTGTTAGATAGTAACGGATTTCCCCCAGCTAACAAAGGAGACATTAAATGGCAAAAAACAGCTCCATGGACGAACTAAAATTCACACCCACAATGAAGATCCTCAACGAGGAGCAACTATCATCCCTTCACCAGGCAACCCTGGAGGTGCTGGAGCGAACAGGTATCGTCATAACACATCCCAAGGCTCTTGAAATACTGGATGGTGCCGGTTGCAGGGTAGATTCAAATCGGGTTTATTTTCCACCAGAACTGGTTGAAAAAGCTATATCGACGGCCCCGAAAAGTATCAAACTCGGTAACCGAGACAACTCCAGCAACATCACACTGGAAGGTGCCAACACCTACTTTGGGGCCACCATTGATTGTGTGAACTATCTTGATCCCGACACCCAGGCACTGAGTGAGTGTAAAAGCGACCATGTCATCGGTATGGCCCGATTGTGTGATTCCCTGGACAAGTATGACTGGACCATGACCCTTGGTATTGCAAGAGATCTGCCAGAACATATCCAGGACAGAGGGGTGGCCCGCATGGCCCTGGAGCATTGCAGCAAGCCTGTCATCGTCTCCTGCAATGATGATAAAAGCTTAAAGGAGATTTATGAAATGGCACTCCTGTGCCAGGGGGGTGTTGAAAATTTCAACAAGGCTCCCCTTCTTGGCACCCTGAACTGCACCATCTCCCCGCTGACCCACGATGATCATCTGGTGGGCAAAAATATCTTTGCCGCTGAAAAGGGGATTCCCATTGTCCATTACTCCGGCATGCAGCTGGGGGGAAGCTTTCCTGCCACCCTTGCCAGCGGCATCGTCATGGGCAGTGCAGAATCCCTAAGCGGCCTTGTCCTGCAACAGACCATCAATCCGGGTGCCCCCTTTGTATTTGGCTCCTTTATCACCATTATGGATATGAAAACCACTGTATTTTCCTATGGTGCCATTGAGATGGCCATGATGGTGGGGGGAATGTCCCAGCTTGCCCAGAGATATAACCTGCCATTTTTCAGCACAGCGGGCTGCACAGATTCAAAAAGCGTGGATGCCCAGGCCGCAGCCGAGGGCAGTCTACAGGATCTGATCATGGCCACTGTGGGGGGCGGACTTGTACATGATACCCATTGCTGGCTGGATCATGGCAGCACCCTTTCTCCGGCCCATCTGGTCATGGGACAGGAAATACTGGGCCTGGTGAAAAAATTCACCCAGGGAATTGATATTTCTCCGGACACACTGGCATTGGATGTCATTGACAAGGTGGGCCCCGGCGGCGCGTTCTTGATGGAACCGCATACCATGAAAAACTTTAAAACCGTCCTGTATCCAGAATTGTTCCAGCGCACAAAGGCCCAGGCTCCGGGCACCACTTTGGAAGAGACCTTTGATGACCGCCTGCGTGGCAGAACCCTTGAACTGATGAAAACACCCCCGAAAAACACCCTCCCAGAAGAAGTTATCCGTGAATTTGATCTTCGACAAAAAAAGTGGGGTGACCTGTAAGCGGTTTTTCAGCAATTCCGACCTTGGGGGCTGAATAATTCATCCCCCCTTCCAAATTTTGAATCAGAATTGCCACCGTCCTTTTTTTGAATTGACTGATTTCCGGGGTTTGGTTATAACTGCCACGGGCAGACCGTATTCTGGCCTCGGTCTACCCACAATGAAGCATGAAAGATTGTTAGGCGTGTTTATTCTTTTATATAAAACTTTGCACATCCCGGTCAAGGGGTGGTTCCACCAACTGTCCAGTACGGCCGATGTGTGGGTAAGCAAGCCCCCCCTACAAACAGATCATCGAATTAAAGAGGCTTGTCACATGGATATCCAGTCATATAATAAAAATCTTTTTCATTTTCTTCACACCTCCCCCACCCCCTTCCACGTCGTGGCCAACACGGCCAAAGCCCTTCGCAAAAAAGGCTTTATAAAGCTTTTGGAAACCGAACCATGGCACCTTGAAAAAGCGTCAGGGTATTTTGTCGTTCGAAATGACAGCGCCATCATTGCCTTTTACACCGGAGACCTTAAGCCATGGGACACCGGCATCAAACTGTGTGGTGCCCATACAGACAGCCCCTGCCTTAAAGTAAAACCCATGCCGGAGCTACAGAACGACACCATGACACGCCTGGGCGTGGAGGTGTATGGTGGCGCTCTCTTGAACACCTGGTTTGACAGGGGCCTGAATCTGGCCGGCAGACTCGTCCTTCGTTGCCATGGGAAAAAAGGCACCCCCTATCTTGCCAGTGGACTTATTAATATGGATGCCCCCGTGGCAGTTATCCCCTCCCTTCCCATCCACCTGGATCGGGAAGCCAACACCCAAAAAACCATTAATGCCCAGGTAGACCTGCCACCCCTGCTTTTAAGCGGCGGGTTTTCAAAACCCGGTGCATTCAATAAAGCACTACTCAATGCAGGAAAACATATTCCCGATGCGGGTCATGACATAGAGGAGATCATGGGATTTGACCTGTTTTTTTCAGATGCCCAACCACCTTTTTATACCGGTCTGAACAAGGAGATCATCTCAGCCCCCCGTCTTGACAACCTTCTGTCTTGTCATGCAGCCCTTGAAAGCCTTCTCCTTGCCCGGGGAGACGTCCCCTGTCTTGCCATCTTTGCCGACCATGAGGAGGTAGGTAGTGAGACCCCAGCTGGTGCCCGGGGTTCCTTTCTCACAGACACCCTGACCCGAATTGTCCCCGATCCAGAACAGCGACTCCAAACATTTGCCCGATCCTTCATGATCTCCCTGGATAATGCCCATGCCCTGCACCCGGCCCATACCGAGCGGTATGATGCCGGTCATACCTGTCTTCTGAACCAGGGTCCGGTACTAAAACTCAACGCTGCCATGCGGTACGCATCTGATGCGGTGTCCACTGCACTGTTTCGGCAGTTATGCCGGGAGGCCAGCGTTCCCACACAAACCTTTGTCATGCGAAGTGACATGCCCTGTGGCAGCACCATAGGTCCTTCAATCTCTGCTGCCACGGGTATTAAAACCGTGGATGTCGGGGCTCCCACCATGGCCATGCATGCCATCCGGGAACTCACAGGAAACACAGATCCCCACTCAATGTTCAAGGTATTGAAACAGTGGTTCACCACCGGCGCTGAACCGCTTTTATCCTTGACATAAATTCCCAGTATGGTTATACCGCTTAGATTAATGTTTCAACTTTCGGGACTGGTCGATTGACGTTGGTTCAGACCTGTATTTTTGTATTTTTTGCCGGGCAAACAGGGTGTTTATTGGCAAAGCGAAAAACAAAACTACCTCCCTACACCGGGTTCCAGGTTCGAAAGCTGAGTTTATGTTAGACACAAATGAACCACTAACGAAACAGCCTTGCAGGCCAGTGTAGTTACGGAGTAAATATTAGAATATGGATTTCAACCACAAGCTTGAAAAGAATAAAAAGGAAATCATTGATCAATGGTTTCTTGTGACCATCAATTCCTATCCCCAGGACACCGCCAAATTTTTTAAAAAATTAAAAAATAGGTTTGACAATCCCGTGGGAGCGGCCACTGCCCAATCCCTTGAAGAGACATTTGATCTCATGATCCAGAAAGAATTTAATGCCGATAAAGTTGAAACGGCCCTGGATTCCATCATCCGCATCAGAGCGGTTCAAGATTTCAGTGCATCCAAGGCAGTGAGCTTTATTTTTGAATTAAAACAAATTATAAAAACCGTCTTGAATGAAGACAGGGACATCGCCTTTGATGCAAAGATAGATCAGACTGCCCTTGCCGCATTCAACCGGTTTATGAAGTGCAGAGAGAATGTATTCCTTTTAAAGGCCACCGAATCCAAAAGGCGGATTCACAGGGCCTTTGAAAGGGCAGGCTTAGTAGAAGAGCTAAAGGAAGAGACACTTCTTGGCTCGAACAAATCTTAAACAGGCTGTCACAGAGACTATGCATCTGAAACAGCCGAAACAGTGAGGTGGTTGGAATATGAATCAAAAGTACATGGTGCCCCTGGCAGGCGTTTTGCTGCTTTTTCTGCTGGCTTATGCAGGGGTTGAGGGAGCCGGTATGCAGTGGTTCTTCGGAATAATAGTCCCCTATGTTGCGGTTATCGCCTTTATTGGCGGTTTTGTACACCGTGTCATGGGATGGGCTGATTCCGCAGTTCCCTTCCGGATTCCCACAACCTGTGGACAGCAGAAATCGCTTCCATGGATTAAACATAGCTGCATTGATAATCCTGATAAGGCATCAGGTGTTTTCATTCGCATGGTTCTTGAAATTTTTCTTTTCAGATCCCTGTTTCGCAATACCAAAGCGGCCTTTAACAGGAACGAGAAGAACACACTGACCTATTCCTGGGAAATTTTCCTATGGCTGGGTGCCTTGGCCTTTCATTACTCATTTCTGGTGGTGATTATCCGGCACCTGAGATTTGTTATGGATCCGGTACCCTCCTGCCTTAAATTCCTGGAATTTTTTGACGGCATTATCCAGCTGGGACTCCCCGGTTTGTTTATCTCCGGTGCGGTACTTCTGCTGGCAGCTCTTTTTCTGCTGGCCAGACGTGTGTTTGATGCAAAGGTGAGTTACATCTCACTGGCAGCCGATTATTTTCCCCTTTTTCTCATCATTGGCATTGCGGCTTCGGGTATTGCCATGAGATATTTTACCAAGGTGGATATCATCGGCATCAAAACGTTTACCATGGGTCTTGTGACATTTCATCCTGTCATTCCCGATGGGGTGGGGGGACTTTTTTATGCCCATATCTTCATGGTCAGTGCATTGCTCGCATATTTCCCAGTGAGTAAACTCATGCACATGGGTGGCATCTTCCTGAGCCCCACGCGAAATATGGCCAACAACAATCGTGCCAAGAGACATATTAATCCCTGGAATTATGCTGTGGACATTCATACGTATGAACAGTATGAAGATCACTTCAGAGAAAAAATGATAGACGCTGGACTTCCAGTGGATAAGAAGGAGTAATCAATGTCTGACGAAATTAAACCCGATGAACTACTGGACAAGGTAGACCACACCCCCTCCCAGGGTAGCTGGATGACTGAGGCTGTCCATATTCGACCCAGCATGTACTGCTATGCAGCAAAGGCCGAGAGTGTAGAAACCCTTGGCCTTCCCAATGCCCGATCATGGAACCCCCTGGAAGCGGACTGGAAACTGCCGGAAAACTGGCAGGAGATCATCCACAACGGCATCAAGGAACGTCTGGAAAAATTCAGGTCCTTTAAAATCTTCATGGACGTATGTGTCCGATGTGGTGCCTGTGCAGATAAATGCCATTTTTTCCTTGGCACCGGTGATCCAAAAAACATGCCGGTACTTAGAGCTGAGCTGTTGCGATCGGTGTACAGAAACGATTTTACCACCGTGGGAAAACTTCTCCAGAAAATTCCAGGCGGAAGCAAGCTTGGCGGTGCCAGACCCCTTACCCTGGACGTGCTTAAAGAGTGGTGGTACTACTTTTTTCAATGCACTGAATGCCGGAGATGCTCGGTTTTTTGCCCCTATGGCATTGACACCGCAGAGATCACCATCATGGGTCGAGAACTATTGAACCTTATAGGCCTCAACATTGACTGGATCGCCACCCCGGTATCCAACTGCTATAAAACCGGTAACCATCTGGGTATTCAACCCCATGCATTCAAAGATATGATGGATTTCTTCACCGAAGACATTGAAGAGATCACCGGCATTGATGTGGCTCCTCAGTTCAACAAAAAAGGGGCGGACATTCTTTTTATCACCCCCTCTGGTGATGTGTTTGCCGATCCTGGCACCTATACCTGTCAGGGCTACATGCTGCTGTTCAAGTATCTCAAAGATAAATATGATCTGGATGTCACCTGGAGTACCTACGCCTCCGAGGGGGGAAACTTTGGTTTTTTCACCTCCCACGAGACCATGAAACGTCTCAACGCCAAGATGTATGCCGAAGCAAAACGCTTGGGCGTCAAGTGGATTCTTGGCGGTGAGTGCGGCCACATGTGGCGGGTGATCAATCAGTACATGGACACCATGAACGGCCCTGCGGACTTCCTGGAAGAGCCGGTAAACCCCATCACAGGCACCAAGTTTGAAAATGCCAAATCCACCAAAATGGTTCATATCTGTGAATTCACGGCGGATTTAATCAAACATGGTAAGCTGGAGCTGGACAAGAGCCGTAATGCTGACCGGATCATGACCTTCCATGATTCATGCAACCCGGCAAGGGGCATGGGACTGATAGATGAGCCCCGGTATATCATTGAAAATGTATGCGATAATTTTTATGAGATGCCCAGCAACACCATCCGGGAACAGACCTTTTGCTGTGGCAGTGGTGCCGGACTCAATGCCGGTGAGAATATTGAACTCAGGATGGCCGGTGGTCTTCCCCGGGCCAATGCCGTAAAATATGTCCATGAAAAATTTGGTGTGAACACCCTTGGTACCATCTGTGCCATCGACCGGGCGGCCCTGCCCGCCTTGATGGAGTACTGGGTACCGGACGTTGAAGTGTATGGTATCCACGAATTGGTTGGAAACGCCCTGATTATGCCGGGTGAGGGGGAACGAGAAACGGATCTGCGGATGGAACCACTACCCGGCAAGGAGGCAGCAGATGAGTAAAAATGCAATTATGGCAGGTCTTGTGGTGTTTGTTGCCATGGCACTGCTCCCTTTCTGGTACAATATCGGCGGCAGCAGTGCAGCACCGGAACCAGAACTTTCGGCAAAGGCAAAAGCGGCCAAAAAATGTGTTCTGGACAAATATGACATGCGTGCCAACCATATGTCTCTGCTGGATGAATGGCGGGATTCTGTGGTAAGAGATGCAGACAGAGTGTATGAAAGCACCAATGGAAAGCGCTTTGAGATGAGCCTGTCCACTGGTGAAGACTCCTGTTTGGGATGCCACACAGACAAGGAGAAATTCTGCGACAAATGTCATACATATGCCTCAGTGGATCCCTATTGCTGGGAGTGCCACACAACACCCAAGGAGATTAACCAATGAAAAAAAGCAGAAGAAGCTTTCTCAAAGCAGCGGGTGTGACTGCACTGGGCATTGGTGCGGCTCCGGCAATAAAGGCCGTTGCCTCATCCGGCTCCGTTGCAGCACCGGTGAAGACTAAAAAAGCCGAGGCCCTCACCGCCAAGCGATGGGGCATGGTCATTGATACCAACAAACTCACCGACGAAGTTGCCGAAAACATTGTTCATGCCTGTAGAAAGGCCCACAATGTTCCGGATTTTGACCATGAGCCAGATGTTGAGAAATATCCCAACACGCGACCGATCAATAAAACCCAGGAAGTAAAATGGATCTGGGAAGAGCATTTTGACCATGCCTTCCCGGACAAGACAGATGAGTTCCTTGCTGAAAAATTCAGACATCTTCCCTTTCTGGTTACCTGCAACCATTGCAAAAATGCCCCCTGTGTCCAGGCGTGTCCCACCCAGGCCACCTTTAAACGGGAAGACGGTATTGTGCTCATGGATTTCCACCGCTGCATTGGCTGTCGGTTCTGCATGGCGGCCTGTCCCTTTGGTTCCAGAAGCTTTAACTTCAGGGATCCCCGGCCCTTCATCGAAGCGGTTAACCCGGATTTCCCCACCCGAACCAAGGGCGTGGTGGAAAAGTGCAATCTGTGTGCAGAACGTCTGGCCAAGGGTCAGCAACCGGCCTGTGTGGAGGTATCTGAAGGTGCCATCACCGTGGGTGATCTTGAAGATCCCGCCTCCAAGGTCAGGGAACTGCTGGCTGAAAACTATGCAATCCGACGTAAACAGGAGCTTGGTACCGAGCCCTCTGTTTACTATATCATGTAAGAGAGGCACGTATGCTTGAAATAGCTATTAAAGGAAGCAAAAAGTACTGGATATGGCTGGGGCTGCTCCTCGCTATCATGAGTGTGGCCTTTGTCGTCTATATTGATCAGTTCATGAACGGGCTGATGATCACCGGCATGAGCCGGGATGTCTCCTGGGGATTTTACATTGCCAACTTTACCTATCTTGTGGGAGTAGCTGCAGGCGGGGTCATGGTGGTTATTCCCTATTACCTCCATGACTATGAAAAATTCCACAGAATTACCATCCTGGGAGAGTTTCTGGCCGTGGCATCCTTGATCATGTGCCTTTTATTCATCATTGTGGATCTGGGGCAGCCCACCCGCATGCTCAATGTATTGCTCTACCCCACCCCCCACTCCATGCTGTTCTGGGACATGTGTGTGCTTAACGGCTACCTGTTTCTAAACATTGTCATTGGATGGAAGGTGCTGGAAGCAGAAAGAAATCAAATCAAACCACCGGCATGGACCACCCCATTGATTTACCTGTCCATTCCCTTTGCCATTGGCATCCACACCGTCACGGCATATCTGTACTGCGGTCTTCCGGGAAGGGGTTTTTGGCTCACGGCCATCCTGGCACCGCGATTTTTGGCATCGGCCTTTGCCGCAGGTCCGTCTGTGCTGATTCTGCTTTGCTACCTGATTCGGAAAATCAGTAAATTTGATCCGGGCTGGGAAGCCATTCAGACCCTGTCCAAGATTGTGTGTTATGCACTGATTGCCAATGTATTTTTCTTTGCCTGTGAAGTGTTTGTGGTCTTTTACAGTAAGATCCCCGGCCACATGTCTCATATCCAGTATCTGTTTTTCGGACTCCATGGCCACAATGCCCTGGTTCCCTGGATGTGGACATCCATCACACTGATGCTCATTGGTATTGGACTGACCGTGGTTCCGGCATTTAGAAGCAATAAGACCCTGCTTCCCTATACCTGTGCCATGATAATCGTTGGTACCTGGATTGACAAGAGCCTTGGCATGATCTCCGGCGGTTTTGTTCCCAACCCCCTGCATCAGATAACAGAGTATGCCCCCACCTTTAAAGAGGTGATCATTACGCTGGGTGTTTTTGCCACGGGTTTTTTGATTCTCACCATCCTGTTCAAACTTGCCACCACCGTTAAAGAGGAGGTAAGGGGATAGTTTTCCCAGCACTTTCATTTAAGGGGGATGAGGGTTTAATTATAAGCTGGAGCAAATTATGGTGCTCACATATAGATTAAATATATTATCAGTTAGGCTCCAATGATTAATTAAATGCTCGCCCCCTGAAAAAAAGATTAAATGCGGGGTGCCCCTCCAGGGCATCCCGCTATCTAAACAGGTTCTTTTCAGGAAAAGAGATACAATGAGTGCACCGTTGAAGAAATTTCAGCATTTCTGGTGGAAAATCGGACAGGCCGTATTTCCCAGACTTGCTTCCAATGAACAATCTCTTTACCAGAAACTCAATATTATTTTTGGTTTCTTCTTCCTGATCCCCACCTTTGGCCTGCTCTACTTCCTGATTACCTATGACCTTTTGTCCGATCAGTATATTCCCCATTTTTTTGCGCTCTTTCTTCTGTGTTCCCTCTTCGGTTTCGTCACCTTGAGACTGGTGTTTGAAAAAATTGCCAACATGTCCAACCAATTCACACAGACCCTTCAAAAGGAATTTGAATCCAACGGCATTAAAAAGGGGGCCGATGAGGTGGAAAACATCTCCAAATCCTTCACCCTTTTTGAAAAACAGCTCACCCAGACCTGTTCCCAGCTGGAAAAAAAAGCGTCTGAAATCTCCATTTTAAAGGAGCTGTCAGATCTTTGTTATGTCACCTTTGACCCGGAAGAGTTGCTCTACGTTACCCTGGAGCGGGGTCTTCGCATTGCCAATGCCGACATCGGGTCGATTTTAATTCTTGAAAACAGCCCACACAAAAATTTTGTGGTAAAGGCAAGCATCGGGCTTGGCGAGCATCTGAGTATTGGTGACATGATTGACTTTCAAACCAGTATCGCCAAATATGCCGTCATCAACAAAGCGCCCTTTGTGGTGGAAAACATAGAAAAAGATACCCGACTGGGTCGACTCAACAAATCCCAGTATGGCTCAAAATCCTTTGTGTGCATGCCCATCAAGACCATCCGGGACATCATCGGGGTCATGACACTATCCCGGAAATCTGACAACCGCATTTTTACAGCAGAGGAGATCGAAGGACTTATCCCCCTGGTTTCCAATGCCGCATTTACCTACGAAAATCTGAGACTCCTAAAAGAGATTGAATCCTCCACCCAAATTGCAAACACCATAGGCAGCCTGATAAACACCGTTAATTCCAGCATGCGCGGCATTGAGCTGTACCAGACGCTCCTGAAAGATATTCTCAAAATCCTCCCCCTGCAGGGAGCCGTGTTGATGACAAACGATGCGGCGGACGGCAATACCATTTCCATTGTGGATTTCTTTTCCAGAAATAAAACCGATATTCAGCGGGGACAAATTTACACATGTAAAGATTCCATCCTGGAACGACTGTTCATCCAGGGAGATTCCACCCTCATGGAAAATCTCCAGGAAGAATTAAAAACCCCCGTTGAACAGACACTGTTTTTAAGCCATGGGGGGAACGCTGGCGTCATTCACCCCTTGATGAATTCAGGTAAACTCATGGGATGTTTTGCCTTTATTTTTAAAACTCGGAAAGACGTTTTGGAATACCGTGAACTCACCCGGAAAATATCCAATCTATTTGCCCTTGCCATGGAAAAAACAACCCTGTCCCTGTCCGCCCGGCAACGGGCAAGTGAGCTTGCCACCATCAAACAGATTGGAAGTGTACTGGCATCCTCCACCTTTGACATCGAACAGGTGCTGGCCTTTACCATGGACATGATCCGGGTGGCCATGAAGGTTGAAGCAGGCTCCCTTCTGCTCATTGAAGACGAACAACTCAAGGTCAAAACGGCCTTTAATATGAACTTGAAAAAAACAACCGCTTTCACCGTCAAACTGGGCCAAGGAATTGCTGGCTATGTGGCAGCCAAGGGAGATTGTGTCATTGAAAATGATGTGCAGCACTCCCATATGTTTTTTTCCGCCATTGATAATGCTACCGGATTTACAACGAACTCGGCCCTGTGCGTACCCATGATTTCTCAAGGTAGGGTTATCGGGGTCATTGAAGTTTTAAATAAAACCAACGGCAATTTCATGGCCGATGATCAGCAACTCCTCCAGGCCATTGCCTCATCGGTGAGCATTGCCATTGAAAACTCAAGACTGTACAAAAAAACCGTACTCAATGAAGAAAAAGAACGAGGCATTCGCCAAATTTTCCAAAAATTTGTTCCCGAAGAGATTGTCAACAGAATCGTCCATGGCGGTGCCAATGAACAGCACCTCATGGAAGAGTTCAAAACCATCACCATCCTGAACATTGATCTTAGAAATTTTTCAAAACTGGCCAACACCATCGGTCCCCAAAAAACCGTTTTTGTCCTGAACTATTTCTTCTCTGTCATGGGGGAAATTATTTTTTCCCACCATGGCATTGTGGATAAATATCTGGGGGATGGCTTTCTGGCCCTGTTCGGTGCGCCCCTGGCCACCATTTCCGATGCCGATAATGCCGTTTCAGCGGCCCTTGAAATGAAAGCAGCCCTGGATGATATCAATGCCTATTTAAAAGAAAAAATTGATGTCAAGATTGATATTACACTGAGTATGGGCATCAGCATTCACACCGGAGAGGTGGTGGTGGGCAACATCGGCTTTGACAAAAAAATGGACTACACCGTCATCGGAGATGCGGTGAATTCGGTTTTCGGCATCCAGGATCTAACCAAAAAGAAACCAGATAGTATCCTGATTTCAGAGAAGACCATGAAGGCCATGCGCTCTTCTGTGAAGGTCAATGAAATTGATGTTCCCCTGGAAACACCCAAGGTGGGGGGAATCAGAGTATTTGAATTGCTGTCACTGGCCTCACCCCAGGGCAACCCCTCCCCTGGAAAAATAAAACTCAAGCCATCCCTTGCCACCACCACCCAGGAAGTCAGCCTGTTGTTAAAGGATTTTCCTCCTGTAAAGTAACCCCCCTGACAGCCTTGCAATTGCTTTTTTATCTTGACAAAACAAGGGGGTTACCCTATTATTTGGGATTTTAGCATGATAGTTACATAAGATAAGTACATAAAGGAGATAAAGCGTATGTATGCAGTTATAAAGACCGGTGGCAAACAGTACAAGGTGGAAGAAGGAGATCTTCTCCGGGTTGAAAAACTTGAGGGCGGCGAAGGGGCTGAAATTGATTTTGGTGACGTTCTCATGTACTCCGACGGTGAGAAGATAAGCCTGAACGGTGGTGAGCTTGACAGTGTTGCCGTCAAAGGACACATTGTGGAGCAGGGAAAAGGGAAAAAAGTTCTTGTATTCAAGTACAAACGGCGGAAGGGTTACCGTAAAATGAAGGGTCATAGACAGGCCTACACCGCCATCAAAATTGATTCCATCCAGGCATAGACAATTATATGCCTTTTTAAAAACAGATAGAGCAGGCTTATATCCCAAACCTGAAGAATTGGGTTTTACGGACTAAAGCCCCTATTATAAGGAGATAGAGATGTCACATAAAAAAGCAGGCGGAAGTACAAAAAACGGTCGCGACAGTAATGCCCAGCGACGGGGCGTCAAGAAATATGGCGGACAGGCCGTTGTTGCAGGCAATATTCTGGTAAGACAACTTGGAACCAAAATCCATCCGGGTCAGAACGTGGGAATGGGTAAAGACTACACTCTCTTTTCAAAGATCGATGGTGTTGTGACCTATGAACGAAAGGGTCGCGACAAGAAGAGAGTTTGCGTTTATGAAGCGTGAAGTTCATAGATGAAGCAACCATTTTCGTCAGGTCCGGCAACGGCGGATCTGGCTGCGTAAGTTTCCGCAGAGAGCGATTCATTGAACGGGGCGGGCCTGACGGAGGTGATGGTGGCAACGGCGGGAGCATTATTTTAAAAACGGATCAGAGCAAAAGAACGCTTTTTGATCTTCGCCGCCAGCGGATTATCCGAGCCAAGAACGGTACCTCGGGCATGGGCAGACTGCGGCACGGAAAAAATGCGCCACACCAGATTATCCCAGTTCCTCCCGGCACCCTGGTCATTGATTCGGACACCGGAGAGACCATTGCAGATCTGACCCAGCCTGACCAAGAGTTCATTCTGGCCAAGGGAGGCATTGGCGGACGAGGTAATAAACGATTTTCCACATCCACAAATAGAGCCCCCCGACACGCCCAACCCGGTATGCCAGGTGAAGAGTACACCCTTCGATTGGAGTTGAAACTCCTTGCGGATGTGGGTCTGGTGGGTCTTCCCAATGCAGGTAAATCCACCTTGGTAAGCCGGATGTCCTCGGCCCGGCCAAAGATTGCCGATTACCCCTTCACAACCCTTGCACCCTCCCTTGGAATGGTACAGCCTCAATATGGCGAACCCTTTGCCATGGCGGACATCCCCGGTCTCATAGAGGGTGCCCACAAGGGGGTGGGACTTGGCATTCAATTTTTGAAACACATTGAGCGCACCGGTATTCTGGTTCATATCATTGATGTGTCTGCCATTGATCTTGATGCCCCCTTGGCCACCTATCACCTGATCAACAAAGAGCTGGAACAGTACAGCAAAGCCCTGGGACAAAAACCCCAGTTGCTGGTCTTAAACAAAATAGACCTCACCGGGGCCCAGGAAAAAGTGGATGCCTTTATTGCGGCACTGGGAAAAACCGATGTGATCACTGTGTCAGCAGCCACGGGCAAGGGAACCGACACCCTCAAACAGATTCTTGCAGAAAAACTCG
This sequence comes from uncultured Desulfocicer sp., assembly GCA_964433355.1. Taxonomy (GTDB): domain Bacteria; phylum Desulfobacterota; class Desulfobacteria; order Desulfobacterales; family Desulfobacteraceae; genus Desulfocicer. The sequence continues at coordinate 16,199 of CAYSSE010000033.1, forward strand.
GAAAAACAGATGGATAGTGTCAGGCAGTCGACCCTTCAAAACAGTCGACGAATTGTTATTAAAGTCGGCAGTGGTGTATTATCCCTGGCCCATGGCTTAAATCTGGAACTCATTGAAAGCCTTAGCCATGCCATTGGCAACTTGACCACCCAGGGTACCCAGGTGATCCTCATCTCCTCGGGTGCCTTGGCCTGTGGGATTAAAAAAATCGGGTTTTCCCGGAAGCCCGATGATGCCAAGGGACGGCAGGCTGCTTCGGCGGTGGGCCAGGCAGGTCTGATACTTGCCTATGAAAATGCCTTTGAAACCGTTGGGTGCAAGGTGGCCCAGCTACTGCTCACAAGGGATGATCTTGCCAACAGAAGACGATATCTCAACGCCAGAAATACCATCAACACCCTGTTGGACTGGCGCATTGTCCCCATCCTCAACGAAAATGACACCATTGTCACCGAAGAGATGAAACTGGGGGGCAATGACAATCTGGGTGCCATGATCACCCTGCTCATGGATGCCGATCTCATGATCAATCTCACCGACACCGAGGGGCTCTACGATAAAGATCCCCGGGAATATCCTGATGCCCGTCTGATTCCAGTGGTAACCCGAATAACGCGCAAAATGGAACAGGCCGCTGCCGGGGCTCCGGGGACATTGGGCACCGGAGGCATGCTGACCAAACTCCAGGCCGCCAAACGATTGGCCCGGGCCGGAATTCCCATGATCATAGCGCCGGGTAGAAAACCGGATATCCTTCCCCGGATCTTCAGGGGAGAACCTGATGGCACCTATTTTGTACCCGGAAAAAAGAGGCTTAACAGTCGCAAATGCTGGATTGCCTACAGTCTGAAACCCCAGGGAGAAATTCATCTGGATCGGGGTGCCACCCGGGCCATCCTCTCCCGGGGGAAAAGCATCCTTCCCATTGGCATCACCTCGGTGAACGGGAGCTTTAGCAAAGGGGCATCCGTGGAGATCAAATCAGACACCAATCAAAGCCTTGGCAAAGGTCTGGTCAATTATTCTTCGGAGGATGTCGCCTGCATCATGGGGCACAGAAGTGATACTATTTGCAATGTGCTCCAGCTATCGCGGCCCTATGCAGAGGTGATACACCGGGACAACCTTGCAATTACCTACGAACAGGATGACGCATCATGAATTACGAGTCAACGGTGATGGATATTTCCATCAATGCAAGAAAGGCGGCAAGACAGATTGCCACGGCAGATACAGCCACCAAAAACAAGGTTCTCGACCTTATTGGGCAAAAGCTGACCCGGCAGCGCCAGGATATTTTTAAAGAAAATGCCGTGGATCTCAAGGCAGCCAAAGAAAAGGGTCTGTCTTCTGCCATGCTGGATCGCCTGAAAATAACCGACCAGACCATTGAACAGATGGTTCAGGGATTAGGGGAAGTGGCAGCCCTCACCGACCCTGTGGGGGCCATTACCCGGAGCTGGACTCGGCCCAACGGCCTTGAGGTGTCCAAGATGCGGATTCCATTGGGGGTCATTGCCATGATCTACGAATCCCGTCCCAATGTCACTGTTGATGCGGCAGCCCTGTGCCTCAAGGCGGGCAATGCCACCATTTTGCGGGGAGGCTCAGAAGCCTTCCACTCCAACAAAATCCTGGCAGCCATCATCCAGGAGGCCCTTACCGAGACAGGGCTTGCCAAGGAGATCGTCCAGGTACTGCCCGTCACCGACAGAGAAGCCGTCACCCATCTTTTAAAGCAGGAAGCCTACATTGATGTGGTGATTCCCCGGGGGGGGGAGTCCTTGATTCGCTATGTGGTGAAGCACGCCACCATGCCGGTACTCAAACACTACAAGGGCGTGTGCCATGTTTACGTAGATGAAACCTTTGACATGAAAAGTGCCCTGGACATTTGCTTTAATTCCAAGGTTCATCGCCCTGGGGTGTGCAATGCCCTGGAAACCCTGCTGGTTCATGAAAAAACCGCAGCCACGTTTTTACCGGCCATGCTTGAGCAATACCACAACGCCGGGGTGGAGATCAGGGGATGTGACCAAACCTGTGCCCTCTTTTCCCAGGCCATCCCTGCCCAGGAGGCAGACTGGCACGCTGAATATTTAAACCTCACCCTGAGCGTGAAGGTGGTGCCTGACATGGCAACGGCCCTGGATCACATTGCCACCTATGGGTCTAATCACACCGATGTCATTGTCACCACCGATGAAACCCGTGCCAATGACTTCATCCGCCAGGTGGACTCGTCCATGGTGGGGGTGAACACATCCACCCGGTTCAACGACGGGGGAGAACTGGGACTGGGGGCTGAAATTGGTATTTCCACCTCAAAACTCCACGCTTTTGGCCCCATGGGGCTGGAAGAACTCACCGCCACTAAATTTGTGGTCATGGGTAAGGGACAGATCAGAGAATAAAAGGAATATATGAAAGAGGGCTTATTCGGAGGCACATTCAATCCCCTTCACAATGGCCATATACAGGTAATTTCCCACGTAAAAAACGCCTTTGGCATTGACCGGATTCATCTTATTCCTTCTGCAGTTCCGCCCCATAAGTCCTTTCAAAACCTGGCACCGGCCCGGGATCGGTTTGAGATGATACACAAAACCGTGGCATCCATCCCCGGGCTTTGCGCCTCGGATTTGGAACTCAGGCGCACTGGCCCCTCTTTTACAATTGACACAATCAAACAGTTTATCGATGCCGCAGATTCAGGAATAGAACTTTACTTTATCCTGGGTACGGATGCGTTTTTTGACATGGATACCTGGAAACAGACCGGTGAGATATTTAAAAGAATAAACATCATTATCATGACCCGGGCCGGAGAAAAGAGAAGATCCAGTCAGATTGCTGATTTTCTGGCATCCCAGGTTCCCTGTACCCATCGCTTCAATGAAGCATCCATGACCTTTTATCAACCTGGATTAAAACCTGAATTAAAATCGGTGCAAATCTGTAAAACTCCGGAAATTCAAATTTCATCCACCTTGATTCGACAGCGCGTAAAAAACAATCAATCCATTCATTCCCTGGTTCCTGGACCCGTGGAAGAACTCATTATAAAAAAAGGACTCTACTTATGACCCATGACCCCAATGCACCCGGGAATCCGGACAAATTCCTTACTGCTGCATTTCAAAGAAAACCCGAAAAAGTTGTGGCCCTTGACGTTCGGGGATTGACCTCCTACACCGATACCATTATTATCATCACTGCCACCTCAGCCCGGCAGGTCACGGCCATTGCCGAACATATTTACATTGAGCTGAAAAAAGAAGAAATCATGCCCCTGGGCATGGAAGGCATCAAGGAAGGTACCTGGGCTTTACTTGACTTTTCCGATGTACTGGTTCATGTCTTTGATCGGGAATCCAGTGAATTTTATAATCTTGAAGGGCTCTGGGCCGATGCCCCGAAAATTGATATTGCATCCTTTGAAACCCAAGACTGATCAGCTTCACCAAATCTGATATGGGTATAACTGCCACGGACAAACCTTATTCTGACCTCGGCCTGCCCACAACGAAACGTAAAAGGATTTTAGGCATGTCTACTCTTTCATATAACACCCATTCCCTAACGGACACAACGAATATAGGGTCGTAGACGCGGAGCCAAATGGCTGTATGCCGCCGCCCCCCCGACGGGCAATGGGCCCGGACCGGAACTGTAGACAGCTCAATTGTCCGGTTCCTATTGCCCATCGGGGGGGCGGCTCTGCTGAGGTTGCCTTGGAGGCTGCCTTTTCATATAAAAAAAAAATAAGACAGGGTTTTATATTTTAAAGGTAAACACCCCGGGATCTCTGGAGGCCAGCGTAAAATATTTACGCCAAAGCGTGATTGACCTGCACCTTGATTCCGTTCAAGTGAATTATGCAGGAGAAATCCAATGGAAGTAAAAACCAAGGTTGATGCACTGATCATTCTGGATGGATGGGGAGCCCTGATCCAAGAAAAAGGGAACGCCACTGTCCAGGCTAAGATGCCGTTTCTCAATGGATTGGAAACCCATTACCCAACGACCCATCTTGCCTGCTTCGGCGATGCCGTGGGCCTGCCCGATGGGATCATGGGGAACTCTGAGGTGGGGCACATGAATATAGGTGCTGGCCGAAAGGTGTACCAGGATCTGGTGCGTATCAACCGGGCCATTGCAGACAACACCTTTTTTTCTAACCCAGCTCTGTCCATGGCAATGGAAACTGCAAGGGATCAGGGAAAAACGGTTCATCTCCTGGGATTGCTTTCCGATGGAGGGGTTCACAGCCATATGAATCATCTCTTTGCCCTCGTTGACATGGCCCGGGAAAAAGGAGTACAAAATCTTGCCATCCATGCCATACTCGATGGCAGGGATACGTCTCCTAAAAGTGGGATCACATATATAAAGCAGCTTCAAACCCACCTTGCCAAACAAGGGATTGGATACATCGCCTCCCTGTGCGGCCGTTTTTATGCCATGGATCGGGACACCCGCTGGGAACGTGTGGAAAAGGCCTACACGCTTTACACAAGTGAAGCGGGGGAAAACTTTGCCGACCCGGTCACAGCCATTGAGGCAGCCTACAAGGGGGGACACACCGATGAATTTGTCCAACCGGTTCAGATCATCCCCCCGGACATGGATGCGTCCCAGAGTACCATCGAGGATGGCGACAGCCTGATTTTCTTCAATTTCAGATCCGATCGGGCCCGGGAGATCACCCGGGCATTCACCGAAATAGATTTCACCGGATTTCAGCGGAAACAGATGCCTCACATTGAGCCTTTTGTGTGCATGACCCAATATGATGAAACTTTTCCATTGGAACCGGCCTTTGCTCCCCAGCACCTGGATCATATCCTGGGGGAAGAGATCAGCCGCCACGGCCTTAACCAGCTCAGAATTGCAGAAACGGAAAAATACGCCCATGTGACCTATTTCTTAAATGGGGGAGATGAAACCATTTTTCCCGGTGAAGAAAGAATCATGGTGCCCTCCCCCCGGGAGGTGGAAACCTATGATGAAAAACCGGAAATGAGCGCCCAAGAGGTGGCCAGACAGGCCTGTGAAAAAATCGCATCCGGTGGGATTCAATTCATGGTGTTAAATTTTGCCAACATGGACATGGTGGGGCACACCGGTATTTTATCCGCCGCCATAAAGGCCTGCGAAACCGTTGACACCTGTGTACAAAAGGTAGTGCAGGAAATCTGGAAATCCGGCGGAACCGCAATGGTCACGGCCGACCACGGCAATGCCGAACAAATGGTGAATGCGGATGGGTCTCCCCACACAGCCCACACCTTGAATCCGGTGAGATTCATACTGGCAGGGGAAAAATACCGAGACGTTAAATTAAAAGAGGGTATCCTCGGAGACATTGCCCCCACGGCCCTGAAAATCCTGAACCTGCCAATCCCCAAAGAGATGACCGGTACCCCTCTGTTTTAAATAAAAAAGGAGTCACCCCATGGAAGAAATTCTCATTGATTATGTCACCGGCAACCCCATCCCCAATGTGGGATCCGAAGGAAGCCGGCAATTGTTTGAAAAAATTCTGGTGGAAACCAAGGGGTTTTCTAAAAAAGAAATTCGAGTGGATGAGCCCATCACAGTGACATTCCAGAATCAGCCCTATCACTCCACCCTGGATCTGGTGGTATTTTGTGATGATCGTCCCTTCATGGCCGTGAGGTGCATTGCAGGATCCCTGGGCTCCTATGAAAGGGAAATTCTTGCGGGAGCCCGGCTGGTTTATGATCATCAGATTCCCTTTTCTGTGGCCACCAGTGGTAAAGATGCCCTGATTCGCAACGTGATCACAGGCAAACCCCATGGAGAGGGATTGGACAGGGTTCCCACCCGGGAATGGGCCGGAGAGCAGATGAAAGGCATGGAAAAGATGGCATTTCCAGACAATAAAAGGGAAAGGGAGATGATCCTTTTTCGATCCTATAATATGGCAAAAGATGAAAACGAGTGTGACCAGTAAGGGACTTAGAACTTAGACGATAATAAACTACCAATTTAAAATGTTTTATAATGCAATATCAGCACATTAAACTGAACATGCTGGTAGTTTATTGTCGGGTAAATCCCTAAGAGCAGGTACATCCTTCCAGCATATCTATATCCCATTCAAGGGGCTGAGAGGATCATAAGATTTTTCAGGGATGTATCAGATACTGACTTACCGTTCCTACCCAGACAAACGACTGAAACTTAAGGCCGTTCGAATAATAAAAACGGTAATCAGTTAGGGACTTGCACGAAAATAAGCTACCAATGTAATTTTTTTTATCATGCAATATCAATATATTAAGGAATGAGTCCGAAATAACATACCCATTTAAAAATGGGGGAACACTATCCTTGAAAGGTAGCGTGTTCTGAAACAGGCAAGTTATTTAAGACTGGTTCCTAAACTGGACATAGTGATATGTCTATAATCGGCAAGTCCCTTATTGCAACATATCATTACGCTTTGGGTACGTCTTTTCCGCAATGCTTACAAAGGCTTGCCCGATTTTTAATAATCTCAGCACAAAAGGGACATTCCCTTGTATAATGCCGTTTATGAATGGCCTTGACAGCATCAGCGGCTGCTGTCTGGAGTACCAGTGAAGGGAATTTATGGTTGGATATGTGTTCAATGGCATCTGTATCAGCCAGTTCCCCCACCATTTCAGCGCCCTTCAACCTTACCCTGGCAGGTTTCAGCGGATCCAGAAGAATTTTTAAAATCTCATCCCAATCCTTGGAAATATAAAAATCCGTGAGCAGAGAGAATCCTACTTTCAGAGCTTCCTTACGGGCCTCCCTGGCCACCATCTCCTCATCATCCAGCTTTTGTCCCGTCCCACCTATGGGGCTGAACACCGGCATATAATCGAAATTATCATTTCCAGGCTGATTGATACACCGGTAAGAGGCGCTAAACTCCATGGTTTCCTTTAAGTCATCCCATCCCTTTTTATAACTGGGGCATTCATCATTGAAGCAGACAAACAAATAGGGGGTTCCCCATCCCAGACCATCACTGAAAGCGATTTCAGGAACTTCCCAGATGCTCATTTCAAGATTGCAGTGGGGACACCGGGGTTTGTCCATATCCAAAATTTTCTGGAATACTTCCTCTTTGGTTTCAAAAGCCATATTAACTCTCCTTAATTTTCACTCCAGAACCACAGGGGTTGATCCATAAATGCTTGACTCGTTGACATCCAGATACGTCAAATGCCATCGTTGTAAATTGAAGCCATTGGCAAATATCCTCAAAAAATAGGCAAAGCCCCCATGACTGACAAGGTTATAAAATCCATATATATAGACCCGATACTTTGGGCACAGTTTGCAAAATAAGACGCTGAACAGGCATTGTCAACGAGGCAGATTGGTTTGCCATGGAGATACTGAACCTGAGACACGACCCGTTTGCCATCCCCGGGCTGGGTCAAATTAAAAATCAGATTTAAAAAGATCCTCAGATTCCGTAAAAACCTTGGGGCTGGGGGTGACCTTGGTGGGAACGGTTCCCTCCTTAAAGCACTCAAACAGGGTTTCCGATGACGATCCATTGGGCAACAGGCCGGTTTTGGCATCAATTTTGGCAAACATCACCCCTTCCGGGGCATTAAAGGTTCGCACCGGTTTTCCCTCCAGCACCCCGGCCATGTATCCCAGCCAGATGGGGCTTGCCGTGCGGGACCCGGTTTCTCCCCTGCCAAGGGAAGCCTCGTTGTCAAACCCCACCCAAACACCCGTGACATACTCCGGGGTATATCCCAAAAACCACGCATCATGGAGATTATTGGTGGTACCGGTCTTTCCGGCAGCTGGTCGTTTCAAGGCTTTGGCCCGCCATCCGGTTCCCGAGGTCACGACACTTTCCAAAATGCTGGTCATGATGTAGGCGGTGTTCATATCTATGGCTTTTTTTCTTTTCAATTCTGCCTGCTCAATGACATTGCCATCCCTGTCCAGGATTTTGGTAATAAACACAGGCTCAATGTGATAACCCTGGTTGGCAAACACCGTGTAAGCCCCGACAATTTCCAGAAGAGATGTGCCCGAAGACCCCAGAGAAATGGACAGATCCCTGGCAATGGGAGAGGAGATGCCCAGTCTCTTGGCATAGTCCAGGACATAATCAATGCCAATGTCCTGGAGAATTTTCACGGTCAC
>CAYSSE010000034.1:0-23943 GCA_964433355.1 uncultured Desulfocicer sp.
AAACCCCTGACTCAGACAAAGAAACTGTTTCTCATGAAGAGATTATGAAGGAATTAGGACTGACCCCAGAAAGAATCAAAAAAATCAGAACCGAGATGGGATTGACCCAAGAACAATTTGCTAAAAAAATTGGGTATGCTTCTGGAACCGTAAGGAATCTGGAAACCGGTCAAAACAAAATTACCCCAAGAGTTGAGAAGGTAATTGAGGCTTTACAAGGATAGTTCAGAAAAAAGACAAAAATGGGGACAGACCACGTTTTTTATTGTCCCGGCAGTTCTTTACATTAGTAAATATTCGGCTTGTTAATGTAAATGCTTGGCCAGTGCCCCATATTCGCTTATAGTTCTTTTCATATAAACTGCCACGGGCAGACCGTCTTCTGGCCTCGGCCTAACCACAACGAAGCATGAAAGAATGTTAGGAGTGTCTACTCTTTCATATAAGCTTCATACTTTTGGCATCCTTCATATAGCCCCAAAAGTACTTTACACTTTTTTGGGGATTATAGTGCCGGTCACATGAGCTGACACTCGCTGAAAAATATTTTTTCAATCAAAACAGATAGTTATGTTAAAATAATGCCAATTTTTCGTATCAAGTCATATGACCGGCACTATAGTACCTGGAAATGGGAATATTGCTCCAACAAGTGTAAACTGGCAAATGAAGGATGCCAAAAGTTTTATAATCTCCGGCAAAAAATCAACAAGGAACCAGAATGGAAAAACCTATATTCACCAGCCCTGAATCCCGAAAAAAAGTATATCAAAATCTTTTTCACCCCAAAAGCATCGCCGTCATCGGAGCTTCCAACAATGGCCTTAAACCCGGCGGCCGGGTCATCGAAAAAATAAAAGCGTATGGCTATGAAGGAAAATTATGGCCCGTGAACCCCAAATCATTGGAAATCCTGAATATTAAAGCATATCCATCCATTTCAGAGCTTCCGGGCACTCCAGATCTTGCAATTATTGCCATTCCGTCCAGATTTGTTCTACCCGCCCTCCAGGCACTGGCAATCATGGGAGCAGGTGCTGTCATTGTTCTCACCGCTGGATTTGGAGAAAAAGATGAAGCGGGGAAAGAGATAGAACAAGAGATGCTCAAAATCGCAGCCTCGGCAGACATGGCTCTCATCGGTCCGAACTGCTCCGGGTTCCTTACAAAATGCTATAAAGGCAAATTTGCCGGTATTGTTCCCCATCTCCCGGGAGGAGTGGTGGATGTCATCAGCGGGTCTGGAGCCACAGTGGACTATGTCATGGAGATGGGACTTAACCGGGGGCTCTCCTTTGGCAACGTGGTAAACCTTGGCAACTCCATCCAAATGGGCGTGGAAGATCTTCTGGAGCTTTACAATGAAAACTATGGGCCGGACAATGCCAGAATCTTAATGCTCTACATGGAGACGGTTAAAAAACCGGCAAAACTGCTCCACCACGCCAGAAGCCTTGTAAAAAAAGGGTGCGCCATTGTGGGAATCAAATCCGGTGCCACCGAAGCAGGAGAGAGGGCCGCTGCCAGCCACACCGGGGCCATTGCCAACAGCGACACGGCGGTGGCCGCATTATTTAAAAAAGCTGGGATTATACGGGTTGAAAGTCGTTCACTCATGGTGAATGTGGCCTGCGTACTGGCCGCTGCCAAGGGTCCCCTCAAAGGAGGTCGGGCCTGCATTCTCACAGATGCCGGAGGGCCGGGGGTAATGATGTCCGATGAGCTGTATCGCCAGGGAATGGAGCTTGCCAAATTAAAGGAAACAACCGTCTCCCTCCTGGCCCAGGTGCTGCCCGCTGAAAGTTCGCTCATAAATCCCATAGATACCCTGCCCTCCAGAACCCCTGAGCAGATGAAGGCGATCTTTAAAATTCTGGCCAGGGAAGAAGATGACAACATTGATGTCATTGCCGTTCTGCTCGGCAATTCCGGCATGTCCCCCAACATCGAAATTTATCGTGAAATCGCCAAAGCCATGGACACCTGCCCCATTCCCATCATGCCCATGTTGAGCAGTATCACCTCCTGCCGGGAGGAAATTAAAGAAATGATAGATCTTGGCAAAATTTACCTGCCAGATGAAGTCCCCCTGGCCCAGGCCCTGGCCAAAATCGCTGGATGGCAATGTCCCCAAGATGCCCTGCCAGACCTTGATGGGTATGACAAGATCGCCATTGCCAAGGCCCTTGAAGGTCAGACAGATATTCTGTCGCCAGAAACAGTGGAACAGGTGATAAAGGGATGTGGATTTAAATTACCAGAACAATGCGAGGTCAGAGATGATAAAAAACTTGCCACTTCCTGCGACGTCATTGGGTTTCCCCTGGTGATGAAAGTCATAGGTCCATTGCACAAAAGTGATGTGGGCGGTGTTAAGGTGGGCATACAGAATATGGCTCAAGCTAAAGAGGCATGGGATGCGCTCATGGCAATACCCGATGCAAAGGGTGCTCTGCTCCAGACAATGATCCAGGGTACAGAAGTCATAGCAGGTGCAAGCCGGGAAGGAGAATTTGGGCATCTTATCATGTTCGGACTGGGCGGTATTTATGTGGAAGTGTTAAAGGATGTCCAGTTTGGTCTGGCCCCACTCTCCCCCCGGGAGAGCATGAATATGATCCAGGGCATCAACAGCTATGCCGTGCTTGAAGGTGTTCGTGGAGAAGCCGGCATGGACATCGCCATGCTATCTGATTATCTCCAGCGACTGGGCCGTCTTGTCACAGACTTTCCCCAGATCAGAGAGATTGACTTAAATCCCATCAAAGGAACAGAAAAAGCCCTTTATGCTGTGGATGCAAGAATAATTATTTCGTAAACCAGTTGACGTGGTTTGAGACGGGGACAAATTTAAAAATCTGTCCCCTCGCAAAACCCCAAAATTCTTCTTGATTTACCGGGACTTTCTTATAACACCCATGTCCTTATGGACACAACGAATATTGAAAATAGTGTTATGCCGCCCCCCCCCGACGGGCAATGGGCCCGGCCGGAACCGTAGACGGCACAATTGGCCGGTTCCTATTACCCATCGGGGGGGCTCTGCTGAGAGTACTTTGACACTTCATTTTCATATAAAACTGCCACGGGCAGACCGTATTCTGGCCCCGGCCTACCCACAACGAAATACGAAAGAATGTTAGAGACGCCTACTCTTTCATATAAAAAACTATAAACATTTTTTACCCGGACGTTGGCATCCTTCATTCACTGGTTGACACTTTCTCAAAGTATTCCCTTATTTTCAGGGAATCTCCTCAAAAAAGCGTCAACTGGTTTCGATGGAATATGAAAGATGCCCGGACGTTTACAAAAAAATATGAAAAAAAAACATCAGAAGAGAAAAAATCCAGCTACAAATCCACAGTCCCTGCAGTGGATCAGACCATACAATTGTTAAACTGCCTGGCAGATTCTCCCAATCCGCAATTGACCTTGACAGAAATATGCAGCCATCTGGAAATTCATAAGAGCAAGGCATACACCATATTAAATACCCTTATGGAATATGATTTCATCGAAAAGAACCCCCAGACCAAAACCTACCGCCTGGGGCTTGGCATTGTGGGTCTTGCCAGAAATATTTTAAATAACACCGACATCCGGGATCTGATCCTTCCCCATTTACAAGCCCTTGCCAAAGAAACGGAGCTCTCCGCCCACTTCGGTCAGATTACGGGATCAGAAGTTTATATCATCAGCAAAGCAGAGAGTAACCAAAATTTTGGATACCGCATCCGTGTGGGTGCCCATCACCATCTCACCCATGGTGCCCATGGCAAGGCCATCGTTGCCTTCATGCCTGAAGATCGGCAAAAGGAAATTCTTTCCCAGGATTACCTTTGCTTTTATGGTGACGGAGAACCTGTGGACATGGATTATCTTCTGGAAGAACTTGCCACCTGCCGAAAAGATGGCTATTCAATGGATCTTGGCATCACCAATCCCAACATTAACGTTCTTGCCGCTCCGGTGATGGACAACAAAAACGAAATCATCGGCTGTGTGATTCTGGTGGGGGCTTTCCGTCGATCTGAGGTTAAGAAATTCGGTTCCATGGTTTCCCAAAGTGCCAGAAAAATTTCTCACATATTGGGGAACAAGTGGGGCGCTTAGGCCATCTCATTGGAGCTACAAATCGTCTTTCCGAAGGCCAAAAGATTCTCAAGTTGCCTTTTGTTAAAATGCCTCTCTTTAATAGTATCTTTTGGGTTGCGCCTATCACTAATTCTATCTATAGTACAAAAATCATACAAATTGTATACCAAGCAAACACCCCCTTCAGGAGAGACGCATGATTACAAGAATCGAAGCCACCAACTATCGTTGCCTTGAAAAATTGGGTTTGGATTTATCCGGCTTTGCAGTTCTTGTGGGAGCCAATGGTGCCGGAAAAACAAGCCTTCTTGACATCCCAAATCTAATGGGAGAATGCCTTCGAGCCCAATATGTCGGACAAGTTTTTACATTGAAAAGAGCTGATTTTCCGCCCCGATGTTCATCCCTTGGCGAACTGGTTTTTCAGGGACAGGGAGACCACTTTTCCATGGCTTTGGAAGCCCGACTTCCCGATCATGTTATTGAGACCTTGCTGCCTGTGGTAAGCGTTGATGACCAGCAGAGAAAAAAAAAATGGCTGCGGTTTATTCGATATGAAATACGTTTTGAGATATTCAACAAACGGGAACTGACGATTTCAGATGAACATCTGTTTCTTTTCTCTGAAAAGGATCAACCGCAAAGAAACGACATTCGAATTCATGGGGGACACCCTCAAAAACAATGGCGAACCATCCTGAAACGATCCGCAGGAGTTCCCAGTGGCCTACGGGTGGAAACTCAAAAATTATCAAAAACCAAAAAAATATCCGTCCCCCAGACCCTGTTGGCACTGCCAAGAGTTAAGTTTGAATCGGAAAATGACTTCCCTGCCGCATCATGGTTCCATGATTTGATTTACAACCAAATTCTGTTTTACCAGCCAAATTTATCCCTCTTACAGTCCGCCAGCCCGCCGGGGTTACCTGAAGAGATAATGCCAGACGCGGCAAATTTACCATGGCTTGCGCTGGCGCTACAAAAGAATGAAGGGCGATTCCAACTTTGGGTGGATCATATTCAAACGGCATTACCCCAAATTAAATCCATCCACGTGAGAGAACGGGAAGAGGATCACCATGCATATTTTGTGCTCACCTATAACGGTGGGTATGAGGTCACCTCTTCGGGATTGTCAGAAGGCACCTTAAGAATTTTAGCCCTGACCATCCTGCCCTATCTGGATGCACTGCCGTGGCTCATCATTACCGAGGAGCCGGAAAACGGAATTCATCCACGGGCCATTGAATCGGTGATTCAATCACTTTCTTCTGTTTATGATTCCCAGGTGCTGGTCAGTTCCCACTCACCCATTGTATTGGCACAAAGCAAGCTTGACCACATACTATGTGCCCGTCTGGCGGACAATGGGGCAGCCTCTGTAGTCAGCGGCATCAACCATCCTCAATTAAAAAATTGGCAGGGTCAGCTTGATCTGGGTGCCCTGTTTGCTGCGGGGGTGCTGGGATGAGAGATTGTATTTTCCTATTGGCGGATACCAATATGGAAGCCGCGTTTAAAGGCTTCCTGTGCCGGGATCAATTCCACCGAAGTCTTGGCTGTGGAGCCTTTGATTTTGATACAAAACAGGATTTAATCGTTGCCTCGGGAGATAGTGATCCCGGACTGTATACCCGGGGCCATCAATTGCTGAAACCCTATTTACAAACCCACTCCCATGCCATCCTGGTATTGGATTCAGAATGGAATGGTTCTCCCGGAACAGAGGACATTGATGACCATATTTCTTGCAATTTATATCAATCCGGGTGGAGGGATGATAATTTTAAAGTGATAGTCATTGACCCTGAATTAGAAAACTGGATCTGGCAACGAAATGATCATGTGGCAAAGGCCCTGGGTCTTGATTCTGCTTTAAACTTTACAAGGATCATTGCAGCGGATATCTGGCCGGAGGGTCAAGCCAAACCTTCTCAGCCAAAGGAAACCCTTGAAGCCGTTCTAAAGGCCAATAGAATTCCGCGCTCTTCTTCGATTTACAAAAATATCACCAGCCGAGTTTCTGTGGGTGGGTGTGAAGACCACTCTTTTCAGCTATTACGGACTACCTTGCAAACCTGGTTCCCCGTTCAAGGATACAGATAATTGGGGCTTGGCCACAACATAGCAGTCCCCGAAATCCAACCATTTAACGCAAAGCCGCCGCAAAAATGGAGATGGGATGCCGTGCAATCTGCTTTGTACCATCCTTGATCTGCTCCCGACAGGAAGTGCCCGGTGCCGCAATCATCACCCCGGGAGCAGCAGCTCTCACTGCTGGAAACAAAGAAAGCTCGCCAATGGCCATGGAGGTATCGTAATGCTCCTTTTCATACCCAAAAGAGCCAGCCATGCCACAGCACCCACTGTCAATCATCGTCACCTCAGTTTCCGGAAGGGCTTCAAGCATGGTTATGACCGGGTCTGATGTCCCCAGGGCTTTTTGATAGCAATGGGTGTGTACTATAACCGTCTGCTTGTCGGTCGGGTGCTTAAAGGCAAATTTAACGCCGTCTTCGGATATCAGACCTGCAATGAACTCCTCAATGAAAAAACTGTTTTGTGCCACCATACGGGCATCCTGATTTTTAAGAAGGTCTGGGTATTCGTCTCGGAAACAGGCAATGCAACTGGGTTCCACACCCACAATGGGGGTTCCCTGGCGGACATGGGGCAGCAATTTTGCCACATTGTGCCGGGCATGTTCTGTGGCCTTGTCAAGCATTCCCTTGGAGATCAAGGGACGACCACAACAACGACTCTCCGCCACCAGTAGGACTTCAAAACCGGCCGCTTCCAGAATGCGTACGGCATCTTTGCCAAGTTCTGGCTGGTGATAGCTGATATGACAGTCATCCCACAGCACAACAGGGCCCCGGGGAAATGAAGCCGGTTTTGTTCGATGTTTAAACCAATGCTTAAAGGGCACCGAGGCAATGGCCGGCAGTGTTCGCCGACGGTCAACTTTAATAGTTTTATCAAGAATTTCTCGGAACAGGCTGTTTTTATAAAAAAGATTAACCAGACCCGGCATAAGACTTCCCAGACGACTGGACACATCCATATGCCCAATCATACGACTTCGCAGCGGCACCCCATGTTGGGCCTGGTACTGGGCCAGAAACTCAAACTTCAACTTGGCCATGTCCACCCGGGTGGAGCATTCGTTGCGACAGGCCTTGCATGCCACACACAGATCCATCACCTCGTAGAGCTCACGGCTGCCAAGGCCTTCGGTGCCGAACTTGCCGGTGATGGCGGCCCTCAGGGCATTGGCACGTCCCCTTGTGGAATCCATCTCTTCACCGCTGACCCGGAAGGTGGGGCACATGGTTCCTCTTACCCAAGAGCGGCATTCACCCTGGCCGTTGCACATCTCCACCAGGCCTGCGAATCCGTTGTGAGATGAAAAATCAAGAAATGTTTTTTCAGGAGACAGGGAGGTCGAATAACCCGGTTTATATTTCAGCCAGTCCGGATCCCAGGGCTTGGGTGCATTAATCATTTTATGGGGGTTAAATACATTATCGGGATCAAACAAGGCTTTAACTTCCCCAAAGGCCTGATGGAGGCGTTCTCCATAAAGCTGCTTATTAAAATAAGACCGGGCCAACCCCTCACCATGCTCACCCGTGGTGGTACCGTTGTGGGCAATGGCAATGTCCATGATCTTTTGGGCCAACCGCTCAAGGGAGGCAAGGCCCTCCACGGTTTTCAGATTGATTTCAGGCCCCATGTGAAGACAGCCTGCCGAGGCATGGGCATCAAAATTAAGCTCAAACCCCAATTCCCTTCCCGCCTCAAGGATATCCTGGGTGAATCCCACCATGCGATCCACGGGAACGGTGGCATCATCAATGATCCAGATCCGCCGATTGTTATCTCCGGGTTTGCTCATCAACAATCCCAGTACGGATTTTCGAACCCACCATACCCGGCCCATTTCTTCCGGTGTAATGCAATGGGTCATGGGGGTATCATAGCCGGTTTCCATCAAGGCCTGTTCAAGTTCTTGAACGCTTTTTACAATGGACGATTCGTCTTCTCCGGCAAATTCCACAACGAGAACAGCCCCGGGGAGCCCATGGACAAAGCTATGTAATGTGTCTCGATAGGCACTGTTTTCATGGGCCAGCTTCAGAATGGGCCGGCTCATGAGCTCCACCGCCGATGGATCATGTTCCAGGATAAAGGGCACCCGCTCCAGGGCGGTTTTCAGATCATTAAAATGAAGCACCATGAGACGAACCACCCGGGGCCGGGGCACCAGTCCCACCCGAATACGGGTAATGGCGGCCAACGTCCCTTCCGCCCCCACCACCAAAGGCATAAGGTTCAAAGGCTTTCCTGCCTTTTGATCCTCCAGCAAACGTTTAAGATTATATCCGGCCACATTGCGCCAGGTATCCGGGTACCCCGTTTCAATGTCGGTTTTGTACTCATTTAAGATCTCAAGCATTCCCCGGTACAAGGTTCCCTCTGCCGTGGCCTGTTCCAGCAGTTCTGCCACCTGCTCAGGGGTTTTGGGGCCCAGGGTGGCCTTGCTACCATCGGCCAGCACTACATCCACCTCATGGACGTGGTCCACAATCATGCGATATTTTATGGAGTGGGATCCGGTGGAGTTATTACCGGTCATGCCGCCCAGGGTGGCCACAGCGCTGGACGATGGATCCGGCCCCACCATGAGCCCATGGGGCACAAGGGCCGCATTCAACACATCCAGCACCACTCCGCTCTGTACATCTGCCCATTGCTCTTTCACATTGATGTAAAGAATATGGTTAAGATATTTTGAAAGATCAAGGACGATCCCAGGCCCCACAGTCTGGCCCGAAAGACTGGAGCCACCCCCCCGGGGAATAATGGAAACGTCATATCTTCCGGCAATGTCCACAACGGCACAAATATCATCTATATTGGCGGGAACCACCACCCCCAGGGGGACTTTCTGGTAATCCGAGGCATCAGTGCTGTAGAGTTGTCTTGAGATCTCATCAAAACGGATCTCTCCTTGAATCGCCACTCCCAACGCCTGGAGCAGCCCTTTTCTTAATTGTTCATCTTTCATAGTCATCTGACTCTCTATCATTATATTTGGGTGTATAAACACACCATCGATCACCTTGGGAAAAGGGGGTGTGATTAAATTCTTATTTTTTCATGGCAACATGCCCTTACGAACACAACAAAGTGTGCTTAGGGGGCAGATTTTCAAATCTGTCCCCGCCTCCGAAGAAGTCTATTACGCGATGATCGGCACCCTTCATATGACCTCAAAAGTACTTTATATTGTGGTTTAAAGTTAAGGTCTGGACTTTTTACGAGATCATCATTCCTTAACCAGCAACAATTCTATATGTCTTACATTTGACATTTTATAAACACGATGCTATAAGCTTGTCAAGTTATTTCAAAAAAAATCAAAACCTGATTCAAAAAAGACACGGCCCCAAAGGAACGGAAAAACCCGAACCATACACCACTGTCAAAAACAGCAAAAAAGAAAAGTAATGGCAAATAAAATTAAAAACCTGGCACGACCCGGCAACCTTTATATTGAAGTGATCAGTTCCCTTAAAAAATTAATTTTCTCAGGCGAACTTGAGCCGGGAGAATCGCTTCCCAATGAAAATTTGCTCTCCACTCAAATGGGGGTGAGTCGACCGGTGATCAGGGAGGCACTGCGGGTGCTTCAAATGCAGGGATTTCTTGAAATCAGGCGGGGAAGTCGGGGGGGGACCTACGTAACGGATCTTAAAACCATCTCACTTTCCGACAACCTGGAAGATCTTATCCTCATGGGAAAAATATCCATAAAAGATCTCACCCAGGTGCGATTGTCCATGGAACCGGAGGTTTTCAGGCTGGCTGCGGTCAATGGAACAGAAGGCCAGATAAAACTGCTGGGGCAAATAGTGAGCGAAACCCAATCCACCCGGGGTCACCATCGCCGCATAGAGCTTAACGTGGAATTTCACCAAAAAATTGTGGAAATGGCCAATAACCCTTTGTACACAAGATTCATGGAAACCATCCTGGATTTTACCAGAAACTTCATCAAAGCCTTTAAACCCTCTGATCGTCGTATCCACGATGACCAGGACCATGCCGCTATTTACGAGGCCATAAAAGAAAAAAATGAAAAAAAAGTGGTTGACCTGACCAGAAATCATGTCAACCACGTCTGTAATGCCATGCTCATGCTTGAGAAAGAATGGCTTTCAACACTTGCCGTCAAGGAAGCGGTGGGGTAAAAAATCACCGGAACTATAATATGGGGGTGGGCTGAAAAAATCTATCTTCGGGTGAAAGGTAAAAATTTCAATTACTTCTTGATATGATTGATATTTCGGCATCTTTCATATCCCCACAAAAGTAGTTTACACTTTTTAGATGAAGCCTTTACAAAACAGCGATTGATTTCAAAAAGTGTAAAGTTGTTGTGAAGGATTCCAAAAATTTCATAGGTTAATGGGTCTATTTCTATGACTCTGGAATAGCCACGTTTGTTTGGAAAAACGCTTACCTTATTATTAGGATGAAAATGACCAGACCTCATTGCCTTCCCAGTCCAATTCAACTATTTCAATATTGTCATGCCAGGGTGCAAAATCCAGTGGATTTTCAGGGCGGGGATCCTGGTCAAGCGGAGACTTGCCACCCCGGTCTCTTTTTGACCCTATTAGATGTCCATTGGACAGCATTTTTACCGGCATTCCGCCGATGGGCCAAGTGTGAACGAGCATTCCATCCATATCAATGAGGTATGTATTGTTTTCATATTGTAGGCATTTCCCGGGGCCTTAAAACCAAACCACCGGTATAATCGTTGCCCCAGGAGTCCTCTCCGTAATCCGCTCTCAACTCAAGGGAAACCCCATCAACCACCTTTATTTTGCTGCCGATTCGGAAACGCTGATCCACCCAACTCTGATCCTCTCCTGAAAATTTGGTACCATTCCATGAACGAATCCGCAGTGCCCCATAGAGTGTCAAGCCCTACTTTTCAATCTCCGCCATCACCATGTATCGCCTCGCGGCGGTACGATATTTGAAAAAGGCACTGTCTGGCAACGGCTTCACAGACGTAAAACGCGGGTCGGTGTCTCCTTTTATATCATGGGGCTTTAAACTATAGGGATGTTTCTTGCTGCCGGTGGCAGCTTCTATGAACTGGGCAGTCCGGCCGATCTCTTCCGGGGTCAGATAGGTGATTTCAGGACTTTCTCCCGGGGTTCGCACCACCGGTGCGATGGTGGTAAAGAACTGGTAATCGGCAATTCGGGGGGCCAGGGCCAGGCTCTTTTTCACATCCTCTGGGTCAACCTCACCGTCAATAAGGGTATTATAAAGGTCTGCAGGCCCCTTGACCGCCATGAGGATGCGATCCGCCAGCCCCTTTTCAACTATTTTTTCCAGGATGACGCTGTTTATGCCATCAGAGGTGATCTGAAGTTTCAGCCCAGCCCCTTTCAAATAGGCCATCACACTTAAAAGCGCTTCGGCATCTTCCGGGTTTCCAACGGAAACATTGATGCCATCCAGCCACTCCCCATGGAGCAGGCTGCGTCCAATGAAACCGGCCAGGCGATCCTTTGCAATGAGGTAAGCAATCACCACACTTACCCCCTGTCGAATCACATTCTCATCGGTGAAAACAGGGAATTCAACCCCATCTTTATCCCGAAAAATCTCCTTGCGATTGGCCCGATAGAACTTGGCAAAAGCATCCTTTCCTTCGGTCTTGAAATCAAATTCTTCATAGTCAATGCCATTGGCCTTCATATAGTTTTTTGTAATCTTGCACCGCGCACACCCCGTGGCGGAATAAATGGTGTTTCCCATGGAAAATTTTTCCTTTTCTTTTCGTTTCAGGGTTGAAATTTCGGCCACCTGAATCAGCCGGCGGCAAGGGCATATGGTGCCAAAGTTTACTTGAGACGCGCCTTATATTCTCCGGCTGACAACAATGAGGCAATCGAGTCGGCATCTTCAGGCTTCACCTTGATCATCCAGCCTTGGTCAAAGGGAGAAGTGTTCACCGGCCCCGGATCATCTCCAAGGGCATCATTGATCTCCACCACTTCGCCTGCTACGGGCATGTAAAGGTCGGACACAGTTTTCACCGACTCCACGCATCCGAACATATCTCCCGCACCATAGACGGTACCCTCTTCAGGAAGATCCACATAGATGATCTCCCCCAGCTAGTCCTGGGCATAATCGGAAATGCCCACCACCATCACATCGCCTTCCTGTCTGGCCCAGGTATGTTCTTTTGAATACCGAAGCACTTCATTAAAAATCAGTTCATCCAAGGTCTTCATGGTCTGTTTTCCTTTTCTTATTCATTCATCTTTCCGGGTTGACCCGTTGATATCCTTCATTTTTCAGTTCACACTTGTTGGATCAATACCCCATGTTTCGGACTTCCTTACCCCAAAAGTCAAAAAACACCTTTGGAGGAAGGAAGCGAATTACTTGGGGGAACAGGTAAAAACCAGCCCGAAAGGCGAATTATTAATCGTCAAATTCATCGGCATCAGCAACAATACACAGCTGGGCATCGGGGCTGAACACATCCCCTGCCCCAAAGGTGGATACATTTTCAGGCGCTTTCACGGTGCTGCCTGGAACATGGAACTGGGTCCGATCCACCTCGGGTATGGCTGTTTCCACGGGGGGGGCCAGCTGGGGAATATAGCTGTAAGGATATCTGTAGGCACGATACACCATGTTGGAATCCGCATTTTTAACAAAATAGGGGCTCATGTATTCCCACACCAGTTCATGCTGGGGGGTCACTTCAAAAAGGCGACCATCTGCCCCTTCGGTGATCAAGGTATTTCCATTGGGCAGGCGCTGGGCACTGCTGATATAGCCGCTGTAAAATTTATAATTGTCTGCAAGTTCTGTGAATCCGGCTTCCACTGGTGTGTATTTCCACACCACTTCCAGGGTAACAGGATCAATTTCCAGAACCCTGGAGCAATCTCGAAGGGCATTGTTGAACCCTTTGGGGGAGCCGGGATTGGGTGCGCCATACCCCCCCCATCCCCCATTGTCAAACACCAGGATATTGCCTTCACCGGGAAGCCCCCTGGGGATCATGTGGGCATGATGCTGGCCGATAATCCACCCCATTTTTCTCAGTGCCTTGCTGCTGCTGTAATCGGGGCCGATCTGCCACACCACCTTGCCGGTCTCCTTGCTGATAATGGCAAGAATGTTTGTCTGGCGGCCATCCCAGATGATGTTGTCGGGATGGAACCGCTGGTCTCCGGCATCATAAAAACGGTTGGATCCCAGCACGGACATGGAGTTGATGTGCATCCAGTCTGCCACACCTTCACCGATGTTGGCATGGAGGTTGGGATTGCGGTACAGAGTGTTTTTCATCTCTTCGGTGAAGTTGTATTCATCAAAGTGCTCACTGCATACCCACTCCCAAACGATATCGCCCTCCCAATTCACCTCAATGATGGTGTCATCACACAACATCTTATCCGTGATTTTTTTATTATGCACATTCTTATGGCACAAAAGCAGGGTGTTTCCCCCATCCACTCGGGGTTCCATGTCCGGCACATAATATCCCACAGGGTTACCCTCCCGCTGGTAATCATGGTGAATCCGGGCCATCCATCGAGGCTCTTCTCCGGGATCTTCAATGTACTCATACTGGTCAAACTGCCAGGTGATGTTGCCCTCCCAGTCCACCTGGACAAGATCCTTCTGGTCCTGATACCCATATTTACCATTGCGACGTCCGGTATGACCCATGAGGTTACCGCCGGGCAGCAGTTTATTGGGAAAACCGTGGAAATTTTCAAATTGCTTCACTACATTTCCGTTCATATCAATGATGGTGGCACCGAGATTTTTGGCCTGGAAGACCGTGTATCCGTTCCAGCATTTGTCCGGATTGTAAACTGTGGCCCCTGTGGGGTAAACCGTTGGATATCCCATTCATTCCTCCATGATCCGGGGCGTTGCCCCCTGTGAATCCTTCTTTTATAAAAATTGAATCTGTCAGCCTTTTATTGACACTTGACACTTAACGTTTAACGTTATACTTTAAATTTATTCTTATAGACTAATCATCTATCTGTCAAGTATTATCAACTGTTATCAGCAATTCTAATTTTTTCTCAGACTCTACAACAACCCAGGCCAGTCTAACCTTAAATAAAAACATCAAACATTGACATTCAACGACAGAGTCTGGCATTATTTTACGTTAAACCTTCGAATATGAGATTTCGAAAACAGGAGCGGACATGAAATTAAAAGTTATTGTCATCGGTGCTGGCCCCGGCGGATATGTGGCCGCCGTCCGGACGGCCCAGAAGGGCACAGAAGTAACCGTCATTGACCCAGGTGATCAATGAAATGGCCGGGGAAACCAAAATCGTGTCTGACAAGGAGACGGGAAAGGTCCTTGGGGTTCACATGGTGGGACCATGCAACAGATCTCATTGCTGAAAGTACCCTGGCTATAAAGAAGGGCTGCACCGTAAAGGATATTGCAGACACCATCCATTCCCACCCCACCCTGGCCGAAATTACCCTGGAGGCAGCGCTGAAGGCGGATGACCGCCCCCTTCATGGGTAGCCTACCTTCGGATTTAACCCCAGGCCAGGTATGTACTCAAACAGCCTGGCCCCAAAATCAAATGCACAACGAGACAAAGATGTTAAAAATAAAAACAAAGGCAACCCGCGCCAAAAACCTTTATATTCAGGTGGTGGAAGAGATCAAACACGCTATTTTCAATGAAGATATTCTTCCCGGCCAATCCCTTCCCAATGAAACGGAGCTTTCGTTGCAGATGGATGTCAGCCGACCCGTTATCCGGGAGGCATTACGAGTGCTCCAGACCCAGGGATTTCTGGAGGTTCGGCGGGGAAACCGGGGCGGCACCTATGTGACAGACCTCAATGGAATTTCCATTTCAGACAACCTGGAAGATTTGATGAAAATGGGAAAAGTATCCGTAAAGGATCTCATTGATGCACGGCTGCTTATAGAGCCCGAGGTGACCAGGCTTGCGGCTGTAAAAGCCGACCCGGTCCAGCTGGATCAATTAAAAATATTTCTGAACAAAACGGCAAAAGCCACCAACAACACCGCCCGACTTGAATCCAACATGGATTTTCACCGGTGCATTGTCACCATTGCCAACAATCCCATTTACACCCGCACCACGACCATCATCATGGATTTCCTTGAAAATTTTATCAGAAGTGTTAAACCTGCAGATATTTACATTCACAATGATCATGACCATGTGGACATTTATGATGCCATATCAAAAAAACAGCCGAACCTGGCATTCTCCCTCTCAAAACTGCACATTGAAGGAATGCAGGATGCATTGATTCTCATGGAAACCCAATGGTTGCAGAGCATTAAAAAATAGCTGTTTCAGAAATCATTTGTCAATAACAACACCTTCGCCAAATTGAAAATCGGTTTAAATTTAGCCACCATCAACACCATGTACCCTCGGTTCGATAGCCATCATAACGTACTGTAATCTAAATCAAATTTTATTTTGATTTTTTATTTACTATTTTTTTATATCAATAAATTCAATTTGTTATAAAAAAATGGTCGAACCGATGGCCATGTATTGTATTTGCAACATATTTAATTATCATCATATGGATGATATGATGGTCTAAAACCAAATTGGCGGAAGTTTCATTCATCTGCTATCTGTCTGACTTCGTGGCCAATTCAGTCCCCTTCAGACATTTTCTTTCTGAGAGGTCTAATACTAAACCAGTAAACGGAAAACAGAGACGATCCAAACAGTAGTATGGCGATGGGATGAGACAACAGCACCAGAGGATCACCATCTATAATGGTCAGCGTTTGACCCAGTGTCAGTTCAATTCTTTCACCCAGAAAATACCCTATAATAAAAACAATTGGCGAATAATCAAATACAATCATCAGATATCCGATAACGGCAAAAAGCAACAGGACAGCGACTCCGAACAAACCGCCGGTGGCAATATAGGAACCGACAATGCACAGCAGCAGGGAGGAAGAGTAAATTAATGATTCAGGTGCATTGACAACCTTTGACCACAAGTGTAACCCCAAAAGGCCAACGATCAGATTGATGACATTGGCAAACATCATCGTTGCAAAAATACTGTAAACCAATTGCCCCTGCTCTTTGAACATCAGTGGTCCCGGTTGAATGCCATGGATGATAAAAGCGCTGATAAGTAATGCGGCTGCAACATTTCCAGGCAGACCCAGGGTGAACATCGGGATGAGGTTGGCGCCACACACAGCGCTGTTGGCTGACTCTGCAGCCGCAACGCCATGAATATTACCTTTACCAAAACTCTCCGGGTTTTTGGAGGCCTGTTTGGCCGAACCATATGACATGAATGCTGCTGCCGAAGAGTCCAAGCCCGGGATAGCGCCGAAAATAACACCGAGAAACGATCCTTTCAGCAACGTGTATTTACAGTCCCAGTATTCGGCCCAGCTGATGCTATTATCTTCTTTTTTCTGATTTTTCGGGATGCTGACCGCTGATTTGATGTCTCCGGAGATAGCAGCTAATCGGTGAAGAATATGGCACACAGCCAGGGAACCAAGCGCAACGGAAACCAGTGGCAAGCCGTCATAAAGTTGGAAAAATCCGAAAATAAACCGAGGCGTACCGTTTTGAGGATCCAGGCCGACGGTGGCGCACATCAACCCCAGCACGGCAGAGAGGATGCCCTTAATCATCGAATCTCCCACAAGACCGGAGATGATGGAAAATGCAAAGACCATCAGGGCAAAAATTTCAATTGGCCCCATCTTTAAAGCAGCGATGGCAATCAATGGGGCAAGGGTAATTAGGGTAAGAGTGCTGAAAAAGTCCCCGGTCACGGAACTGTAAACTGCCATTTTAAGTGCCCGTATAGCCTTCCCTTGCTGGCTCATGGGATACCCATCCAACGCGGTTATTGCCGCGTCAGGCGTCCCCGGTACATTGATTAAAATTGAGGGAACGGCCCCCCCAATCAGAGCACCCTTGTTCACTGCCACCAGAAATGAGATCGCCACAATGGGGCTCAAGGTAAACGTAAATGGAATTGCAATAGCCATTGCCATAACCGGCCCTATGCCGGGCATTGCGCCAACTAACTGACCAAGGGCAATGCCGAGGATCACAAATATGAAATTGATAAAAGTTAATGCGTCAGCTATTCCGCCAAGAATGATAGTAATATCAACCATGATATGATTTTCTCCATAAAATTTTGGCCGGACAATAAACCCGATCGGAGCGGTGAGGCTCCCAATCGTAACGCACACGGTACCCTCGGCAGACGCTGGGCGCCACTGATCGGAGTCTTTTTTTTGTTACTTTCCGGCATTTGCCTTTTTCACAACCGTACGACATTGACTTTCAAAGTTATCATAAACCCAGGGCGTAAATATTCGGCCAGCACCCCATATTCACCTAAGTTTGGCCTGTTCACCTAACATTAGTATGCTACGCAGTCCCAAATACGCTAATATGGGGCACTGTCCAAACATTTATAAGTACCCGAGTATATATTCCTCAAAATAAAATCCATAAATATCAACGGCATATCTCTGTGGAATACCGAAAAACATATGCATGGGTACTTATTACCACCCCGAATATTTACCTCAGGGCAAGGACCTCTCCAATACCTGTGCTATTATAACCCACAAAGATACCGGTACAAGGATAACAGAGATCAACAACCATAGGGGTCGCCGTTCCCCGATCAGGATCATGATGATCAGTACAAGGACTGGCGCAACAAAGATGAAGCCGACAAAATTCATGAGAAAAACGGCAAACAGACACAGTGCAAAGATAAGGAGCAAGCGCAGCAAGAGTCTTCGCTCCAATACAGCCGTTCCGGCTGGAAAGCAGAAATGCAGGAGCCCCAGAGCAATCATGATAATCGATAAAATATTAGGAAAGGTCGATGGCTTCAACAATCCAAAACTCATCGTTTCCACTTGATTTGGAATGATCCATAAAAGCAGGATAGCGCCACTTAGGGCAATCATCAGGCCAGATATTCGATTCAGCATAAATTTTCAACCTCCCGGAAAATCCTGTAGAAAAAAGCGTCTCATCTAAGCCGTGTACGCGCTGGTTTGCACACGCTTCTACTCCGAGGTTTTGGGCGAAAACCAACGCTGCCCAAAACCTCGTGAGCTAAGTGCGAACTGCTATTTTACGCCAAGTGTGACTACTTTGGACATATCCTTTACGGCGTCTTCCAGCATTTTCTGGGTACCTTCTGGTCCCAAATTATTCGGAGACATTTGTATTGTATTCATAAGGGCTTCTTTAACTTCGTCAGAGTTAAGAGCGGTGTCAAACGCTTTCGTAAGAGCGAGCTTTATATCCGCAGGTAATCCTTTGGGAGCAGCAACAAAAAACATGGGATCAAGATAAAAATCATATCCACTTTCAATGAGCGTCTTCTTTTCAGGCGCATATCCATGCCGATCCTTATTGAAGGAGGCAATCAATTTGAGATCGCCACTTTCAATATATTTAATCTGTTCACCGGCAAGGCATGCTGCAACAACATGTCCGCCAAGAAGGCTCTGAATCTGCTCAGCACCGCTTTTGTGTGCGACAAGTTTCAACCTGACTCCACTCTGTTTTTCAACCGCAGAAAGAACCAGTTGCTGAGGCTTGGCGTCAAAACCTATCGGATCAGCTGTGGCTTTTACGTGGTCAAGAAGACCCGCAAAATCATTGAATGGTGCATCGGCTTTGGCAACGAGGCCTAATTCAATATTATTGATTGTGCCAATATAATCAAAACTGTCGATGGCGAAAGGCAGTTTAGTTCGCCCTAAAGCCATGGTGATGACGATGGGCATATTCACAGCAACTCCCAGTGTCAAGCCATCGGGTTTCTTATGTTTCAATCCAGACAACATTGCGATACCCCCCCCACCAGGTTTGTTATCAACAATAATATTCCATCCTGTTTGTTTTTCAATGCTTGACGCTACCATACGGGTCAAGGTGTCTGTGGAACCACCAGCACCAAAACCAACCTGAAAGGTAATCGTGCCCTTTGGTTGCCACTCTCCAGCTATTCCCAACGACGGGTGATAAACAACCAGAATTCCAATAAAAACGACCATAAATATTTTTAACATGCTCTTCATTTTGACCTCCATCATCTACTGATTAATACCTATTTGCCTTATAACTGCCATGCCCTGGGGGGTACAACGAATCGTGAAAAAGCAGTCGTTGTAAGCACCCAGCACCTAAAACATAGTACCTTCTTTTTCTTATGAACACTTGATGTTTAAGTTTTTTCTGGCCGGTTTTGTGAGAACGGGATCAGGTTTGTACTTTTGACAGCTACCTGTGTCTTAAAGCAAATTCAAATAGAAACGCCAATAACCCAAGCCTGCCCCGCCCTTAAACGTAATTTATCAGAACCGCACTTGACATCTTACGTCAAACGTTACACTTTGTGTATGTCATCTATATAAAACAATCCCTTCTGTCAAGTGTTTTTAGATGAACTTCTGGCAGGTATGACACTGACAAACAGAACCCTGGGATTTGTCAATGCCCCTGCATTGCTTCAGCGGGCCATAACCATGGTTATCTTTATAATCAAATTATCCTTGGAGCCGCTGGGTGTTGATACTGAGAAACTCCTTTTCAAGATCACAAAATCTCTGCTTCATGATCACCACATGGGTGTACATGCTTTCAAAAGCCCGCTGGTGATCCCGAGAAAAGATGGCATCATAGAGAAGTCTGTGGCTATTCTCCTCATGAAGATAAGTATCTTTATGATCCAGAATTTCAAGGAACTGCTGGAGAAAACCCATCATACTTCGCATGAGAAGAGAGAAAAAGGGGTTCCCGCTCAAATCGCAAATCTGGTTATGAAACTCCACATCAAGGGCAATGCGTTCACCAAGAGTTTTGGCATTCAATCCCTTGAAGACAAAATCCCCCAGGTGTTGCAGTTGGGCAGGAGATGCCTCAAGGGCTGCCGTTCGAGCCGCCTCGGGCTCAATGAGAATCCGAACGTCACACAAATGCTTGATGCTCATGGAACGCATCACCACAAGATCTGCCAGTAACGTGGTCATCCCCTGGGATTGAAGCAGATCACACACAAAGGTACCACCGCTGCTGCCCCGCCTGGCCTCAAGATATCCCTGGGCCTTGAGCACCCCAAGGGATTCCCGGATCAGGGAGCGACCCACACCAAAATCTTTTGCCAGATCATCCTCCCGTGGTAGGGCATCACCAGGACGGTAGCGTTGGAGCAGAATATCTTTCTTTATCGTGTTGACAATCTCCTGAAACCGCGGAGGGGCTGATTTAATCTCTTTTTGTTTATCCATTATAATTGATCCTGATCCATTCACATGACATTCATGGCCTTCCTGCCCGAAACCTTATTTCCGGTTGATTATTAACATGAAACATCCACTACCACAACAGTTAAAGTCTGACAATAGAAGTTCCTTATCTGTTGTGCCCGGCAGGACATGCCCGTTTTATATGAAAAAGGCTGATTATAACGGGTTTGAAAAAGGAAGTGTCCAAGTAGCCTCAGCAGAGCCCCCCCCCAATGGGTAATAGGAACCGGCCAATTGGGCCGTCTACGGTTCCGGCCGGGCCCACAAAAACCGTCAGCATTCTCATAAAATCATACTTTTAATAACACATCCACGATCTCACGCCCTTTTTTTCACACAACATCAAACAACTCAATTAAACAAAAAAAATATTATATTTACAGATATTTAAAATATATTAAATAAAAAATAGCCCGTAATAATCCATATAACAAGATATTTTTTTAACTTATTCTTTCCCATAACCATTGACAGAACACATCAATAGTTGCTAAAAAGTCATACTTTTAAAAAATTAATCATAAATTAAATTATTCAACACCATACTTAACAACAGATAAAGGAGCATTTCAATGAACCCCATCAAACAGATGTGTACAGACGAACCCGGTAAAACCCACGTACTTCAGGGTAACATCGCCTTTGCCGTGGGATGTGTCAGGGCAGGGATCCATGCCGTGGACGGGTACCCCGGCACCCCCAGCACAGAGGTTCTTGACAAGGGATTATCCCATGTAAAAGATCTGATCAGTGCCAATTGGTCCGTGAACGAGGCCGTATCCGCTGGGGTGGGCCACGGCCATTCCCTGGCCGGTAGAGATTGCGTGGTCACCATGAAAATCCCGGGGATGTTCCAGGCCGGGGATGTGGTGACCAGTGTCTCCCATTTCACCCAGCCCCGGGGGGCATTGATCTATTTTTTGGCAAGTGATTTTACCCCCAGCTCCACCCAGCATGTCATTGACCCTAAATATACCCTGAAAAGCTGTTTTGTACCGGTGTTTGAACCCCGGAATCACCAGGAGATGCACCAGGCAGCATCCATCGCCGTAAAAATCGGCAGGGAATTTAACACCTCCACGGTGATCCTGGCCAGCGGCATTCTGTGCCACAGTGAAGGCCTGATCTCCCTCATGGAAAAAGAACAACGAGACCCCGTTGTCATGGAAGATATCCATAATTATAACTGCCTTCCCAACCTCACCCGTCCCAACTACAACAAAATCCATGCGGAGCGGCTCCCGGGACTACAAAAAATGGTGGAAGAATCCCCCTTGAATCTATGGACAAAAGGGGCAGGCAAACGGGGGGTTATCACCCACGGGGTGAACACCTTGTTCCTGGAGGAGTACAAAAAACAGTTTGAACCGGATTTGGACATTCTGTCGCTTGCCTTTACCAATCCCCTTCCCATGGGGCTTATCAAACAATTTTATGACAGCATTGACGGAGAGGTTTACGTCATTGAAGACGGGTATCGATTCATTCAGGAAGCCTGCCTCCAGGATGGCCTTGCCGTAAAGGGTAAAGTGAATAACAGCTCCGTAACCGAATGGACACCTGAAACCATTGCCGACCTCCTGGGCCATAAAGTTGATTCCCTTGCAGTGGCGGCTTCCCCGGTTCCCAGGCCCCCCATGATCTGTGCTGGATGCCCCTATGCTCTGTTTGCCAATGTGGTGGGCAAAATGAAAAAACGAGGTGCCCTGGAAGCCATCTTCGGTGATATCGGATGCAACTCCCTTCTCTATTTTCTCAATGCCCTGGACACCGGTGTGGCCATGGGTGCCAGTGAAAGTAAACGCACCGGGTACGTCACCTCCAAACCCGAATCCGTCAGCAAATGCATCAGTGTTCTGGGAGATTCCACGGAATGTCATTCCGGCATGGATGCCACCCGCAATGCCATTTACCGAAATATCCCCGGTGTAAAGGTGGTGCTGGACAACGAATGGACCGCCATGACCGGTGGCCAGAACTCGCCGGCATCTCCGGTTAATTACCAGGGCCAGCCCAACAAATTTGACCTGGTTGCCTCCCTGAAAGGAGAAGGTGCCCCTGTTGTAGTGGTAAATGCCTATGATTTAAAGGCCATTCGAACGGCCCTGAAAAGCGCCCTGAAACAAGCAGAAGAAGGCGTTTTCACCATCCTCGTCATCAAGGGGACCTGTATCCGAAAGGTTCCCAAAAGTGATTACGGCCAGAAACTGGTTGTTGATGTGGATAAATGCAAAGAGTGCGGCACCTGTAATATCTGCTCAGGAATTGAGTATGACGAAAATGATCACCCCATCTGGAATAACCTGTGTTCCGGCTGTGTGTCCAAGACCCCGGCCTGCCTGCAGATGTGCCCAGTGGGTGCCATCTCCGTTGCCACCGAAATCTCATCAGCATCCACGGTAAAAGACGGAAATGCACCGGAAGCTGCTCCGGAAACCATTACAATCCCTGACTTTGACAAAAAAACCATTCCCGGGAGATTGTCCCTTGCCATCCGCGGCGTGGGGGGACAGGGCAACCTCTTTTTCGGTAAGGTGCTGGCCCAGATGGCCTTCCTTGCCGGATATGACAAAGACAATATTGTCAAAGGAGAAACCCATGGCATGGCCCAGATGGGAGGCCCCGTCATCAGTACCTTTGGCTGTGGCTCCGTTTTCAGCCCCCAGATTCTTCCAGGAACCGCCGACAGTCTCATTGTCATGGAAAAAAGTGAATCATTGAGGCCCGGTTTTATCTCGGCACTCAAACCCGGTGGCGTGGTGCTCATGGCAGACACCCGGGTGATTCCCCAGGGATTTTCTGTAGCCGATTATCCCACCGATGAGATGATCAACCAGCAATTGGAAGGGTTCAATGTGATCAAGGTTAATATTCTGGACATCGCCATTGGCCTGGGAGATTCTACCGGAAAAAGTGCCAACGTGGTGATGCTGGGGGCCCTTAGTGCCCTTGAGCCCTTTAATATTATCCCCCGGGAAGTATGGCTCCAGGCCCTGAAGAATGTCAGCCCCAAACCGGCCATCTGGAACAGCAATTTTGCGGCCTTCAACGCCGGTGCAAAATTGGTGTAATACATACGGAAGGCGGGGACAGATTTAAAAATCTGTCCCCTAAACGTTTTTTTATATGAAAATGAAGTGTCCAAGTAGCCTCAGCAGAGCCCCCGGGGAGGGGTAATGGGACCGACCAATTGGGCTGTCTAACAGTCCCGGGTCGGTCCCATTACCCCTCCCCGGGGGCGGCATACAGCCATTTTTTATATTCGTTGTGTCCGGCAGGACATGCCCGTTTATAAGAAAGTCTCAGCAACGTACTATAATTAAAGGACTTTCATTTTTCGTTGTGGCAGTGGTGACTGCCATGTATGTTTTATATGAAACGCCATCCAAACAACTGGAGTCATGAGTTTCATTTTTCGTTAT